>JAHUUI010000002.1:0-300000 GCA_019218315.1 Cardiobacteriaceae bacterium TAE3-ERU3 | reverse complement strand
TGTTCATGGTATGTCGCTGAGTGTGGTGTGAATGTCAGATGGAAAAGTGATATTGAAAGTTACTAAAATCTGGCGAACGGGAAAGCATAGTGAATGTTTACAGATTTGCAATATTTGCAGTTTTTTATTAATTAATTATGTTTTTATATCAATGAACTAATGGTTATTAATTATATGTAACACTCTAAATAGCCAAAACGAAGCATTTGTTATATATAGGTATTGTTGGTGAATTTGTGTATTTTTAGTGAAGTTATGAGTATTGAGAAGTTTTTTGGAAAATTAGTGCGTATGTTTGACTCCTGATGGAGAAGGTTCTGAGCTGTATTTGGAGGAAGATAAATACTGGGTATTCAGTATCTGTCGTTTTGCTTCTATAGCTGGCTTCATCTTTAAAAATATAAGTAGTCGTAGGTATAAATACCAGTTCAGTTATGAATATATTGGTTTATTTGTTTTACTTTTGTATCCTGTGCGGCTAAATAGTATGTGCATTATTTTATGAATAGATTTGGGTTTTAAGGAATCGACATGTCACAGAGCATTCAGGCAACACGGATCTTGCCACAAGCACATCCCGATCATTTACGAGCGTTGGTGAGCTTGTTTGGCTTTGCTGCGGCTCCTGTGGAAACGGCTCGCATACTGGATTTGGGTTGTGGGGATGGTAGTCATTTATTGGCGCTCGCGACGTATTTACCCGATGCACGCTTAGTGGGTATAGATAAAGATGCTATAGCGATTGAGTGTGCGCAACAGATAGCAAAGGCCGCTGGCTTTACTAATTTGCGCTTTATGTGTGGTGATATTGAAGCGCTGAGTTTAAAGGCCGGTGTATTTGACTACGTGATTTGTCATGATGTATTCAGCCATGTAAATCAAAATATTCGCCACATCATCTTGAAGCAGATTGCGCATGTGTTAACCCCAACTGGTGTGGCATTAGTTAGCTATGATGCCTATCCGGGCTGGAAAAAGATCGAGTGGTGGCGAGACTGTATTTTGGCTTATCTCGCTAAGGCTGAAAGTGCGACTATTAATGAAATTGCAGAGTATATTGCGTTTACATTAATGAATTTGCCGGAACATCTCGCGTGGAGTGCTGCACTACGAGAAGTCGGTGAAGAGATACTTAGTTGTGATCCAGCGCAATCAATTATAAAAATGATGAATAATGATCACAGCGCATTCACACTGCCAGATTTTATACAGTTGGCTGAGCAACATCATTTGGTCTATGCGGGGGATGTGCGCTATCAGGATATTCTTAATCCTCCTTTACAAGAGTATGATCGAATAAAAATGCTTAACCATTTTTCGGGTAATCCTATCTCACGCCAGTATTACTTCGATTATCTGTATGATCAGTCTCAGCATCAAACTCTGTTAATCAAACGCCAGCAAACAGCTTTAATTGATCCTGGGTATGGTATAACACTAGATACTTTACTCAAATTGTACATTCAGGGGAATTTTCAGCCTCCAGTGTATGGTGGCAAAAATTGGCGATCACATACTAATAAAAGTGTAGAAATTGCTGATACGCCGTACATTCGTCCAATTTTCGAGCGACTTAATCAGGTTGGTAATGGTACGGTTCAAGTACTAGAGTTACTTCAATTACTGCCACAGGAGCAGCATGAATCTGCCGTGCGTATCATTGTTGATCTAATCAGTACACGTGCAGTAAATATTCGTGCTTCGCAGCTTTGCATCAGCTCACAGAGCAGAGAAATGCCGAAACTACGCCCACGTTTGCGTAGATTAATTAAAGCAACGATGCAAAATGAGCATGTGAATGCTTTGGCAAGTCCGTGGCTTAGACCATTAGAACTTGATGATGCCATGGCATGGCTAACGACGAAAATGACTGGGCAGTACAGCATTGATGTCTTGGCTAAAAGCCTTGCCAAAGCTTGCAGTATGGGAAAATTCAGTGACGCAACTCTTGCGGCAATTGCTGGAGAGAGTAGTTCTGCACCTGATTGGCAGGCTATAGCGCAGGTCAAAACAGAAAAATTAGTGAATTGGCTGGCATCACAAGGACTCCTAGAGCCAGAAAGTAGTGTGTAGCCTCATATACACTGTTGTATTTGATGTTTTATTTCCTACTATCGCGTAAGTGAATGTCAATCCATGGGTGAAATATATACTAGGGCGTATTTATTTAGTTTAATTACGAAATCCAAAATTGAGGTTTTATCAATAGATTCTGAATTGTCTGAATGCCATTAGGCCGTTTAACGCTATACTAGCGCCTTAAAATTGAGTTGATGTTTTGAAAGGATAGGCTGTTTATGAGTTTACTGGTTGCACAAGATCTGTCTTTGGCATTTGGATTACGTCCATTGCTTGATCACGTGTCATTTTCGGTAGAAAAGGGTGAGCGAATTGCATTGCTCGGGCGCAATGGAGAAGGCAAGTCCACCTTGCTGAATGTCTTACGTGGTGCGCAGTTGCCAGATGATGGTACTTTGCAATTTAGTGGCGATGTGCAAGTGGCGTATTTGCCACAAGACCCTCCAGCTGGAGATGGGCGTAGCGTCAGAGAAGTTGTTTCAGATGGCTTGGCTGAGACGGCAAAAGTCATGGAGCGCTATCAGGCGCTGATGGATAACTTTGACGCAGCTAATGCCACAGAAATGGAGCAACTTGAAGCACAAATTAATGCATTGGATGGCTGGCAACTCGATAGCCGTATTGATGCTATTCTTGAGCGATTTGAGCTTAATGGTGCAACCCCCATGGCTGATTTATCTGGTGGTTGGCGCCGTCGTGTATGGTTGGCGAGGGTGTTGGTCAGTCGTCCGGATGTTTTACTGCTTGATGAGCCGACTAACCATCTGGATTTGGCTGCTATTGCATGGTTAGAACAGACGGTTAAGCAGTTTTCCGGTGCTGTGATTTACGTCACGCACGATCGTGCTTTTATGGAGAACACAGCAACACGAATTTGGCATCTTGACCGCGGCAGACTGACTGATGTGGTCGGTAATTATCAACGCTTTTTGCGTACACGCGAAGAAATGCTACATGCTGAAGCAGAGGCTAACGCCCGTTTTGATAAAAAACTTGCTGAAGAAGAAGCATGGATCAGACAGGGTATCAAAGCACGACGTACGCGTAATGAAGGACGAGTCCGTGCTTTACAAGCCATGCGTGCGGAGAGCGCGGAGCGTATCAAACAACAGGGAAGCGCAACCCTGCGCGTGGATAGTGGTGAGCGATCCGGTAAGCAGGTTATCGTTGCAGAAAATGTCTCGTTTGCTCATGAAGGGCAAGCGAATTTAATTCATAATTTTAATGACATTATTAGCCGTGGCGAAAAGATTGGTCTCATCGGTGCTAATGGTGTGGGTAAAACCACGTTACTAAATGTTTTGCTCGGTAAATTGCAACCGCAGCAGGGTCACATCAAGCATGGTACAAAATTGCAGGTGGCTTACTTTGATCAGTTACGTGCAACGCTTAATCCAGATGAGACATTACGCGACAGTTTAGGGCAAGGCAAAGACTATGTAGAGATTAACGGTCAGCGCAAGCACATCGCTGCTTATCTACAAGATTTCCTGTTCCCGCCTGCGCGCTGGCGTACACCGGTGTCAGCATTGTCTGGTGGTGAGCGGGCTCGCCTACTGCTGGCCCGCCTTTTTGCTCAGCCAGCAAATGTTCTTATTCTGGATGAGCCAACCAATGACTTGGATATAGAAACGCTAGAGTTATTGGAAGAAGTGTTGGATAGCTATACTGGGACAGTATTGTTGGTTAGCCACGACCGGAGATTCCTGGATGAGGTTGTGACTCGCTCATGGGTCTTTAATCAAGCTAAAAACTGTATTGAGCAAGTACCAGGTGGCTTTGAAGATTGGTTGCGTCAAGGGGGCGATATTGCACAACTTGGCGCTGAGAAAAATGGTTCAGCAGAAGAGAAAGTTGATAGTGGTAACGAGTCGAACGCTGTTGAACCTCAAAAACAGCCTCAGCAGACAACTAATAAAGAACAGAAAAAAGCAGTTAAGCTTAGCTACAAATTACAGCGTGAGCTCGATGCTATTCCCGATCAAATGGCGAAAACGGAAGCCGAAATAGAGCGACTGACCCAGAAAATCAATGATCCTGAGTTCTATACTCGGGATAATGATGAGCAGTCGCGAACCTACGCAGCTTTAGAGCTGGCGCAGAATGATCTCGAAGAGTTGGTGCAGCGTTGGATTGCTTTGGAA
This sequence comes from Cardiobacteriaceae bacterium TAE3-ERU3, assembly GCA_019218315.1. Classification (NCBI taxonomy): domain Bacteria; kingdom Pseudomonadati; phylum Pseudomonadota; class Gammaproteobacteria; order Cardiobacteriales; family Cardiobacteriaceae; species Cardiobacteriaceae bacterium TAE3-ERU3. The sequence goes on along the minus strand of JAHUUI010000002.1, from coordinate 295,777 downwards.
GAAGGGGATGTATAAGTTTTTTGAAAAAATAGTTTTACATTAACTAAACGAGATTGACTATTTTTACAATAAAGCTTGCCAATGAAGTCTAAATTTTATTTAATGTGCACTCTTTTAAATATTAAGTAGGGGATATAATGTCTCAAGGTATGCTGGCGCTGTTAGCGTTTTCACCGCTTCTCATTACAGGTATTTTGCTGATTGGCTTCCGCTTGCCAGCAAAAATTGTCATGCCCGTAGTGTTCGTAATCACTGCTTTAATTGCAGGATTGGTTTGGCAAATGGAATGGTTGCGTGTCGCAGCTTCTACGCTTCAAGGTCTCATCATTACAGCAGGTGTGTTGTGGATCATCTTCGGCGCTATTTTGCTGCTCAATACACTCAAAGAATCAGGCGCTATTGCAGTTATCCGTAATGGATTTGTCGATATCAGCCCGGATCGCCGAGTGCAGATGATCTTGGTCGTCTGGTTATTTGGTTGTTTTATCGAAGGTGCGGCTGGTTATGGTGCGCCTGCAGCTGTCGTTTCACCTTTGCTTGTAGCCATCGGCTTCCCGGCAATGGCCGCAGTCATGATTGGCATGATGGTGCAATCAACACCAGTATCATTTGGTGCAGTAGGTACGCCAATTTTGATCGGTGTAGATAAAGGTCTGGATAAAACTCTTCTCGAGCCTATTGCTCAGTCACAAGGTGTAGATTGGACGCAGGTTCTGCACTTTGTTGGTAAAGAAGTATCTTTAATGCATGCCTTTATTGGTATTTTAATGCCACTATTCATGGTTGTGATGACAACCCGTTTCTTCGGTCGTAATAAATCATGGGCTGAAGGTCTGGCTATTGCACCATTTGCGATTTTTGCCGGATTGGCATTTACCGTTCCTTACGCACTGACCGGTTGGTTCCTGGGCCCTGAATTCCCTTCATTGCTTGGTGCTATGGTTGGTATGCTGATCGTTGTGCCAGCCGCTAAAGCAGGTTTTCTGATCCCGAAAAAGACTTGGGATTTTGCTCCAGCTGATGAATGGCCTGCAGATTGGATGGGTAAGCTTGAAGTCAGTGTCCAGGATCTTTCTACTAACCGTAAAATTCCAATGTGGTCAGCATGGTTACCGTATGTATTAATGGCGGGCTTGCTGGTTGTTTCGCGTGTATTCCCGGAAGTGAAATCGTGGTTCCTTGCAATCAACTTCAAATTCCCCGATCTGCTTGGCGTTGAAGGTGTTAGTTCAAGCTTTGCGCCGTTGTATTTGCCGGGTGGTATCATGGTCATTGCCGTGTTATTTGCCATTGTATTGCACCGCATGAGTGGTCGTATGGTATCCCGTGCTTTCAGTGATTCGAGTAAAGTTTTGTTTGGTGCCGGGTTTGTTTTGATGTTTACCATTCCGATGGTTCGTATCATGATTAATTCAGGTGTAAATATGGCCGATCTAGCCAGTATGCCTGTCACAATGGCTAGTGCAGTGGCCAGCACTTTTGGTGAAATTTATCCGGTCTTTGCTGGTGCGATTGGCGCAATGGGTGCATTTATTGCTGGTTCTAATACCGTATCAAACATGATGCTCGCTCAATTCCAGTTTGGTGTTGGTGAGAACATTGGTGTTTCACCGCTGTTTATTGTTTCATTGCAAGCCGTCGGTGCCGCAGCAGGTAATATGATTGCCATCCACAACGTGGTTGCAGCATCAGCTACTGTTGGCCTGGTTGGTCGTGAAGGCCAGACGTTACGCCGTACAATCATTCCAACGATTTATTATGTTTCCGCATTAGGATTAATTGGATGGATAGCACTGCATTTCTTCAATGTTCCAGGACTGGTGAATTGGTCAGCCAACTGATGTATTTAGTATCTACTAACAGATGGTGCCGCCGATGAAGCGGCGCCATTTTTTTTATCCTGCTCCAGGGCGAAAATTACTTGTTTTGAACAAGCCATATGGCGTTTTATGTCAATTCAGTGATGGCGATGGCCGTGCTACATTAAAAGATTATGTCGATATAGCTGGTGTCTATCCCGCTGGTCGTCTTGATCGTGATAGTGAAGGGTTGGTCGTACTTACAGATGATGGCAAATTGCAAGCGCGTATTGCTGATCCAAAGTTCAAGCTGGAAAAAACATATTATGTTGAAGTTGAGCGCGAGCCGGAAGAGGCTGCTCTAGAGCAACTTCGCCAAGGTGTCCGCTTGAAGGACGGGATGACTGCACCTGCAAAAGTTAGCCGAATTGACATACCTGATTTATGGCCACGAGATCCACCTGTCCGTTTTCGTAAAAATGTACCTACTGCATGGATATCTATATCAATCCGGGAAGGTCGCAATCGTCAAGTAAGAAGAATGACGGCCGCAATTGGCTATCCAACGTTGCGCTTGGTGCGCGTTAAGGTTGGCAGTGTAGCGGTAGGTGGATTATCATTAGGCGAATATCGCTTCATTGACAGGATTTAGTATGAAAGAAGCTCTTGGCTTACTTGCCGCAAAAAAAGATTTACCTGCACCGCTAATGCGTGACGTTGTGACAAAAATGATGGGTGGAGATGCCGATCCTGCAGCTATCGGTGGTTTATTGATGGGTTTGGCGTTAAAAGGTGAAACTGTCTCAGAGGTTTCAGCAGCTGCAGAAGTAATGCGCTCTTTAGCCAAAGAAATTCAAATTGATACCGGTGATGATGTATTGGTCGATCCAGTTGGTACTGGGGGAGATGGTGCTAATCTATTTAATGTCTCAACAGCCAGCGCACTTCTTGCGGCTGCTGGAGGCGTCAAGATTGCCAAACATGGCAATATTGCAGCAAGCAGCTCGTCAGGAAGTGCCGATGTTCTGCGTGAGGCTGGATTGGTTCTTGATCTGACACCTCAGCAGGTAGCGCAATGTGTACAAGAAGTTGGCTTTGGTTTTATGTTTGCACAGGCTTATCATCAAGCAATGCGCCACGTTGTTCCTGTGCGTCGGGCATTAGGGGTTCGTACTATTTATAATGTCCTTGGTCCGTTGGCTAACCCCGCAGGGGTTAGACACCAAGTGTTGGGTGTATTTTCCAAAGAATGGGTGCGCCCAATGGCTGAGGTGAGCAAGTCTCTAGGGTCAAAACGGATTTTGGTGGTTCATGCAGATAATGGGCTTGATGAGTTTAGTGTGACCCACAATAATTACGTTGCAGAACTACACGAAGATGGCAGCATCAGTGAATATGAAGTCTCACCTAAGGCTTTTGGTATGAACCATGTAAGCCATGAAGAGCTGCAGGTTTCCAGTGCCGCTGAAAGTTTGAAATTGATAAAATCAATTTTTGGTGGCGGTGGTCCAAAGGTTGGTCGTGATATGATCGCACTTAATACGGCCGCCATTTTTTATGTTGCAGGGAAATCTAAAGACCTGTCTGACGGTATCCAAAAAGCCATGATATTACTTGATAACGGCAGTGCGCTTAAAACGCTGGATAAGATTGTAGCAATGAGCCAGCGCCTCGCAGAGGAGAACCAATGAACAACATTTTGCAGGAAATTGTAGCGCACAAGCGCACAGAAGTTGCCGCTAGACAAAAGCAGCACCTGATGCGCAGTCAAATTGATGCTATCTCGCAGTTCAATGATTTGCCTAGAGGGTTTATCCAAGTGCTGCAACAGAAGGTTGTAAATAAAGAGCCGGCTGTGATTGCTGAGGTAAAACGAGCCTCCCCGAGCCAAGGCATTATTGCCCATGATTTTGATCCGGTATGCGCAGCGCAAAGCTATGCTACTCATGGTGCGACATGCCTGTCGGTATTGACTGATGAGCAATACTTTCAAGGTCATGATGAGTACTTGCGTCAAGTAAGGGCTGCGGTTGATCTGCCAGTTTTACGTAAAGAATTTATTGTTGATGAATACCAAATTGCAGAATCTCGACTACTTGGTGCAGATGCAATTCTATTGATCGTAGCTGTGCTTGATGATGTTGTATTACGTGATTTTACGCTGATGGCACACGATCTTGGGATGGACGTATTGGTGGAAGTTCACGATGAGCATGAGTTTGAGCGGGCATTAAAGCTACCGGTTGGAGCAATTGGTGTTAATAACCGCGATTTGCGAGATTTTAGTGTGAATTTGCAGACCAGTATCGATTTAGTTGGTCGTTTGCCGGAAGGGCAGTTCTTGATCAGTGAAAGTGGTATTGCGACGCGACAAGATATCGAGCTACTACAAGATGCTGGTATTTATAGTTATTTAATAGGTGGAAGCTTGATGGTGCATGCTGAGCCTGGGCAGGCACTTGCAAAATTATTAAAAGGAGAATAAGAATGGATAATGTTTTTGAAATCTCACACCCATTGGTTCAGCACAAACTGACGACTTTGCGCAAAAAGAACACTACAACCATGGAGTTTCGCGCTGTAGCCAGTGAGATCGGCTTGTTGCTAGGCTACGAGGCAACGCGTGATTTGCCATTGAAAGACAGCGAAATAGAAACACCTCTTGAAAAGATGCAGGCAAAAGAGTTATATGGCAAAAAGACTTGCATTATAAGTATATTGCGTGCCGGGAATGGCTTGTTGGATGGGGTGTTGAAGCTGTTGCCTGCGGCTAAAGTTGGCTATGTTGGTATGGAGCGTGATGAAGAAACACACCGTCCGCGCGCCTATTACTGCAAGCTGCCCAAAGCCATGGATGAGCGCATTACACTGGTCGTCGATCCTATGCTGGCTACAGGTTTTTCGGCGATAGAGAGTATTCATAAAGTTAAAGAATTGGGGGCAAAGGATATTCGCTTTATCTGTATTCTTGCAGCTCCCGAAGGAATCGCTGCACTGCGTGAAGCTCATCCAGATGTACCTATATATACTGCCTCCGTGGATCGTGAGCTCGATGAGAAAGCTTATATTCGTCCAGGCTTGGGAGATGCTGGGGACAGACTATATGGCACACTTTAAATACCGAAGGTATATCGCTGCGGTTTTTTTCTTACTAGCTGTATGTAGAAGCTATAGTCTGGAAAGTTATCAGGCAACTTATCAAGTTTCTGTTCGAGGGGTTAGTGCTGGTGTAGTGCGCCATGATGCTATTTTTACTGACCTGACTTATCGTGTTGATACAGTGGCAACACCTTCGCTAGCAGCAAAGATGCTTGGTTTTGATGTAATTACAGAGTCGAGCAAAGGACTGCTTGATCATGGTCGCGTTATTCCACAGCGTTATCAGCGCAGTATGGAAGGAGATGCTGATTTTCGCCTCGTTTATGATTATCACCCAAAAGTTCATGAGATTGAAGCACAAATAGGTAATAGCCAGCAAGTTTTGAAGTACGATGAAGGTATTCAGCCGCTTGATGTTTTGTCATTGGTGGTTCAAACGCTGATCGACGATGAACAGCATAAAATTGCGGCCAAGTACACGATGATTAGTGACGATAAGATCCGGACTTATACGGTGGAAAAATTGCCCAATGAAACATGGCAGACGAAGTCAGGTGGTAATATCAATATTCGGGTTTTCCGCCAAATTAGTGGTGACCGACAGACGAAAATTTATTTTGCCGATAACCCTTTACGATTGGTTCAATTGACACAAATAAAAGGGGATCAAGCGCGCTTTAGCCTAAAACTTATGGACTACCGCGTTATCTGATGAAAGTTTTATTGGTTAGTACTGCGGAGCAATCTGATAGCTTTAATCACTTTATCACAGCCTTCCGTAATAAAATTGGAACATGTGAGTATTTGTGCCTTTCTGAAAAGCAGGCTAATAAGGAAGATAAGCAGCTTTTTACCCAGTACTACAAAAGCATGGCTTTTGACCGTTTTGTCGCCTCTTATCATTCCCGGCAATCCCTTGAAAGATTATTGCCCCTTTTTTCCGGGCTTGAGCAGCAAAGTTTATTGAGTTTGCAAACTGAAGATGATGCGCAGCGTACAATAGTCGCAAAATATGCTCGCATAAATCCTTGGCTGCGCTGGGCTGGGAGTGATAAAAAATCATTTGAATATTACAAAGATATCGGAATTGATGCTTATATAATGCCGCCACTTAGTCGTGGTATTTATGCGCAGAAAAAATTCCGGTCTGTTGGTCGCTTTTGTTGTCATGTTCTTGGTGACAAACATGATCTATATATGGCGTCATTGCCTGAAACATTACCATACTGTCCTTATTCTTCAGCAGATGGTGATGTGCTTAGCTATATTCACAATGAAGTTAAAGTAGGCGATATTTTACTGATCACTGCGCCGCAGTATTTTGAAAGGCAGCTTGTCGCCGAAGCAGTGGCAAATGGTGCAGCAGTAGTGGTTCCAAACAATCAACTATTGCTTGATAACACTGATGGATTTTTGCGTCGTTCCTGTATTACGATTGATCATCCAGCGGAGTTAACCCTACTGTTCGAGCAAATTCGCGATGATGATAATCAAGAGTTGGTAAAGCAGATTTCAATGCAAGCGTACTTTTGTTCCTCGGAGGCTGTTGCGAGCCAATTCGCTCGGTTGGTGGGTATTCCAGGTCGTGAGCGTAGTGCATATATGAGTCACTGGTCACAATGGCTATAAATAATCAGCTTATGAATAGCAAGCGATATTTCTTTAGCTTTTTGCCGAAGTATATCTATTGGAATGGTGCGATCTTTTTAATATCATTTTTAACGGGATATTTTGTCTGGTATAACCATGGCCTGACGTTTTCTATTGAGGGCTTGCGTAGTCTTTGGTATTTGTCTGGTGATAAGTATTCACCTACTCTGTCAGCTGCGCTAGGGATGCTAACGGTGAATATGGTCAGCACGCTTTATATCTGGTTATTTTGCCGCATAGGCTTGCTCATTGGATTGGGGCGGACGACTGTCTTTTTACTTTTCTTACTCTTCAACTTTAATCCGGAATACAACAGTGTGCGATTGAGCCTGGATCTTTTGCAAGGTGTTATCTTGCTCTGGATTTTGAGTATGTGGTTCTTTTTACGCAACTACCGAGAGCATTTTTATCGTGCATTTTTTTTGTGGGCATTTTTCTTACTTTTAGCGGCGACAATAGAGCCATCGGTGTGGCTGTGGATACTTGGGTTTCCATTGTGCTTTGTATTTTGGCCTGGCTCAGGACGGTTGGTGAGACGAATTTTTGAGCGGCTTCAATTTATCGCTGCCTTTTATTTATTGTGTGGGTTGCTGATTTGGCTAGTACCACTTTTCCACCAAAATATCGTTTTGGCGGTCGATGCATTAGCAGGGCGCTTGGATGAAGCAACTTCGGCTATGTCTGTGTTTATCAGTAGTGATCGCAGCTTTAACCTTGCCGGATACGATGCTTTTTTGATTGCATGGGTGTTGGTTATTATTAATGCAGCAAAAAACTTTGGCTTGATCATTTTAGGGATCGTATTTCTTGCTTTGATCAAGCGGCCTTCAGCGGTATTGCCTGGTCGTGTTTGGTTATTTTTTGCTTTCAGCCTTGGTTATGCAACGCTTATCGGCGCACTTTCTTTGCTTTACCTTGGTCGGCTACAGTCAGATTTACTGTACGTTCCTGTCACAATGCTAGTATTGTGGATGTGTGCGTCTGCAGTCTTTTATCTCTACCAGCGCTGGCGGACGCAACGTATGGCGGCGCAAAATAGATTGGTACTCTTTTGGCTGATGGTTGCTTATGCTATTGCCAGCATGATTCAGTTCGGACCTTCCGCTGATTATTTACGTGATGGCGGTGTCTGGGCGTATGATCATCGTGATGGAAAGGTTTTTTCCAATAATTATCAGGCACTTTTTTTCGCTGGTGAAGATCCATTTCCTCAAAATAACCCTTATTTTATCGACCTTCTCGATATTAAGCGCTTACCGTCATCCTTTGACCGAGATGCATTGCTGCTTTATGAAGTAGGCCGGCGTACACAGACACCAGAAGCTCTGGCTCATTTTGAGCAACGAGCAGTGTTTCAAAATCGCCGTGGTGATCGTCTTTTTGTATTGGCATTGCCAGAATAATGAGCGGTTCACAATTGATGCCATGGACGGACGAACAGCTGGCCGTCCTTGATCACTATCAATATGCTGTAACGCCGGCAATGCTCTCACAAATGCACACAACTGAACCAGAGCATGATCCCATTGCGGCACAATTTGTGCCAGATGCGCGTGAGCTGTCTATTCTGCCAGCTGAATTAAATGATCCCATTGGTGATGAGCGACATTCGCCAGTAGCTGGTTTGGTTCATCGCTACGATAATCGCGTTCTGTGGTTAATGGCGCCCACTTGTGCCGTTTATTGTCGCTTTTGTTTTCGCAAGGAGCACATTGGGCGGAATGGTAGGGCACTCACAGCAGCCGAGCGTGATGCTGCTTTGGCCTATATTGCAGCCAACCAGCAGGTTGAGGAAGTCATATTAAGTGGTGGTGATCCGCTCAATATGAGTGCGGCACAGCTGCCGAAGTTCATCACCCCCCTCAATGGCTATAGCCATATTCGCCGCTTGCGTATTCACACACGTATCCCGGTTGTTGCGCCAGAAAAAATAGATGCGCGACTGCTGAGCCTACTGAGCCAGCAAAAGCAAAGAGTATGTGTTGTGCTACACATTAACCACGCCAATGAATTGAGCGGAAAGGCAATAGAAGCCATTGCTGCATTGCGCAATATCGGCGTATTGCTGTTTTCACAAACGGTACTGCTGCGTGGTGTCAACGACAGTGTGGTGGCTCTGGCTGATCTATGTAATGCTTTGCTCGATGCCGGTGTTAGTCCGTATTACCTCCATCACCTTGACTTGGCGCGTGGTAGTAATCATTTTCGCCTAACGCTTGCCGAAGGACTCGCTATTCATCAAGCTTTACGTGCACGTTTATCCGGTATTGCATTGCCGGCCTATATCGTTGAAATCCCCGGTGGAGGGGGTAAAGTGCCTGTTGCGGACTTGAGTGTTGAGCAACGTGACTATTTAAAGCAATGTGGTATTGATTGATACGCTGATTGTGAGTCCGTGAGTGTATGCTGATATTGCATTGTGATTTTGTGTGTTTATTGGGCTATACTTCTCGCTTGTTTTAATTAAAGACAGGTGCAATGTGAAAGAAGTTGCGATTGGCGTGATTGGCTACGGAACAGTTGGTAAAGGCGTTATCGAGGTACTGGCAAAAAATGCAGCTGAAATTGAGCGGCGCTGTGGTTATCGCTTGCACGTGACGCAGGTCGCACGACGTTCATGGGCTGGTGAGGATACCACTACATTGCCATTTATCTGTACGACTGACAGCATGGCACTTGCGACCGATCCCAAGATTGACATTGTGCTGGAATTGGCTGGTGGTGAAGATGCGGCCAAGTCTTTAATTGAAGCCGCACTTGATCATGGCAAGCATGTCGTTACCGCAAATAAGGCTTTGATTGCCAAGCATGGGCAGGCGCTTTTTGCCAAATCACGTGAGCAGGGGCTGGAGTTGGCTTATGAAGCCGCAGTAGCTGGTGGAATTCCGATTATTAAGGTTCTGCGTGAGGGCATGAGCGGTAATGAGATCAGCGAAGTTGCAGGCATAATCAATGGCACTGGCAACTTTATTCTTAGTGAGATGACGCAAAAAGGGCGCAATTTTGCTGATGTGCTTGCCGAAGCCCAAAAGCTTGGTTATGCGGAAGCTGATCCGACTTATGACGTTGAAGGTATTGACGCAGCGCATAAAATCACCATCTTGGCGTCAATTGCATTTGGTATTCCGTTGCAATTTGATAAGACGTATGTGGAAGGCATCACCAATGTGACGCCACTCGATATCGATATTGCCGATGAGCTGGGTTATGCCATCAAGCACCTTGGTTTGGCTGTGCGGCGTGAGGATGGTGTGGAAATTCGCGTCCATCCGACTTTAATTCCCAAGCATGCCCTTCTTTCGAGTGTTAACGGGGTAATGAATGCGGTGCAGGTCAAAGGGAATGCGATTGGCAACAGCCTGCATTACGGTCCGGGCGCCGGTAAATTGCCGACAGCTTCAGCTGTCGTGGCGGATCTGATCGACGTAGTTCGTGAGCTAAACCTTGATCAGAGCGATCGTTTGGCAGAATTTGGGTTCAATACCGTATTTGAAGAGAACGAATTGCCGGTATTGCCGTCTGATGATTTCGTCAGTGCGTATTATTTGTCGCTACTGGTCGAAGACCGAAGTGGGGTGGTTGCCGATATTACACGTATTTTGGCTAATCACGGTATTTCTATCCGCTCAATGATACAAAAGAGTGCCTTGCGTGAAGCGAACCATGTACCACTGATTTTCCTCACTGAAAAGATCGAAGAACGTCGCTTCAATGCTGCTTTGGCGGAAATAGCCAAGCTGGATTGTATGCGTGGTGAAATCAAGCGCTTGCGCGTTGAAGACATCGAGTAATTACTGCTTTCATGTCTTCTGTGATTCGTGAACGCCCCGCGCAGTTCGATCCTGCGCGGCTGCCGGCTGACTGGCACCCTTTGGTCAAGCGTATCTATGCAGCGCGGCTGGCTAGCCCTGATGAATATGACAAACGATTGGCCTCTCTGGCGGCACCACACGATATGGCTGATTTGGATCAAGCTGTGGCGCGTATCCGTCAGGCACTAGACAATCAGCAGCGTATTTTGATTTTTGGTGATTATGACGTAGATGGCGCTTGCTCCACGGCATTAATGGTGCGCGTTTTGCGCCGCCTTGGTGGCAGGGTCGACTGGTTTATACCCGATCGTAAGGCGCATGGTTATGGGCTGAGTGTTGCTGGATTGAATGCGCTGCCAAGCTTGCCAGACTTGTTGATTACAGTTGATAACGGTATTCAGAGTTTTGAAGCAGCCGAATGGTTGGCCGCACACGAGGTGGATTTAATCATTACCGATCACCATTTACCGGGCGAAGCTTTCCCCGTCGCATGCGCAGTGGTTAACCCTCAGCGTGAGGATTGTGGCTTTGGTGAGCGTAGTCTATGTGGCGCAGGCGTCGCACTTTATGTTCTGTTTGCGTTGCGTCGTAGCCTTGTTAATGATGGTCAGTGGCCCGATGGACTGAATTTGACCGATTATTTTGATTTAGTCGCTTTAGCGACAATTGCTGATCTGGTGCCGCTGTCGCGCAATAACCGCATACTGGTTCACTATGGTTTACAGCGCCTTCGTTCGCGTCAAGGTAATCCCGGGTTACTTGCTCTTGCCGCAGTTGCCAATGTACAAGCCGCGCACCTAACGGCTCAAGATATTGCCTTTGCTATCGCACCACGCCTGAATGCAGCCGGTCGCCTTGGTGATATGCGCGATGGGGTCGCACTTTTACTCAGTGATGACTGGCAGACAGCGCATGATTTTGCCGCTGATTTTGATGCGCTTAATCGAGCGCGTAAGACGCTTGAAAATGACATCTTGCACGATGCACTCTCTATGGTCGATACGACCCGTGCAATTGCCAGTGCGTATCGACCTGATTGGCATGAGGGCGTGATTGGTATCGTGGCTGGCCGCCTCAAAGCGCAGCTGAATCGCCCGGCATTGATTGCAACTTTAAGTGAAGATGGCGCATGGATTAAAGCATCAATGCGCTCAGTTGCGGGGATCAACGTCAAAGCATTGCTTGACGAAGCAGCGACGATCCTGCCGGCCGGTACATTAAAGCATGGTGGGCATGCGATGGCGGCGGGGTTCAGTGTGCAACCAGATGCTTATCCTGCTTTGCTGCTGGCGCTAGAAAAAGCCTATAGCAATCAGGTGACGGCCATACCACAGCAATTTCACTACATTGATGGAGAGCTGGCACCAGATTTGCTCAATGTTCAGTGGGCAAATTATCTCGAGCATCTGGAGCCTTGGGGTCAACAGCTCCCTGCACCGACGTTCTGTAATGTTTTTGATATCATCAATTGCCGCTGTCTTGGCGCTAATCATAGCCGCCTAACACTTCGTGAGCCGGGTAGTGGGCGTGTTCTTCAAGCTATGTGGTTCTTCCATAATGTGGATTACGCACCTGGTACTCGAGTGCGTGCTGTCTATGCTTTACAAGTTAGCCGTTTTCATGGGGATGAGCGGCTCAATTTGCTGATTGAAGAAATTGAAATCGCTAATGGTTCGCCGTACTGAGCAGTACAGGGGATAAATTGTACATGGAAAAAATATCGTTGCTCGGTCATACTGTTTGCCATTATTTTATTCACCGCCGTATGAACCACTACTTATGACGATAGATCAAATTATTGTTTTCCTGATTATTGGCACAACACTGGTGTTGTTTGTCTGGGATCGCTGGCGCTATGATCTTGTCGCATTAATGGCGTTGCTCGCTTGTGCGTTGACTGGCGTCGTCCCTGCAAATGAAGTCTTTTCCGGCTTTGGACATCCAGCTGTTATCACCGTAGCTGCAGTCCTGATACTCAGCTTTGCTGCGACCAATGCAGGGGTGGTTGATGTACTGGCTCGTTTACTGACCAAGGTTGGTGACAACCTGTTAGTACAGATATTTACGCTAACATCCCTGGTCGCAGTGTGTTCTGCATTTATGAATAACGTTGGCGCTTTGGCACTAATTATGCCAGTTGCAATTTGGTTGGCGCGTAAGTCAGACCGTTCACCAAGTTTGCTGTTGATGCCGATTGCATTCGGGTCACTGCTCGGCGGAATGCAGACCATGATTGGCACACCACCAAACATCATTATTGCCGGATACATGCGTCAAGCGACGGGTGAGTCGTTCTCAATGTTTGATTTTTCACCTGTTGGGGTTGCAGCAACACTCGCCGGTATCGTATTCATTACCTTGATCGGCTGGCGCTTGATTCCGGTACGTGCCGAGGTGAGCAAAGATGAAGATTTATTTGCTATCGATAGCTATTTGACTGAGGTCATATTGCCTGAAGGTTGTGATTTCGCCGGGCGGACATTGCATGATTTGATCTCTGCGATTGAAGATGAAGCGGATATTAGCGTTGTCGCTTTGGTGCGGAGCAATAAGCGCAGACCATTACCCTCGACGTTTGAAGTATTGCACAACGGCGATATTTTAATGATTGAGGCTAGCTCGGATAGCCTTAAAATCTTGTTGGACAAAACTGGCCTGGCTTTGACTGAGCACGTACCTCACGAAGAGGAAGATGGCGAGCGCAATAAGCGCAATGTCAAAATGGCTGAAGTGATTATTACCCCTGGCTCAATGTTGATCGGCAGTTCCTTGACGCGCCTAAGCGTGCGTGAGGCATTCGGCATCAACGTTTTGGCTGTGGCACGGCGAGGTCAGCGCTTGCGCCAACGCCTGTCACGCATCCGCTTTATGCAAGGTGATATTCTCTTGATTCAGGGGCGAGCACATCGCCTGCCCGGCACCATCAAGGAGCTTGGCTGTTTGCCGCTTGCCTCGCGCAGTATCAGCATTGGCAAGCCCAAGAAAGTGGCATTGACCAGCATGATATTCTTTGGTGCATTGGGTTTGATTACTTTTGGAATTTTACCCGCTGAAGTAGCTTTGGTTGGCGCCGCACTGTTAATGGTCTTGGCCGGTATTATTCATCCGGGTGAAATTTATAAAAACGTCGATATGAGCGTGATTGTCCTGCTCGCGGCGATGATCCCTGTTGGTGGAGCGTTGCAAAGCAGTGGTGGATCTGAGCTGATTGCCAACGCAATATTGTCGATTGCCGCTGATATGAGCCCGGCAATGATGCTGATTGTTTTGATGTCGACCATTATGGTCCTGACCAATATCATCAATAACGCTGCAGCGGTAATTCTTGCTGCGCCAATTGCGCTCAAGCTTGCAGAAGGGATGGATTACTCGCCTGAACCATTGCTGATGGCCGTTGCCGTGGCTTCTTCATCAGCTTTCCTGACGCCTATAGGGCATCAGTCCAATACGTTGGTTATGTCTCCGGGAGGCTACCAGTTCGGTGATTATTGGCGTATGGGATTGCCATTGTCTATTTTGGTTTTGGTCGTGACGATTCCAGTCATTTTGTGGTGTTTCCCCGTTTAAAGTGAGGACGTAAGGTGATCTTTGCAAATTGGTGTGTGTTGATAGCGATGTTTCTTCCTTGGCTTTGTGCCGTTTACGGAAAATACAAAGGTGGCGGCCTAACGATGAAAGCCAACCACGATCCGCGAGGCTTTTTTGCTCGTGCTGAAGGCGTTGTGGCGAGGGCTAATGCCGCACAGCAGAATAGCTATGAGATTTTCGCACCTTTTGCTTTTGTGGTGCTACTGGCGCAATTTAGCGGTAATGCTTCATTGGGAACAACCAATCTTTTTGCCGGATTGTTTTTGCTTAGTCGCTTTGTGTATATTTTGTGCTATATCAAAGATCTGGCTATGCTGCGCTCGACAGTTTGGGGCTTTGGCATGGTCTGTATTTTGATCCTGTTCTTTTCAGCACTATAAATCATTATTCACTGTGCTGCGTATGTGGCATTGATCGGTTACAATACTGGGCTTTGTGGTCAATCAGGAGGCACGATGACGAGTGAGGCCGATATCCGGGCGTTGGTCGCGGATAAGTTGGAAGCGGCAGAGGCGCTGATGCGTCGTGAAATGTATTCGGAAGTACCGCTTGCCGAGCTGGTCATGGCCTATGCAATTGGCAACGGTGGGAAACGTTTCCGACCTGTACTGACCTTGCTTGCTAGTGGTTTGTGTCAATACGAGGGTGAGGACGATATTCTCGCAGCTGCCTTTATTGAATTTATCCATAATGCCACTTTGCTGCATGATGATGTCGTCGATGAATCTGAGCTGCGCCGAGGTCAGGAAGCTGCAAATATTGCTTTTGGCAATGCGGCCAGTGTATTGGTTGGCGATTTTCTCTATACGCGGGCTTTTCAATTGATGGTGCGCACTGGAGAGTTTGCTATTTTGGAAACAATGGCTGATGCAACAAATCAGATTGCAGCCGGAGAGGTGATGCAGCTGAGTAACGTTCATGATCCAGATGTTGATGAAGAGCGCTATTACCGCGTTATTGAGTTAAAGACTGCCGTCTTGTTCGCAGCAGCATGCCGAGTGGCGGCGCAGCTTGCTAAAGTTGGTGATGATATGGTCGAGGCCTTGGCAGAATACGGGCGCAAGCTTGGCATGGCGTTTCAGATTATGGATGACATCCTTGACTACACTGGCGATGCTGAGACGATTGGCAAGTCATTGGGTGATGATTTGGCTGAAGGTAAACCAACGTTGCCGATTATTCGTGCCATGAGCCAACTCGATGATGCAGGTAGAGCAAGAATGCGTGAAATTATTGAGCAGGGTGATCGCGAGGCGATAGATGAAGTAATCACTTTGATCGGCAAAACAGATGCGCTTGATTATACTAAGCAAGCCGCGCAAAAACTCGCAGACGATGCGGTAACCGCACTTTCTCCATTTGCTGATAGCGAATATAAGACAGCATTGATTTCATTGTGTGGTCAGGCGACGCGAAGAACAGCGTAGAAGTGGGATGAAAGTCGCCATGAAACTGGCTAAATATAGAAATGGGATTAACAGTCGAGAGGCGAAGAGTGGAAAATGGTCGGGGAGACAGGATTTGAACCTGCGACCCCTTGCACCCCATGCAAGTGCGCTACCAGGCTGCGCTACACCCCGAACCAAGGCGGCGCATTATATATCAAGCGTCGCTAAAAAACCAACCCTGATCGAAGCGCTAATATGAATGATTTATACACACAAGCAAACTGGCCATTGTCACTGCTCAGCGGTACTACCCGTACAGATCATCCACACGCTGATAATGGTTTCAATTTGGCGCGCCATATTTCTTGTGATCGCATGGTTGTGGAGGCCAATCGCCAAGCGTGGTTAGCCATTCTCGATATTGAAAATGTGACGCCGATGTGGCTGACGCAGACGCACTCTGCAACAGTAGTTGATCAAGAAACCTATCAGCCAGGCATTGAAGCAGATGCTGTGATCAGTCGAGATCCAGCTTTTATGCCGGTAGTGTTAACAGCGGACTGCGTTCCTATCCTGCTTACGAATGCAGAAGGGAGTGAGGTCGCTGCAATCCATGCTGGTTGGCAAGGGCTTTATCAAGGGATTATCGGCGCAACTATTGAGCAAATGCACAGCTCGGCAGAGACACTTTACGCATGGATTGGGCCGTGTATCCGGCAGGCGAGTTATGAAGTTGATGATGCTTTTCGCGACCGCTTTATCGCGCTTGATAGCAAATACAGTGCTTTTTTCAGTGCAGGAAAAGTAGGGCATTGGCAAGCTGATATTGCCGCTATTGCCGGTGCGCAGCTAAGCGCATCGGGTATTGATAGCGCGCGTATTTTTGATGCTGGTATTTGTACATTTGCAGATGCCGGTTATTTTTCCCATCGCCGCGACGGTGCATTATCTGGCCGTATTGCAAGTTTTATCCGCCCGCAGAGGGCTAACGATTTATCACATTGAGGAATGTCAGTATGAATAACAAAGCCGTGCATATCACCTTGCTTGAAAACATCCATGAAAATGCCGTGACGGCACTCAAGCAAGCCGGGTTTAGCCAAGTTGAGCTGCTTGACACGGCACTTGATGGTGATGCGTTAGATAAACAACTCGAGAAGACAGACGTCATCGGTATTCGTTCGCGTACACAGCTGACTCGTGAAGTGTTGGAAAAAGCACCTCACTTAAAGGCGATTGGTTGCTTTTGTATCGGCACCAATCAAGTGGATGTGGATGCGGCGCAAGAACTCGGCATCCCAGTATTTAATGCACCGTATTCCAATACTCGTTCGGTAGCTGAGTTAGTTATTTGTGAAATTATTGCTTTATTGCGCGGGCTGCCGAGTAAAAGCGCGGCGGTGCATAACGGCACCTGGCCGAAGCAGGCACGTGGTGCATTTGAGGCGCGTGGGAAAACGCTGGGTATTGTTGGCTATGGCAATATCGGTACTCAGGTATCAGTATTGGCAGAAAGCATGGGTATGAAGGTTATTTTTTACGATGTATTGACCAAATTGCCTCTGGGTAATGCTGAAGCTGCATCGAGCATGGATGACTTGCTGCAACGCTCGGACGTTGTGTCTCTCCACGTGCCACAACTCCCAAGCACCAAAAACATCATTAAGTCACGCGAGCTTTACTTGATGAAAAAAGGTGCAATACTGATTAATGCTGCGCGTGGGCATTGTGTGGAAATTGACGACCTCGCTGAGGCAATTTCTTCAGGCCATCTTGGCGGCGCTGCGATAGATGTATTCCCTACTGAGCCAAAAAGTAATGATGAACCGCTAGATAGTCCATTACGTGGCCTAGATAATGTCATTCTGACGCCACATATTGGTGGTTCTACCGTTGAAGCACAGGCCAATATCGGGCTTGAAGTGGCTGAGAAATTTGCCCAGTTTCTCGACAACGGTTATACAGTTAGTGCAGTAAATTTCCCGGAAATTGCGTTGCCACGTCAGGTAGGGACGCTGCGTATTCTGCATATTCACAAAAACCGCCCAGGCGTACTCTCGGCAATTAACCGCTTGTTTGCCGAACACGATATCAACATTTCTGCGCAGAGTTTGATCACCAAAGGTGAAATTGGGTATTTGGTAATGGATGTGAATCAAAATGATGCGGCCGTCGCATTGGAGCAAATTAAGAGTATCGAAGGAACAATCCGCGCACGCTTACTCTATCAGGCACATTAAGGCGGTACTTGTTCAATTTTGCAGGAGAAGTAAATGTACGAATGGATTTTGTGGCGCCATGCGGAAGCCGGCTTTGCCCGTAGTGATCTTGAGCGGCCTCTGACTGACTGTGGACAGCAGCAAGCGGCGGATTCTGCTGCATGGATCAAAGATCAAGGCATCAAATTTCCAGCATACTGCTCACAAGCGACACGTGCCCAGCAAACTGTCGCATACTACGATGAGCATGCGACAGTATTAGATGGCTTAAACCCGGGCTGCGGATTTTCCTGTGTGCGCGAAACGCTACAACAGCTGGAAGGGCAAGATGCTGTGATTGTCGGCCATTTACCGTGGATACATGGCATCACGAGTGAATTGCTTGGTAAAAATATATCCGCGCATGATTACAGCAGTGTGTGCTGGCTGCAGAATGACAATGGCATTTGGACGCTCAAAGCTCAGTACCGTTTTTAGCCATTCAAATAAGCTAAAAATAAAAATGGCGGAAATCCCGCCATTTTTTATACGTTTCTTTTGTGCCTTAGGTTGGCTGTAAAAAGCGACGATATGCAGGGTTTTGCGTTTCTTCGCTGTACTCATAGCCTATACGTTCAAGGTGCTGTTCGAGTAAGTTAGGGTCATCGGCTTGGATGCCACATAAGACACGGCCGTAATCTGAGCCATGATTGCGGTAGTGGAATAGGCTGATGTTGAAATCGTCGCCAAGAGTACGCAAAAAATGCAGTAATGCGCCGGGTCGTTCGGGGAAGCCGAAGCGAAACAAGTATTCATTGTTAATACCAGCCGCCGCACCACCGATCATATAGCGCAGATGCAGTTTGGCGAGTTCGTTATCAGTCAGGTTCTCGGTGGTGTAGCCGTGTTCGTTGAGCTTGTTCATGACTTCGTCGAGTTGCTTTTGTCCGCCGCTTAGCTGGATGCCGACAAAGATTTGCGCTTGCTGGTTGTCTTGGTAGCGGTAGTTGAATTCAGTGACGGCAAGGTCGCCAATCAGTTCGCAGAATTTGAGGAATGTACCAGGGCGCTCTGGAATCGTGACGGCAAATAGCCCTTCACGGCGCTCGCCAATTTCTGCACGCTCAGCAACGTAGCGCAGGCGATCGAAATTGACATTGGCACCAGATACGATGCTGATCAGGGTTTGGTTCTTGTTGGTTTGCTGTGCCGCCCATTTTTTGAGCCCGGCAGTGGCGAGTGCACCGGATGGCTCTGCAACGGCGCGTGTATCGTCGAAGAGGTCCTTCATTGCAGCGCAGATTTCATCAGTGCTGACGGTGATGAAATCATCAACCAATTCTTTGATGATGGCGTAAGTGTGTTCACCGGGCTGCTTGACTGCGACGCCATCTGCAAAGATGCCAACGTGATCGAGCGTGGTGCGTTT
This sequence comes from Cardiobacteriaceae bacterium TAE3-ERU3, assembly GCA_019218315.1. Lineage (NCBI taxonomy): Bacteria > Pseudomonadati > Pseudomonadota > Gammaproteobacteria > Cardiobacteriales > Cardiobacteriaceae > Cardiobacteriaceae bacterium TAE3-ERU3. Next base: position 276,814 of record JAHUUI010000002.1, on the reverse strand, counting down.
GCCGTGGCGTACGGCTTCGGTCATGGAAGCTGCATCATCCGGTTCTACGCCTATTAGCTTGATATCGGGGCGTAATGCTTTGACCAGTAGAGCAACACCGGCCATGAGTCCACCACCACCGATTGGGGCAAAGATAGCGTTAATCGGGCGAGGGTGTTGGCGCAGAATTTCTAGACCTATGGTGCCTTGGCCGGCAATTGTATCTGGATCATCGAAAGGATGGATATAGGTTAAGCCATGTTCTAATTGCAATGCTTGTGCGTGCTTAGATGCTTCATCATAAAAATCACCATGCAACACGACATTAACCCATTCTCCGCCAAGGCGCCGTACGGCATCAACTTTGATTGCCGGCGTCGTGCCGGGCATGACGATGGTTGCATTAATGCCAAGTTTGCTGGCAGACAGTGCGACACCTTGGGCATGGTTTCCGGCTGAGGAGCAAATGACGCCGCGTTCACGCTCTTCTTGACTCAAGCGATACATTTTGTTGTACGCACCGCGGCATTTAAAGGAAAAAACCGGCTGTAGATCTTCACGTTTGCACAAGACAGTATGGCCTAATCTGGCTGATAGGCGTGGCAAGGTGTCAAGTTGGCTTTCGATGGCGATGTCGTAGACAGGCGCGGTGAGGATTTTCTCGATATACTGTTGTGTCATGTTGAATTTAACCGGAGTAAAACGTGAATCAGGACGTATTAAAGCAAAAAGCAGCAGAGAAAGCACTGGAATATGTTGAAGATGGTATGACTTTGGGGGTAGGTAGTGGTTCTACAGTACTGAAATTCGTCGAAGCGTTGGGCAAAAGTGGTTTACAGTTCAAGGATATTGCTTCCTCTTCTGAAGGAACAACCGAGGCGCTCAAAGCAGCCGGATATCAGGTGCGTGATTTAAATGCCTGTGACGAAATTGATGTTTACGTCGATGGCTGCGATGAAATTGATCCGAACAAATATATGATTAAAGGTGGTGGCGCGGCATTAACGCGTGAAAAAATTGTCGCCGCCGCTTCCAAAAAATTTGTTTGTATTGCTGATGCATCAAAAGCAGTGGACGTTTTGGGTGTATTTCCATTGCCCGTGGAAGTTATTCCTATGGCGCGTAGCTATGTCGGGCGTCAGTTGCTCGCATTAGGTGGGGAGCCACGTTGGCGTGAAGGTGTGGTGACTGATAATGGTAATTGGATTATCGATGTACATCATCTGCGCATCAGTGATCCGTATACACTTGAAGAAACAATCAATAATATCCCTGGTGTGGTGACTAATGGCGTATTTGCACGTCAGGCTGCAGATGTCGTTATTCTCGCTCAACCTTCCGGCGAAATAGAAGTTCGTTAAAGGCATATAAACAGGCACATCATCATGAATCATTGGTATCAAAAATCGTTACTTCGTTTGGTTGAGCATTCACGCGATGACGTGATTGCACTGCTTGATCTTGCCGCTAAATTGAAAGCGGATAATAAAGCTGGGCAGGAAACAGCTTATTTGAACAAGAAAAAGATTGTGTTGATTTTCGAAAAGAGCTCGACCCGTACCCGGTGCGCATTTGAATCAGCCAGTTTTGATCAGGGGGCTCAGTGTACTTATCTTGGCCCCGGTCGCTCTCAACTGGGTGATAAAGAAAGTGTCGCCGATACAGCGAAAGTATTGGGGCGTTTTTATGATGCCATTCAGTATCGTGGTTTTGCTCAGCGCACTGTTGATGAGTTGGCTGAGCATGCAGGCGTTCCAGTCTACAATGGTTTAACAGATGATTTTCATCCAACGCAAATGCTGGCTGATTTACTAACTATGCGTGAGCATTGCAACAAGGATTTCCATGATATGCGCTTTGCCTATTTAGGGGATGCGCGCAACAACATGGGTAATTCACTGCTCCTTACGGGGGCTTTGATGGGAATGGATGTCCGCATTGCTGCGCCTAAAGCATTGCAACCTGATGCAGCTGTAGTCAAAAAGGCTCACGAGTTGGCCGAAGAGAGCAGGGCACGCATTCTGATTACGGATCGTGCCATTTCGGCGGTTCAGGATTGCGATTTTATTCACACTGACACTTGGCTTTCGATGGGGGAAGACAAGGCATCTTGGGGGAAGCGTGTAGAATTGTTAATGCCTTATCGTGTTAATGTGGAATTAATGGTTTTATGTGGAAATCGTGATGTTAAGTTCATGCACTGCCTCCCTGCTTTCCATGACCGTAACACCCCGACAGGAGAGCTTTTCTTTCAAGAACATGGCTTGAATGGTATTGAAGTTGCAAGAGAAGTCTTCAATAGTAGCCATTCTCTTGTCTTTGATCAGGCCGAAAATCGGATGCACACAATTAAAGCTTTAATGGTTGCAACTTTGTGCGAAAAAGTGCAAAATTGTGAAACAGACAAAAGTTTATGAATTGTGTTATTAATTCGGAAAGGAGTTTGTCATGGTAGATGTTGGTGTAATTGGTGCGGGATTTGTCGGCGCAGCATCAGCTAATGCAATTGCGTTGAGCAATGCCTGTAGCGAATTGGTACTCTTGGATAAGAATCATGATCGCGCTGTTGCAGAAGCGGCAGATATTGCCCATGGTGCGGCAATCGCAGGTTCAACTCGTGTGCGTGCTGGTGATTATGAAGACCTCAAGGGCGCTAAAGTCATTGTTATTGCCGCTGGTGTTAATCAAAAACCGGGTGAATCTAGGCTTGATCTCCTTGCTCGTAATAGCGCTATTTTTGGTGAGATTGTTCCGGAAGTTGCTAAATATGCCCCTGATGCTGTTGTGGTTATTGCGACAAACCCGGTTGACATCATGACTGATGTAACACGCAGTTTGCATCCTAATCCTGAGCTTGTTTTAGGTACTGGTACATTGCTTGATACAGCGCGTTTCCGTGGTTTGATTTCACAAGCAAGCAACGTCAGTGCGCGCTATATTCATGCAACAGTGCTTGGTGAGCATGGTGACTCCTCAGTGCTTTGCTGGGACAGTGCTCGTGTTGCCGGGCTAACTTTGGATACATTTATGCTCCAAAGTGGTGCTGAGTGGTCAGAAGCTCGCCGTAGCGAAATTGAAGAGAAAGTACGAGGTGCTGCAGCTAAGATTATTGCTGGCAAGCAGGCGACTTATTACGGTATCGGCGCATCGGTAATGAAGATTGTTTCCGGTATTTTGGGTGACCGCCGCGGTATTTATACCTTAAGTACGCCGAGTGATTATGGTGTGTGCCTGTCTTTACCTTGTGTATTGGGTAAAAATGGTATTATTCAGGTGCTTAAGCCGAATCTTTCAGCTAAAGAACAGGAAGGGCTGGAAAAGAGCGCTGCAGTATTGAAAGAAACTCGCGACAGCATGAAAGATTGATTTTGTGCGTATTTACACCTAAACCGCCTGATGAATACTTCGGGCGGTTTTTTTGTGTTCTTAAAATGCCACTTGTATAAATAGTGCGATAGGTAGAGTGCTTTTTGGCACTAGAGCATAACACTTAGGAAGGTATGCGCCGAGAGAAGTACTTTTTACCTGTTTATTGTTCGCTATTGCGCGCATTTCCATTGGCAGAGATGAGCAGCATTTGCTAAGATGCTGCTTTATTTTTTCAGGATTTGATATGGGCAACAAGCTTCAAAAGCATCTGCTGGCTGGCGCTGTATCCGTCGCCTTATCTTCTGCTGCTTACGCAGAGGCATTTCGTATCGCCGATGTGCGTGTAGAAGGGTTACAACGGGTTTCCGCTGGTACTGTGTTTTCGTATTTGCCGGTACAGCCGGGAGAGTCCTTTGATCTAGATGACTCGATTACCGCTATACAGTCTGTATACAACTCAGGTTTGTTTTCAGATGTGAAGCTTGCTCGTGATGGTCAGACGCTGGTCGTTCTGGTCAAGGAGTTTCCAACCATTGCCGAGATCAATATTGAGGGCAACAAGGCATTAAAGACCAGTGATCTGAAACAGTCATTCGCTGAGATTGGCTTTGCAGAAGGCCAGAGCTTCAATCCTGCTTTGGTGAATCAGCTGACTAACGAGATGGCACAGCAATATCAGGCGCGCAGTAAATATAATGTTGAAATTACCCCGACTGTTCGCAATTTGCCACGCAATCGTGTTGCGATTGACCTGAATATTTCCGAAGGTCGCTCTACGCGCATCAAGCAGATCGATATTGTCGGGAATAAGATCTACAGCGATGATCAATTGATTGAGTTGTTCGATACGACAACATGGCGCTGGAATTCATTCTTTACCAGTTCTGATCAATATAATGAACAACGTATAGCTAAAGATCTTGAACGTCTGGAAGATTTCTACCTAAACAATGGGTTTATCAATTTCCGGGTTAAATCTTCAGAAGTGGCTGTTACGCCTGATCGGAAGGATCTTTATTGGACGGTAACTGTAGATGAAGGGTTACCTTATACCATTACCAATTACACTATTAGTGGTAAGACAATTGTGCCGCTTTCTGAGCTTGATCAATTGGTCAGCTTTTCGACCCCTTCACGTTATAACCGAAGCCTCGTTCAGCAAACTGCAAGTGCGTTGAAGCAGCGGTTGGCTGATGAAGGCTATGCACAGGCGAATATTGAGATTGAACCCCAAGTTGATCCTTTGACTCAAGAAGTTAGCCTCAATTTTGTCGTTGTGCCCGGTGAAATTACTTATGTCCGTGAGATCAATTTCACAGGTAACGATAAGACTTATGATCGAGTACTTCGCCGTGAGATGCGTCAGCAGGAAGCGAGTACGTTTTCAGCTTCAGATATACAGCGTTCAGAAGAGCGGTTACGGCGTTTACCTCAGGTAGCGACGCTGAAGCAAAATATCATTCCTGTACCTGGTGAAGATGGTCTGGTTGATCTCAATTATGAAATTACAGAGCAGAGTACCAGCTTCATTCAAGGCGGTGTTGGTTACGGTGAGGGTAGCGGAGCATTGTTCAACCTTGAGTATGGTGACAATAACTTCTTTGGTACTGGTAACCGTTTGAGCCTTGGTTTTGGCAAAAGTAAATCAACAGAGAAATACAGTTTCTCATTTACCGATCCCTATTTTACGGCTGATGGTATTTCGGCAACATATAACTTATCTTATGCAAGCTATGATTTTGCTCAGGAAGACTTATCAAATTGGGCTTCTGATGACCGTAATGCAACGGTAACTTTTGGTTATCCCCTCAGTGAGTATCAAAATATCTACTTTGGCGGTGGTTACCGTGGTCTCGATATTACACTGGGTAATAATGTTGCAAAAGAAATCCGCGATACCATCGATAGGGACGGGAAAAAGTACCACGAAGGCGTACTGACTCTTTCTTGGGCAAGAGATACGCTCGATGATGATTACATGCCGACTCAAGGTACGTATAACCGTATCAGTGCAGAAGTAACAGCGCCTGGTAGTACAGCAACGTACTATAAGACAGCACTTCAAAATAATACGTACTTTAATTTTGGTGAAAACTCGATGGTTGTAGGCCTCCGTGGGCAGGTTTCCTATGGAGATGGCTATGGCAAGACAGATGATTTACCGTTTTTCCGTCATTACTACGCAGGTGGTATCTCAACTGTACGTGGCTATCAGTATGGCTCAATCGGGCCTAAATACAGCAACGGTGATAATGCAGGTGGTGATTTCCGCGTAAATGGTGGTGCTGAGCTCTACTTCCCTGTTGGCTTCGGAAAGCGGGATGCAAGTTATCGTGTAGGTGGGTTTGTCGATTTTGGCAGCGTATATAGCTCAGTTAGCGATTTTGATGCGAGCGATTTCCGTTATTCTGCTGGTGTCGCATTACAGTGGCGTTCACCACTTGGGCCTCTCAAGCTTAGCTGGGCAAAACCGATCAACAAGAAAGATGGCGATCAGACAGAGTCGTTCCAGTTCACGATTGGTACGAGTTTCTAATGAGCTTGAGACGAAGTTTTCTGCTGATACTACTTGGTAGCATATTTAGTGCCCAAGCTAATGCACAGGAGCAGCAGGAAGCCCATGAAGAGACAGTACAACCTACAGATGTAGAATCTACTAATGCAAGTTGGCTAAGTGAACAAACTACTCTGGATGATGAGCAAACTGTCTCTGCAGCGCAAGCTGATATTGTTGGTCGTCAACTGCAAGGAGAACTACACAAGGCCAATGGTGATTCACTTCAATTAGGGTTTGTTAATTTACGCCGTGTGATGGCTTCCATTCCACAGCTTGCAATTTTACGAGCTCGCTTGGATAGCGAGTTCGCGCAACAAAAGGCTGAGCTTGATAGGCAGTCTGATGAAATACAGGCGTTTGAAACCCAGCTTGCTGATATGCCACGCGGGGATGAATATTCCGAGCTTGAAAAGCAGGTAATTGCCAAGCGCCGTACATTTGCGCGGATCAATGCTTCTTTTCGTGATGCGTACAGCGTACGGCGCAATGAAGAACTGGCAACGCTACAGCAGCAAGTTGTTGATGAAATCGTTAATTTGGCCAAAGAACATGGCTATGACGTTATTCTCAATGATACTGGCGTGATTTACGTCAGTGCAGAAGCTGATTTGACATCGATTGTGATTGAGCGCCTGCAACAGGAAGTAAGGCAGAAACAAAATGACAATTAAACTTGATGATATTGCCAAACAGATTGGCGCAAAGCTCATTGGTGATGGAGCATTAGTGATCAATGGCGCTGGGACAATAGATGATGGTCATATAGGTGAGATCGGCTTTTTGGCAGAATCACGCTATGCTAAATACGCTACTGACACAAAGTTAAGTGCTTTGCTTGTTGCAGAGGAAGTTGATACACCAGCAGCACAGCTGGTTGTGAAAGATGTGAAGACGGCATGGAAAAAAGTTGCGCAGTGCTTTGAGTCGTCGGCTCAATCCATAGGCATTCATTCCAATGCATATATCGCTGATGGCGTTAAAATTGGTGAAGATGTATCTATCGCAGCAGGTGCCGTCATAGAAGCAGGTGTTAGCATAGGTGACCGCTGCGTTATTGGGGCAAATGTTGTCATCGAAAGTGGTGTTACAGTTGGTGCTGATGGCTATATTGCAGCTGGAGCTCGCTTGTTGCGCAAGACAGTTATCGGTGAACGTGCTTTTATTGATTGTGGCGCTGTAATCGGCTCACGCGGCTTTGGCTATGCACATACTGGTAGCCGTTGGGAAGCTGTTGCACAACTTGGTGGTGTGCGTATCGGAGACGATGTTGATATCGGTGCGAATACAACCATTGACTGTGGTGCAATTCGCGATACCGTCCTTGAAGATGGCGTCAAACTCGACAATCTGATTCAGGTCGGCCATAACGTGCATATTGGTGCACATACGATTATTGCCGGTAATTGTGTGATTGCAGGCTCTGTGCGTTTTGGTAAACACTGCGTTGTTGGCGGGGCAAGCGTCTTTGCCGGACATATTCAAATTTGTGATGGCGCGCAGTTCACAGGGCACTCCTCAGTAAGTAAATCCATTACCAAACCCGGATTATATTGCTCAGCTTTGACGGTTATGCCGCACCGCCAATGGGCACGCTTTGTCGGAAAATTAAAATTATTTGGAAAAGAAAAATGACTACAACCAACGATTCTATGATGGATATTGAAGAAATTTGCCGCTATTTGCCGCATCGTTATCCATTTCTGCTGATTGACCGCATCATTGAGGTAGAAGCGGGAAGCCATATCAAGGCGCTAAAAAACGTTACCATGAATGAGCCGTACTTTCAGGGGCACTTTCCTAAGAAGCCGGTTATGCCAGGTGTACTGGTGATTGAAGCGATGGCACAAGCCGCCGGAATCCTCGGCGTTAAATCCGGTAAAAAAGAAATGGGCTTACCTGATGAACCGGAAGAAGACGGTATTTATTTCTTTGTTGGCATTGATAAGGCGCGTTTCCGTAAAACAGTTGTTCCTGGTGATCAATTGATTTTAAACGTTGCACTCAAAGGTTCACGCCGTGGTATTTGGACGTTTGATGCTAAAGCAACAGTGGATGATAAAGTGGTGTGTAATGCAGAAATTATGTGTACTGCGGCAGGTAAGGGCGGTGCGTGATGATTCACCCCAGCGCAATTATCGACCCAAAGGCTGAGCTTGCTGATGATGTCTCTGTAGGTGCGTATAGTGTGATCGGTGCCGACGTGCGCATCGACAGTGGCACAAAAATTGGCCCACACGTGGTGATTGAAGGGCCAACGACGATTGGTAAACACAATACTATTTATCAATATGCATCGCTTGGTGCCGCACCACAAGATAAAAAATATGCAGGTGAAGAAACATGGTTGCATATTGGTGATCACAATACCATTCGTGAGTTTTGTACTTTTAATCGTGGAACGGTTCAGGATGGTGGTACAACGGTTGTCGGGTCGAATAACTGGATCATGGCCTATGTTCACATTGCTCATGACTGTGTGATTGGCAATCATACTATTTTTGCCAACAATGCTTCACTTGCAGGACATGTGCATATAGATGATTATGTTGTTCTGGGTGGCTATGCTTTGGTTTATCAATTTGTTCATATCGGTCGCCTTGCTATTTGTGCGTTTTCTTCAGGTGTGAAGCAGAATGTACCGCCGTATGCGATGGTTGCCGGGATGCCGGCTAAAGCTGCGGGATTAAATCTCGAAGGTATGAAGCGTCAAGGATTTGAATCGAGTGAAGTCAATGCGATCAAAGCCGCGCACAAACTTATTTATCGTGACGGACTGTTGCTCAAAGACGCGCGTTTGGCTGTCAATGAGCTGGCAAAGGAAGCGCCAGTGGTGCAGTGCATTGCTGATTTTATCGCTGAGACCGGAAAACGCGGCTTGATCCGCTAAATCAGAACGTAATAGTGCAGACACCACGCCATATCGCAATTATCGCCGGTGAACAGTCTGGTGATCGGCTAGGAGCGCCTTTAATGGAGGCCCTGCGTGAGCTGTGGCCGAGTGTGCGTTTTACAGGTATCGGCGGTGCTATGATGCAGAATGCAGGCTTACAGAGCCTTGCCGACATTAACCGCCTTTCGGTGATGGGTTTGGTTGAAGTCTTAAAGCATTTGCCCGATTTATTGCGTCTGAAAAGTGATTTATTGGAATACTGGCATGATGATCCGCCCGATTTATTTATAGGCGTTGATGCGCCGGACTTTAATTTGCGCATCGCACAGCATATGCGTGGTCGTGGGGTGACGACGGTGCATTATGTTAGTCCGTCATTGTGGGCGTGGAAAGAAAAGCGCATTGAAAAAATCAAAGTGGCGGTTGATTTGGTGCTGTGTTTATTCCCATTCGAGACTGCTGTTTATCAGCGTAACCATGTGCGTGCGGTATGCGTTGGCCATACCTTACGCGACCGTATTGCGCCGATGGAAAAAGCTGTAGCCGAAGGGCAGCTTGGTTTGCCTGCGACATTACGCCTGGGCATTTTCCCCGGTTCACGCAGTGGTGAAATCAATCGTCTTTTACCAGTTTATTTATGTGCTTTTGCCGAGTTGCGGCAACAATTGCCCGAGCTACACGGGGTCGTTTCTTGCGTATTGCCTGAATTTTTACCGACCATTACCGAACAGTGTGCAGGATATGAAGGTATCAGTATTAGCGATGCGCCGAGTAATCTCTTGATGAGTGCTTGTGATGCACTGTTATTGACCAGCGGTACAATTACCCTTGAAGCAGCATTGCTTGAGCGACCGATGGTCGTTGCGTATCGCGTACAATGGCTGACGGCACAAATTGCCAAGCGAATGCTTAAAATAGATCGCTTTTCGTTGCCGAACTTGCTTGCTGGACGTGATGTGGTGCGTGAATGTATTCAGGATGAATGCAATAGCCAAGAGTTAGCATCAGCGCTGCTTCCTTTATTGGCTGATCCCGTCAGCCATGCAGCACAGCGTACTGAGCTGGCTGCGGTTGCAGCGCAGCTGCCTGATAATGTCTCAGCGCGAGCTGCGGCTGCCATTGCCGCATTGTGTGGTGGTGCGCTGTGATTGCTGGTGTTGATGAAGCGGGGCGTGGTGCACTGATCGGTAATGTTGTCGCAGCAGCGGTGATTTTGCCTGCAGATTATGATTTACCGGGCCTTACTGACAGTAAAAAGCTTACCGCACGTCGGCGCGAGCAATTATTTAGTGCTATTTGCGCTCAGGCCGTGGCGTGGCGTTGGGCACAAGCATCAGCGCAAGAGATTGATCAGTTCAATATTCACCATGCCACTTTATTGGCAATGAAACGGGCAGTTTTGGCATTGCACTGTACGCCAAGTGAAGTATTGGTCGACGGTAAATTTGTGCCACAAATCAACATACCGGCGCGCGCTGTTGTTGGTGGTGACCGAGACGTCCCCGCGATTGCAGCAGCTTCGATCATTGCCAAAGTGGTGCGTGATCGGCAAATGGCATTGCTTGACGCAATTTACCCACACTATGGCTTGCTTGCACATAAAGGCTACCCAACAAAAGGGCACATTACAGCAATGCAGGCGCATGGTATTTGTGCGCTGCATCGGCTAAGCTATGCGCCCGTTAAAATGATTGCTGCCCAGCCAACGCTTGAACTATGACCACTTCTGCTGACTTTATCCACTTGCACTTACACAGCGAATTTTCGTTGAGTGACAGCATCTTGCGTATTGCGCAAATCACCAAACTTGCTCAAGCCGAAAATGCTTCTGCAATTGCGCTGACTGACCGCAATAATCTTTACGCGGCCATTAAATTCTACAAAAAGGCTCGCGCAGCCGGCATCAAGCCGATTATTGGTTGTGATTTATCACTTCGTGATGAAGATGGCAGCATTGTGCAGATGGTACTGCTTGCGCAAAATCACCGTGGTTTTGTGCACTTGTGCGAATTGGTTAGCTATGCTTATCAAGAAGACCAGGCGCAAGGGCAAGTGGCTGTGAATATGTCGCGCTTGACGCAAGAACAATGCGAAGGGTTAATTGCTCTGAGTGGTGCGATGGATGGTGATATTGCCGCGCTGATCAGCAAGGGTGATGAGGTTGCAGCTGAGGCGCGCTTGCATCATTGGCAATCCGTATTTGGTGAGAATTATTATCTGCAAGTTGCCCGCCTTGGCAAGCCCGGCGAGCAGGCTTATATGAATGCATGTCAGCGCCTTGGCAACAAACTGGGTATTGCTGCAGTCGCGACCAATTTGGCCTGTTTTTCAAGCAGTGAGGACTATGACGTCCATGAAGCGCGGGTGTGTATCAGTAGCGGTTATCAGGTTGAAGATACGCGTAGGCCACACAACTACACCGAGCAAAACTACTTTACCAGCTGCGCGGATATGCGCGAAACCTTTGCGGATGCTCCGACTTTGCTTGCAAACAGTGTGGCAATTGCTGAGCGCTGTAATCTTGAGCTGACACTGGGTAAAAACGTACTGCCCGATTTCCCGATTCCACCGGGGCAGACGATTGAGGAGTACTTGCACGAAGAGTCCCACCGTGGGCTTGAGTTGCGCCTTGAGCAATTATTTGCCGATCAAGCTGAGCGTGATGCGGCGAGGCCTATTTATCAAAAGCGCCTCGATATTGAATTGGGTGTTATCTGCGACATGGGTTTCCCTGGCTACTTCCTGATTGTTGCCGACTTTATCCAATGGGCAAAAGATCACGATATTCCAGTTGGCCCGGGGCGTGGCTCCGGTGCTGGTTCTCTAGTTGCCTACGCGCTAAAGATCACTGACCTTGATCCTCTTGAGTATGACCTGCTCTTTGAGCGCTTCCTTAACCCTGAGCGTGTTTCGATGCCGGATTTCGACGTCGATTTCTGTATGGAAAAGCGCGATGCCGTTATTGATTACGTCGCGCAGAAATACGGTCGTGAAAAAGTGTCGCAGATTGCAACACACGGTACGATGGCTGCGAAAGCGGTGGTGCGTGATGTTGGTCGTGTGTTGGGGATGTCGTATCCGGTAGTGGACGGCATTGCCAAGTTGATTCCTACCGTACTCGGCGTGACCTTGCCAGATGCGCTTGGCCGTACCGCGAAAAGTCAGGAAAAGCCGGATATGGTTTCGCCCGGGTTGATCGAGCAGTACGAGAACAATGAAGAAACCCGTGCATTGCTCGATATTGCACTGAAGCTTGAAGGCTTGGCGCGTAACGTTGGTAAGCACGCCGGTGGTGTGGTTATTGCACCGAGTAAAATCAGTGATTACTCTGCAGTTTATACCGAACACGCCGGCGGCAATATCAGCTCGCAGTTTGATAAAGACGACATTGAAGCAGCCGGATTGGTCAAGTTCGACTTCCTTGGCTTGCGTACCCTAACGGTTATTGATTGGGCGGTGGCGTTCGTCAATACCAGCCGTGCGCGCGAAGGGCAGCCACCGCTCGACATTATTAGCCTACCGCTGGATGACCCGAAGGCGTTTGCCTTGCTCAAGTCGTGCAAGACGACAGCCGTCTTCCAGCTTGAATCGCGCGGTATGAAAGAGCTGATTCGCAAGCTGCAACCGGATACCTTTGAAGACATCATCGCATTGGTGGCACTGTTCCGACCCGGACCTCTGCAATCAGGCATGGTGGATGACTTCATCAACCGTAAGCACGGGCTGGCTAAAGTCGTTTATCCACACCCAGCGCTAGAGCCGATCCTCGATACCACATACGGAGTTATGGTGTATCAGGAGCAGGTTATGCAGGTTGCGCAGACGCTCGCTAGCTATAGCCTCGGTGAAGCGGATATGCTGCGCCGTGCGATGGGTAAGAAAAAAGCGGAAGTTATGGATGAGCAGCGCGGTATCTTCGTTGCACGTGCCGTTGAAAGTGGCGTACTACAACAGACTGCGACCGAAATTTTTGACTTGATGGCGAAATTTGCCGAGTACGGATTTAATAAGTCCCACTCAGCGGCCTATGCCTTGCTTGCCTATCAGACGGCATGGCTAAAAGCACATTATCCGGCTGAGCTGATGGCAGCAGTTTTGACCTCGGAAATGGACTCGACTGATAAGATCGTGATGATGATCGATGAGTGCCAAGAGATGGGCATTGAAGTATTACCGCCATGTATCAACCGTTCTCAGTATGCATTTTCGGTTAGTGAACAAGGCGAAATTATCTATGGTTTGGGTGCAGTCAAGGGCGTTGGTCAAGCAGCGGTTAATGTGCTGCTTGATGAACGCAAGGCGGGTGGCGAATTTAAATCCTTGCTTGATCTGTGTCAGCGAATAGACCTCAAAAAGCTCAATAAAAAAACCCTTGAAACACTTGTCCGCTGTGGCGCATTTGATTTTATCGAGCCTAATCGCGGTGGATTGTTCGCTGCTATTCCGCAGGCGATTAAGCTGGCTGAGCAGCATCATAAGAATCAAAAGCACCACCAAAAAGACATGTTTGGCTTGTTTACTGACGGTGGTGATGAGTCAGCAACCAGTATTCTCGATATATCCAAAGATGCAGCATGGGAAAGCCGTGAGCAGCTGGAGTATGAAAAGGAAGCGCTGGGCTTGTTCTTGAGTGATCACCCAATTAACGCTGTGCGGGGCGTCTTGCAAGATATTTGCAGCTATCAACTCGGCGATCTCGCTGAAGATATTGAGCAATGGGTTAAGCCACACCGTCGTGGCGATGGTATCTCATTGCGGCTGGGTGGCTTGGTGACTGAGGCGCGTAAAATGACCAGTAAAAAGGGTCACCCAATGGCTTTTATTACCCTTGATGATCGCTCAGGGCGAAGAGAAATATCCGTATTTGGTGATTTAGCAAATGAGGCAGATCATCTATTGCAGCAAGATGCAGTGCTCATCATTGATGCCAAGGCAGAATTTGCTCATTTCAAAGATGAATGGCGCATAACTGCGCAAAAAATCTGGACAATCGAAGAAGCGCAGTATGCGCTACTGAGCAAGATCGTGATTGATTGTGATCACAGTGCTGGTGTATGGGAAGCATTTTGTAGTCTGCTTGAAGCTAACCAGGTTGAAGACCAAGAGCAGCCGGGTGCTGGGTTGACGCTCAACTTTGCAGCACGAGATGTTGAGGCGCAAGCAGAGTTGCGCATACCCGGGCGCTTTGATTTTGATGAAGTGCGCTTGAGGCAGCTGCAAGATTGGTTTGGGCATGACCGGATTATTTGTAAGTATTCATGAAAAATAAAATGAATACTGTGATAACCTCATGTTTTTCTAATGACTGGAACCACCATGCGTAAAATAATCACCATAGCATGCGCCGTACTGTGTTGTGCAGCACTGGCTTTTGCCGTATCTAGCGGTAATTCAGGTTTGTTGCCGGGTAATGTTGGCAAGGAACTACGTGCATTGCCATCCGCACCGAATGCAGCGCAAGATAATCTGTTTGACAACAGCAAGCCGACGCTTGTTAAATTCTGGGCGAGCTGGTGCCCATTGTGCCTTGCAACTTTGGCTGAAACTGAAGAATGGCGTAAAGATCCGGCTTTTGCAGATGTAAATATCGTCAGCGTTGCTTCCCCAGGCTATCTCAGTGAAAAAAATAACAGCGACTTTATCGAATGGTACAGCGGTTTGTCTTATCCTGACTTACCCGTTTTGCTCAATGATGGTGGTGAGCTGACACGCCAGATTGGCGTCGCTGTCTATCCGAGTTGGGCGTTGGTCGGTACTAATGGCAAGCTGGTCAAGTTGCACAAAGGCAACCTCACCAAAGAACAAGCATTGATGCTGGTTAATAACCCGGATCAATCACTTGCCGCAGCTAAATCTTTTTATCAACCTAAATCTGATCAACAAGAGGCAAAAGTAATGAATGCCAAGAAAATCTATCTTGCAGGCGGCTGTTTTTGGGGGCTTGAGGCATATTTCGAGCGTATTCCCGGCGTTATAGACGCTGTTTCCGGCTACGCCAATGGCCATACTGAAGACCCAACTTATCAGCAAGTTGTACGCAATAATACCGGTCATGCGGAAACCGTCGAAGTGACTTATGACGCCGACCGCATCAGCCTTGAAGACATCCTGCAATATTACTTCCGCGTCGTCGATCCGACCACGCTTAATCGTCAGGGCAACGATCACGGTACCCAATACCGCACTGGTGTGTTTTACACTGATCCAGCCGAAGCGGATATCGTCGCTGCTGCGCTGAAAGCAGAGCAGGAAAAATACAGCAAGCCGTTGGTCGTTGAAAATGAACCACTCACTGCTTTCTACAAAGCTGAAGAGTACCATCAGGACTATCTTGCCAAGAACCCGAACGGCTATTGCCACATCGATGTATCAAAAGCAGATATTCCGTTGGAAAATTCAACCACATCAGCCCAACCGGTATCTGCGGAAGAAATCACAGTTGATGCTAGCCGCTACAGCAAGCCAGATGCAGAAACGATTCGTCAGCGCTTGGGAGCATTGTCCTACGATGTGACGCAGAAAAATGCTACTGAGCGTGCATTCAGTCATGAATACGATCACCTGTTCGAGCCGGGTATTTATGTTGATATCGTTAGTGGTGAGCCACTGTTCAGTTCGGCTGACAAGTATGATTCTGGCTGCGGTTGGCCAAGTTTTACTCGCCCGATCGTCGATGAAGTTGTTACCGAGCACGATGACAACGCATTTAACATGCACCGCGTGGAAGTGCGTAGCCGTGTGGCCGATGCGCACCTTGGTCACGTATTCAATGATGGACCGCAAGACAAAGGCGGGTTGCGTTATTGCATCAATGGTGCAAGCTTGCGCTTCGTACCATTGGCGCAAATGGATGAGCAAGGCTATGGTCATTTGAAAGCAGCCGTGCTTCGCGGCGATGCCGTTAACTAAGCTCACTATTCTGATTTGATAAAAGCCTCTGTAGCTTGTTGTTACAGGGGCTTTTCTGATTTTATTTTCAATAAAATACGGAAAACGTAAGCAAAATATAAAATAAGGAACCCCCTTTAATGTGTTGTGCCTGTGTCGCAGATATTCATACTATAGAGAGTACGCGTATCTTGCTAAAAAAATAGGCATAACTTATTATTTTAATAATATTAATGTATAGAGAAGATAATGATGAGAGTATTGCAGTGGCTGGCACGACATAGCCCGATATTGATGTTGGTTTTTTGTGGATTGGGCTTTGCATTACCGGATATTGCTGCGCAGCTATTGCCTGTATTGCCCTATATCCTGTTTTTTCTGATGTTCTTTACCTTGCTTGGCATCAATCAGCGTCAACTGGTCAGGCGTTTGGTTGCCGGGCATGTGTGGGGATTTGCCGTTGTGCATACCATCGTCATGTGCGTGGTATTTACCGGCATCGCATGGGTGCTTGGCGCTCGCGATGATTTGTTGCTCGCGATCGCTGCGATCACCGCGACTGCACCGCTATTTGCGACTGGTGCACTGGTTAAGTCGGTCGGCTATGATGCATTGCAGGCGATGGCAAATACCATTGCCGCAACATTGCTGATGCCGCTGGTTCTATTGGTCGTGCTGTGGCTGTTTCGTGGTGACGGTGCGAGCATTGATCTCGCGCTTTACGTGCGTCGCCTGCTGATTTATATCGTCGGGCCAATGCTACTCGCGACCTTGGCGCGCCATTACATCAATGAGCATATTCTTGAGCGCATATATCCACCCGTCTCACAATTGACTGTGGTGCTGGTGTTTGCTTTCCCCTTCGGCTTGACTGCGGCATTCCGCCAGACTTTTAACCATGATAGCGGCTTCGCCAGTTTGCTACTGGCAATTGCCATGTGCTTAAGCATAGGTGCATTTGCTGCTGGTTATCTGCTTTACCGCCGTGGTGGTGATGCTGAAGCCTTTCCGGCAGCAATTGCCAGCGGCAGCCGCAACGTATTACTCACCTACACCATTGCCGGCCCATTCCTCGGCAGCATCTATTTACCGCTGATCGGCGCATTACAATTACCGATGTATATGATGCCGCTCATTACCCGTGCGATGGTCAAATACCGCCGTAAACACAAAACCTCTTGATCTTGGTAGAGTGTACTGCGCATAACAAGGTATCATTTTGTTGTTTATTGGTTTTGCGCGCCTTATGGCAATCAGCCTATAAAAATAGGAAAACAAGAGAGAGTCCAATATGAATCGAGACGTAACAGAACTGGATATAGCCAAGCTTGAATGGTTATTACACAAGCGGGGCAACCAACTTCCTCTATGCCGGTCAGTCAGGAAACCATCGACAAATGGACAGGTATTTTACCCAACCGCCTGCTGTATTTTTGGCGGGAACTGGGTTGGTGCAGTTTCCGTAATGGTCTGCTGTGGCTGGTTAACCCTGACGATTATGATGCCATGGTCGAGACATGGTTCGAAGGCTGTAGATGCGCTGAACTGGATACCTTCCACTGCTATGCACGTACTGCTTTCGGTGAGTTACTGCTCTATGGTCAGCACAGCCGACAATTCATTGACGTCATGCCCCAGCAGCAATCACTATGGGCAGACGAGAAAAAAATTCTCAAGCGACAAAGCGAAGAGGATGCTGATATTTCCGTTGGTACCAGATTATGTGGCGATGACGAGCGATACGACTTTAGAAATTATGATGGGAAACCATTATTTCTTCAAGCATTGGCAAAACTTGGTGAGCTAAAACCAGATGAAATGTATGCCTTTGAACCATTTTTGGTCACGTTGCCTGATGAAAAAATAACTGTCGATTCTCTTGCCAAAGTCCGTATGGACGTTCAGCTTGATATTCTGCGCCAGTTTGGCGGGCAACCGCAGTTAATGAACGAATTATTTCCGAGCATTTCTTGAATGGGAAGGCAGTTATATTGAGAACACTGGTAAACGGCTGAAATTCATACAAAGATACATTGATTTATAGTTTGATTTCAGAAAAAATGGTCATAGAGTAACTAAAATAAAAAAAAGCAATAACAATGTCTTACGTTATGTGTGTAACCGTTTTCTGGAGACTTTTTATGCTGCACAGCCAGAAGAATCTCATAAAAATACGGCCGTATTTTATGAGATTCCGCATTTTATCTGAAATATAAAATCGCCTGGTTTACGTTATGTCCGCGGTAGGGTGACGCCACGCTGGCCTTGATACTTGCCTGCACGGTCTTTGTAAGAGGTTTCGCATGCTTCGTCTGATTGCAGGAACAGCATTTGCGCGACGCCTTCGTTGGCGTATATTTTGGCCGGTAGGGTTGTGGTGTTGGAAAATTCTAGGGTGACGTGGCCTTCCCATTCCGGCTCAAGCGGAGTGACGTTAACGATAATGCCGCAACGCGCATAGGTCGATTTACCCAAGCAGATGGTCAGAACGTCGCGTGGGATGCGGAAGTATTCGACGGTACGAGCGAGGGCAAATGAGTTAGGTGGGATGATGCAGACGTCGCTTTCGATATCAACAAAGCCGCTTGGGTCAAATGCTTTTGGGTCAACGATGGCTGAATTGATGTTGGTAAATACTTTAAATTCAGGCGCACAACGTACGTCGTAGCCATAGCTGGAAGTGCCGTAAGAAACGATGCGTTCGCCACTTTCTGTTCGGCTGATTAGCTGTGGCGCAAATGGTTCAATCATGCCGTGTTGTTCAGCCATTTCACGGATCCAGCGGTCGTTTTTAATGCTCATAAGTATTCGGTTGCTATTGCGGTTAATCAAGGTCGGACAGGATATAGCGAATTACTTTCAAAATCCATACGCTGTTGGCGTGGGATCATATCAGTTGCAGCTGAGCGCCTATAAACTTCATGTACGGTAGAGAGATGAATCAAGGCACTTGGCTGCGTGTCGATTTTATGATGTTTGTTTTACTCAACGACAATTTTTGGAAAAGCTTGGGTGAAGCTTTTACGTTTCTCGGCAAGTATAGCGGTGAGGCGAGTGGCGATTTGGCGCAAGATATGTGCACTATCGCTTTCTTCTTCAGCGCTGATGATTGGATTGCCGCTGTCTGAGAGTGCGCGAATTTGCCCGTTGAGTGGCAGTTGCCCAAGTAGCTTGATGCCATATTCTTCGGCAAGTACTGCGCCACCGCCTTGGCCGAAGATCGGATCTTCGTGGCCGCAATTCGGGCAGCAGTAGTAGCTCATGTTTTCGACCAGCCCTAGCGTTGGGATGGATACTTTATCAAACATGGTTTTGGCTTTTTTCGCGTCGATTAGGGCAATGTCCTGCGGGGTGGTGATGATCACTGCACCACTAACTGGAATTTGCTGTGCGAGGGTGAGTTGTGCATCACCGGTTCCTGGAGGAAGATCAATAATGAGGTAGTCCAGATCATCCCAGTGCGTTTCTTTGAGTAGCTGTGATAGCGTTTGAGTAACAATGGGTCCGCGCCAAATCATGGCGGTATCTTCTTCAATGAGATCCGCTATGGAGATGGTTTGCAGTCCGTGGCGGATGACGGGTTCCATGGTTTTGCCATCAGTGGTTTCGGGGCGCTGTGCACCACCAAGCATTTTCGCCTGACTGGGGCCGTAAATATCAGCGTCGAGTAGGCCAACACGTGCACCTTGCTGAAGTAGTGCAATGGCAAGATTGACGCTAAGAGTAGACTTGCCGACACCACCTTTTCCTGATGCGACAGCGATGATGTTCTTTACCCCGGGCATGGGCTTGAGCCCTGCTTGTACGCGATGCGGAATGATGTGCTGCTCTATATTGACGGTATTGAGTTCAGCGTGATGTTCAGCAGCCAGTTCTTGCATGGCCGCTCGGTAGCGCGCTCGTTCACGCAGGCATGGGAAGCGGGTAGAAAGCATGAGAACGCCGCGATTGTAGGCTACGCCGCCATCATGGGCGAAGGGTTTGCAATCAAGCTGGTCGTCATGCCATTGGCGTACGGCATTGATAAAACTAGTAGGCATATGGCGGTTTCTCTTCTGTTTCAGGATAAGGCGGACGAATGCCAAACCAGCGCTCGAAGCTGAGGCGCGCTTGCTCTATGAGCATACTGCGGCCGTCCAGAATGCCGTTTGCATGGTCTTGCTGCCTTGCCCATTGCAAAAATGGGGTATCTTTGCCGTATACCATGTCGTAGCAGGTGGTGGTGTAAGGCTCAAAGATACCCTGTGGCAAAATCAGCGTGCTGTCATCAAGCCCAGTTGATGTGGCATTGATGATGAGATCGTAGGCATCCTCGACGATAGCATCAAGCGGCATGGCTCGACTCACGGTACCTAATGGATTGCGGCAACTCGGGATTCTACTGTATGGATGGCGGTCAAGAATGGCTTCGGCTTTACTGACGGTACGGTTGGCTATGTCGACACAGTCGGCACCAGCCTGGTGCAAAGGGCCGTATACGCCTTGTGCTGCGCCACCTGCACCAATAATGAGGACACGATCCTTAGACAAGGAAATACCGTAAGAGCGCAGGGCATTGACGAGACCGCGCCCATCTGTGTTATCAGCCCAAAGCTTGCCATCGTCAAGCCATAGCGTATTGGCCGCGCCGGCAAGTTGAGCATTCTCTGTGGCGTAGTCAGCAAGCTCAAGGGCTGCAACTTTAAATGGCACGGTGACGTTCATACCTTTACCACCTTCGGCGAAGAATTGTTGCACCGTGTCGGCAAAGGTATCAGCCTCACCAAGGATACGGTCGTAGCGCAAGGCAATACCGGTCGCTTGTGCAAAGGCAGCGTGGATGGCCGGTGATTGGCTGTGCGCTATCGGGTTGCCAATGACGGCACAGCGATGGGTCATGGCTGGCGTAACCACTCAGCAGCTTCTTTGGCAAAGTAGGTGAGAATGATATCTGCACCGGCGCGTTTACAGGAAAGCAGAGATTCGATGATGATTTGTTCACGATTGAGCCAGCCTTGCTCAAATGCTGCGCAGAGCATGGCGTATTCGCCGCTGACTTGATAAACCGCCGTTGGGACGGCAAAGGTGTCTTTAACGCGGCGCACGATATCGAGATATGGCATGCCGGGCTTGATCATGACGATGTCCGCCCCTTCGCTAATATCGAGAGCAACTTCATGCAGCGCTTCGTCGCTATTTGCTGGGTCCATCTGATAGTTGCGCTTATCAGCTTTGCCGAGGTTGCTCGCTGAGCCAACTGCATCGCGGAATGGACCATAAAAGCTGCTTGCGTACTTGGCACTATAGGCAACGATGCGCACGTTAGGGAAGCCATTTTCTTCTAGCGCTTGGCGCACCGCACCGATGCGACCATCCATCATGTCAGAAGGAGCAACCATATCAGCGCCAGCCCGTGCGTGTGAGAGTGCTTGCTTGACTAATGTTTCGACGGTGACATCATTGAGAATGTAGCCATTATCGTCAACGATGCCATCTTGCCCATGGCTAGTGTAAGGATCAAGTGCGACGTCAGTCATAATCCCCATGTTGGGATATTGCTTTTTGATTGCCTTGATTGCACGAGGAATGAGGCTGTTATCGTCATAAGCCGCAGCGGCGTCCAGTGATTTGAATTCTTGCTCTATGACAGGGAATGGTGCGATACAGCGGATGCCAATTGCCAGCAGCTCGCCAATTTCTTCAAGGAGGAGGTCAAGGCTGAGGCGGTTGACACCGGGCATTGATGGGACGGGAATACGCTGATTTTCACCTTCACAGATGAATACGGGCAGGATGAAGTCATCGGGGGTTAGGCTTGTTTCGCGAACCAGACGGCGCGAAAAGTCATCTACACGAAGACGGCGCTTTCGGGTGGCTGGGAATTGGGTGTGTAGGGGATACATGTGGCCTCCTTTGATTCCTGCAAAAAATTGATTTTACCATGTACCTTGGGTATAGAGGTTACGCTTTAGGCTACACAGTTAACGAATGGCAAGCGCACAATTGCATTCTCGATCCTATATAATCTCTTTCGATCAATAAACAAAGCAAGGATAGAGTGATGAAGAAATCTGTATTATTGGCTGGCATTTTAGCGGGGTTGATGACTACCAGTGCATTTGCCCAATTCAAATATATTGAAGGCCGAGACTATTTGCCGCTTGCTACAGAAATCGAAAAAGTAGAAGAACCTACAATCGTAGAGTTCTTTTGGTACGGTTGCCCGCATTGCTACGATATGCACGGACCGCTTGAAGCGTGGGTAGAAAATGATAAATCCGAGAAGGTCGCATTTGAAACTGTCCCGGCTATGCCTAGTGCGCGCTGGGAAATTGGCGGCCATCTCTATTATGCAGCCAAAGCGTTAGATCTTGATATTGATGATGCCGTATTCGAGCAAGTACATAAGCAGCACAATAACGGCATTATTCTTGATGAAGACAAGGCTAAGTCTTTTTTGGTGAGCCAAGGCGTGGATAAGGAAAAAGTAGAAAAAGCCTGGAAATCTTTTGGTGTTAAGCAAGAGATTGCACGCGCGAAAAAACTTTTCCAAGATTCAGGTTTAAGTGGCGTGCCATCGTTTGTCATCAATGGTACTTATGAAGTACCGTTCCAAGGTGATTACGAGAGCTTTTTCCCGAAACTCGAAGAGCTTGCACAAAGCAAGTAAACGTAGCAGTGGTGTTCATCTGTGTGAAGGAAATTTCTAACAGGGTGGATGCTGCATAAGCTATTGCCGAATTGACGGGCGGTTATGTTAATATACCGCCTGTTTTTCTTTTAAATAAATACATGGAGTCTACATGACCACTGAACGTACCCTTTCTATTATCAAGCCTGATGCTGTTGCAAAAAACGTTATTGGCGAAATTTACAGCCGTTTTGAGCAAGCAGGCCTGCGCATCGTTGCAGCTAAAATGAAGCAACTCACCCGCGAAGATGCAGAAGGTTTCTACGCAGTACATAAAGAACGTCCTTTTTTCAACGACCTCGTTGAGTTTATGATTTCTGGCCCTGTCATGATTCAGGTACTCGAAGGTGAAGGCGCGATCGCTAAAAACCGCGAAGTCATGGGCGCTACCAATCCTAAAGAAGCAGCTCCAGGCACTATCCGTGCAGATTTCGCTGACAGCATTGATGCTAATGCCGTTCACGGCTCTGACGCACCTGAAACTGCACGCCAGGAAATTGCTTATTTCTTTGAGCAAAACGAGCTTTGTGACCGTAAGTAATGCGCTCGAAATCTGATAAAACCAATCTTTTTGACCTCGATCGTGAGGCGTTGACAGCATGGTTCGCCGAGCTTGGCGAAAAGCCGTTTCGTGCGCGGCAGGTTATGAAATGGCTTTATCATGAGCGCGTATTGGATTTTTCTGAAATGACTGATCTCAGTAAAGCTTTGCGTGCAAAGCTTGCTGAGGTTGCAGAATGTCGTTTGCCAGAAATTCTGACAGATAAGACCGCAAGCGATGGCACCCGCAAATGGGTGTTTCGCTTTCCGTGCGGGAACAGTATTGAAACAGTATTTATTCCTGAAGATGATCGCGGTACTTTGTGTATTTCTTCACAGGCCGGCTGTGCATTAGCCTGCCCATTTTGCTCAACGGCGCATGCCGGGTTTAACCGCAATTTATCCTCTGGTGAAATACTCGTCCAGGTTTGGATGGCTAAAAACCTGCTTGGCTGCGGCAATGATGGCAAGCGTATCGTAACCAACGTTGTCCTGATGGGGATGGGTGAACCGCTGGTTAACTTCAATAATGTTTTGCCAGCTACCCGAATCATGATGGATGACTGGGGCTTTGGCTTGTCAAAGCGCCGCGTTACCTTAAGTACTTCTGGTGTTGTGCCCGCGATTGAAAAGTTGAAGGAAGTAACCGATTTAAGTCTGGCCGTATCGCTTCATGCGCCTAATGATGAGTTGCGCAATGAAATTGTGCCTATTAATCAGCGCTATGGATTAGATGCCTTACTCAAGGCGTGCCATGAGTATGTTACGCATAATAATCAGCATGGTGGCGTGACTTGGGAATATGTCATGCTGCGTGGGGTAAATGACCATTTAGATCATGCCAAGCAATTGGCAGCCTTACTCAAAGATATACCCGGAAAAATCAATTTGATTCCATTTAACCCTTTTCCAGGCAGCCGCTATGAGTGTTCGAAGCGCAGTGATATTTTGGCGTTTCAACGCTATCTAACTAATGCTGGTTATATTGCGACAATTCGCAAAACCCGCGGTGAGGATATTGATGCTGCGTGTGGGCAGCTCGTCGGGCAGGTTAATGACCGTAGTCGACGTGAGCGAAAACTTTCTCGTCAGCCAGTGGGGATGGCATGAAAAAGAACTACCTATATATTGTCGGAATAGTTGCATTACTTTCAGGTTGTGCCTCGACAAATAGCGGGTCAAAGGTAAAACCCGATTATGAAAGAGCTTATCAGGATTATCTTTCCCTCGGTGCGCAGTATTTACAAATGGGGCGTTATGACCTTGCTGAACCAAAACTGAAGCGTGCCATAGAAATTGACTCTGAACCAGCAGAAGCATGGAACGTACTTGCTGTACTCTATGAAGAAAAGGGTGATATTGCAGCTGGATATCAAGTCTATGAAAAATTGACGACTAGCCACCCGGACTACGCTCTTGGTTTTATAAATTTTGCGACATTCTTGTGCAAGTTCAACCGTGATCCAGAGCGACAGGCTCTCTATCAACGAATGCGAGGCAAGGATCAAGCTTTTGCAACCTTATCTTATATTGCAGAGGGCAATTGTGCACAAGAGCGGGGTAATAATGCTGGCGCTGTTTCTGCGTATGAACAAGCATTGAGTTATGATCGCTATGCAGCTGGCGCTTTACTACCGCTCGCTGAAATTGCATTGAATCAAGGAGATGCAAATACAGCGCAGCAGTATTTACGAGTTGTTCATACTTATGTCGGATATAGTCCAGAAAGTATTATGTTGGGTATTCAAGCTGCCCAAATGCTCGGAGATGAGCGAGAAATTCAGAACTTGCAGCGAATGCTGCGAGCCAATAGTGCCATTTCATCTGGAAATTAAAAGATGAGTCAACAATCAGTATCAAATAATCAGTCAGCCGGTGTCGGCGGAATTTTACGTGAAGCGCGCGAGGCGAAAGGTATGAGTATTGCCTCAGCTGCAATGCATACCAATTTGCGTAAAGACATCATTGAAAAGCTCGAGAACAACCAATTTGGTGAGATTGGCGCACCAGTGTTCACCAGAGGCTATCTCAATATCTATGCCAGATTTTTAGAAGTTGATGAAGACTTGGTCGCTAGAGAGTTTTCTGCAGTTGCACAGCCACGAGCTGAGCAGTCTCTGCGCATCAATTCTGCAAATATTGAAAGCCAAGGAAAGCCCTATAAGCGTTCGATGGCTCGTGGTTGGATCAGCTTACTGCTGGTGTTATTAATTGGTGGTGGTGTTATTGCTCAGTTACTTGATGACGATTCTTGGTTGCTACAGCAAATCCGCGGCACCTTCACTGAAACGGTATCAACAGAGGTTGTCGAGCAGATTGAACAACCAGAAGCTGATGTGCAAGAGCCTGAATTTACGGTGGAAGTAGAAAATACTCAGCTTCAGTCCGATATTCCATCCCTAACCTCGGTTGAAGGGGTAGCTTTGGAAAGTGATACAACTCAAGATATGAATGGCACTGAGGGATTGGCGCTTTCTTCTCTGGACGGAGATCTAGCAGCAAATGATCAAACTTCGCTAGATACAGAGGCGCAAGATTCTGCAGCTGCTGCACAGAAAGAGATGGGAAAGGCAACACTGAAGACCAGTGAGGAAAACTGGATCGAAATTCGCGGTGGTGACGGCAAAGTTATTTCATCACAAATTTATTCTGCTGGTTCAGAGATTGAGCTTACAGCTGAGGCCGGACCATATCGCTTAAATATTGGTCGTCCTACTGCGATTACGCTGACGATTAATGGTGAGAATAAACCTCTAGCTGATTACCGCAATAAAGGCCAGACCCGATTGTTTAATTTGAGTATTCCGAATGAGTAAAATAGAGCCTATTCAATCTTTGCGCGGTATGCGTAATATCCTACCGCCGGAGTCAAGTAAACTATTTATCCTCAAGCAGATTATCGCAGAAACATTACAGCAGTTTGGCTATCAGCCTTGGGAAATACCGGTACTGGAAAAAACGGCTTTGTTCAAGCGCAGTATCGGGGAAGAGACTGATGTAGTCAGTAAGGAAATGTATACTTTCAATGACCGCAATGATGAAAGTATTACGTTGCGCCCTGAAGCGACTGCGGGCGTCGTTCGGACAATGATCGAAGAAGGCTTGTTACAGCAACCACAGCGCCTGTATGTTGAAGGCCCCATGTTTCGTTATGAACGGCCACAAAAAGGTCGTTATAGACAATTTACTCAGATCAGCGTCGAAGCCTTTGGTTTTGATGATCCCGCGCTCGATGCTGAATTGATTTTTATTGGCGCCAAATTATTTGAGCGCCTAGGCTTTTTGGATCAAGTTCAGCTTGAATACAATACTATTGGCACTTTGGAAGAGCGACGCGAGTACCAAAAAGCACTAGTGATTTATTTGCGTCAACATATCGAAAGCTTGGATGAAGATAGCGTGCGCCGCCTAGAGACCAATCCTCTGCGTATACTCGATAGCAAAAATCCTCAAGTACAAAAAGTTTTGGATGATGCTCCAGTGTTAGATGATTTTCTTGGTGAAGCAAGCCAAGAGCATTTCTCTCGTGTTTGTGCGTTACTTGATGAGTTGGGCATTGCCTACCAGCGCAATAAACGCTTAGTTCGTGGCCTTGATTATTACAATCACAGTGTATTTGAGTGGACTACAGATGCTCTTGGAGCTCAGGGCACGATTTGTGCTGGTGGTCGATATGATGCCTTGGTGGAGCAATTAGGTGGTAAGCCAACACCAGCCGCGGGCTTTGCGTTTGGTATTGATCGCATCTTATTACTTGCAGAACAACAAGGGCAGATTAAGCCAGAATCTGTTTTGGCATATGGTATTGCGCTGGGTGTAGAGCAACAAGCGCCCATGATGGATTTATGTGCAAGGTTGCGGCAGCAATTGAACATGAAAGTAGTCTTCCACCCACAAAATCAGTCCATGAAAGCGCAAATGAAAAAAGCCGATCAATCAGGTGCAATTTTTGCAATGATAATGGGCGATGGCGAGCGTGCTGAGGGCGTAGTGACATTAAAAAACCTACGTACTGGTGAGCAAACCCAACACAGCGAAGCGGGCTTGGTCGAGGTATTACAAGGAGTAGAGAATGATTGACCGTACAGATGAAGAAACAGGGGAGTTGGTCAGAGCGTGGTTACAGCGTTATGGGCTAGCGATCATCGGCGGCATTGTCCTGGCAATTGTTGTGATTGCAGGATACGAATGGTGGAAGAATAAACAACAGCATATTGCTGGCGAAGTATCTGCTCAAGTAATTGCGTTGAACGAAGCAGTGGCTGCTGATGAGCTGGATAAGGCTGAGGCAACCTATGCAAAAATCGAAGATGGAAATCTTAAGCCTCTTGCTTCACTGTTGATGGCGGCTGCGTATAGCAATGACAATCAGCTGGATAAAGCACAAAATTATTATGATTTGGCTGCAAAAAGTGATGATGCGCTAGTTTCTCAGACGGCAAACTGGCAATTGGCACAAATACATATCACCAAGCAAGACTACAGTGCTGCAAAGCAAACATTGCAGGCACTCAAAGGCAGTGCATACGAACGTCAAATTCCGTTGTTAAATGCAGTTATCGCGCAGAACCAAGGAGAGCAACAAGCAGCTTTGGATGCGTATAAGCAAGCTTTGCGTGATAATCCGGATGAGTCAGGGTTTATTCAAGCTCAAGTCGCAGCACTAGAAGGTGAACTTGCCGTTAATACTGAGAAGGAGAAATAATATGCGTATTTCCGTTTTACCATTGATGGTGTGCGCAGCACTAATGAGTGCTTGTTCACCTGCCAATTTCTTCCTCGGTGAAGACAATAGACCAGCTGCAAAGCCTTTGCCTGCAATAGATGCGAGTCTTCAAACAGCTGTGCTTTGGTCAGATAGCCTTGGTGAGGGTGGTGATACAGCTTCACTTGCACTTGCTCCAGATGGTAGCGCTGATACGGTTTATGCGATCAGTGCTGATGGCATTTTGGCAGCATATGATTTACGCAGTGGGAGCAAAAAGTTTAGCCGCGATTTGGATCTAGAAATTACAGCTGGTGTTCGCTATGGTAATGGGCAGCTTTTTGCTGCTACACGCAATGGAGAATTACTGGCACTCAATAGCAGCGATGGCAGTATTACGTGGCGTACAAATGTAGGCGGTGCTGTTTTGGCGCGTCCTGCATTGGCTGGGGATATGGTGATTGTGCGTACTGGTGAAGGCAGTATTTATGCTTATAGCACTACAGATGGCACCCAGCGTTGGCAGTATAGAATCGGTGAGCCACAACTCAGCGTTAGGGGTTATGCTGAACCGGTTGTGGGCGGTGGTGTGGTGATTATCACGACTGACAGCGGTCGACTTATTGTTCTTGATCAGGCATCTGGCTTCCCTGTCGCAGAGCAGCGCGTAGCGGTTGGTGAAGGATATAATGATATACAGCGCTTGGTAGATATCGATGCAACACCAAAAATCAATCAAGGAATTATGTTTGGTTCAGCCTATCAGGCCAATACATTTGCTGTAGATCTGCAAAGTGGTCAGGTAGTTTGGTCTCAACCTCAAGTGTCCACTGCAGATGATTTTGCAATGTCCCCGGATGCGCTTTTTTTGCACGATGGTATCGATCATATCTATGCCATAAATCAGCGTGATGGTGATATCCGTTGGCATAATGACCAACTAGAAGGCCGTTATCTTTCCCCTATGGTAGCGATCCCTGGGCGAGTTGGTAGCGTCGATGGTGAAGGCTACCTTCATTGGCTCAATATCAACAATGGAAATTTGATTGGCCAAACGCGTATTGGCGATACCAATGCGCTTGGCGCCCCTTACATTGGCCAAAGCGCTATTGTTTGGCAACTTGCTGATGGCGACGTCGTTGCTGTACAGCCACAATAAAATGAATGAGTAATATGACAGAATCCATAGATGGGACCGATCAGGCGATTGGCTGGGAAAGAAAAGAACCTCAGATGCGTTTGCCTCTGATTGCTTTGGTTGGTCGACCTAATGTCGGTAAATCAACACTTTTTAACGCGCTGACGAGAACGAGAGATTCAATCGTCAGTGATATGCCGGGGCTGACTCGCGATAGAAATTATGGCAGCGCCGTTTTAAATGACCGCCAGTGCCGCATCGTTGATACAGGTGGGTTGTTGCGTGATGAAGAGGCTGAAATCGATTATCGTGTGGACAGTCAGGCAAGAGCGGCTGTGGAAGAAGCAGATGTTGTTGTCTTGGTGCTTGATGGTCGAGATGGGCTAAATGCCGTTGATGATCAAATTGTTCAGGAATTACGTAAAATTCGCAAGCCACTGATCGTTGCGGTGAACAAAACAGATTTCGCAGATCCTGATGTTGTTATGGCTGATTTTTATACGCTAGGCTTTGGTGACATGGTTGCCATAGCAGCTGAACATCGTCGTGGATTGCGCAAATTGAGTGAGCTTATTACGGCGAAGCTTGATGAACTCGGTGAGGATCATTTTTTGACTGATGATGAGTTCCATACTGAGAGCTCATCTGAAGACGGAATTGCGCTTGCAGTAGTCGGGCGACCGAACGCAGGGAAGTCTACGTTACTTAATCGCTTGATTGGTGAAGATCGCCTTGTTGCTAGCCCCGTCGCAGGGACAACGAGGGATGCTATTTCGATAGCTTATACAGATCAAGATGGTGAAACGTTTACACTCATAGATACAGCCGGTATTCGTCGCCGTGCGAGAGTGCAGGATAAGGTTGAGAAGTTTAGTGTTGTTAAGACGCTTGATGCGATAGAGCGTGCTAATGTGGTTTTGCTGTTACTTGATGCACATGAAGGCGTGACTGATCAGGATGCTCATTTACTTGGTGAAATCGTTAAGCGTGGTCGAGCATTGGTGATTGCAATCAATAAATGGGATCACCTAAGTGAGCATGATCGTGAGCAGGTAAAAATTCAATTTGAACGCAAGCTGCGCTTTGTCGATTATGCCAAGGTATTTTTTATCTCGGCTCTTCATGGAAGTAATATTCGCCAACTGCTGCCAGCTGTAAAGTCCGCTTATCATGCAGCTATGACGGAATTATCAACCAATAAACTGAGTGAGGCACTCAAGCTGGCTTATAAGCGCCATCAACCGCCATTGGTTAATGGCTATCCGATTAAGTTGCAATATGCGCATCAGGGCGGGCGTAACCCACCTCATATCATTATTCATGGTTCGCGAACTACCAATGTTCCATCGACTTATGAACAATATCTGAGTAAATTTTTCCGCAAACATTTTAAGCTTGACGGTACACCTGTGCGTATCAGCTTTAGGGATAAGCATAACCCTTACGATAACAAAGGCTGACGAGATATGGGTGAGCATAATGTGAGTCAGCTTGGAGTCGTAGCGCAAGAAATTAAGTCTGCATTGGCCGATTTATCAGCCCAATATTTTGACCTGGAAAACGAGTCAAAAAATCACGCAGGTTATTATCCGGGGAAAGAAAGTCACTTCAAAATTGTTATCGTAAGTGAAGATTTCGCCGGTAAGCGCCGCGTCGCACGGCATCAAATGATCTATAGTCGCGTCAGTGCGCTACTTACTGTTTCGGGCGGAGAGATCCATGCGTTGGCACTGCACGCATATACCCCAGATGAATGGCAAGATATTCAGAATGCACCAGACAGTCCACAATGTGCTGGTCGGCGCTTGGAAAATATCTGATTGGAGCGAGTCGTTTCTTTGCTCTAAGTTAACAGATGAGAAAAAGAGGGCTATTTTGTTACGTCAAAATAGCCCTCAATTCATTTTAAATAATGCTTACTTTAGCGTATCGCTAATTGCTGTGGTTAAATCAGCTGTAGCTTGCTGATATCCGCGCATGAGTGCATCGATGCTGTCATCTTGTAGCGGATAGTCTCGGTTGAATTCATACCCAGGTGGTGTTTGTTGATTTTTACCAGGCTGGGTTATTTGCCAATTTGAGCGAATGAGTAGTTTATTATCATCTCTGCTGGCTACAAAATCATTGATTTGTACATCAATAATACGTTCAGGCCTGATATTGTTGGCAAGCGGGAAGGCGAGAATACGTGGGTTTGCTGTGATATTTTTCAGTCGCTCGACAAAAATATTGCGCAGGTTTTCTGAAAGAGGTTCAGCCCATTGTTGTCCTTCGACATGGACAACTTGACTACTGCCTTTGAGGTAGACAATATCTTGATCGTCCAAATACCCTGGTAGGCTTAGGTTGCGTAAAGCAATAATTGGCTGCTCACTATTCGATGGTAACACCATTGAGTTATCTGAGGGTAAAGCACGCAACGTATGATAGGTAATTGTTTCGCTGGCACAGCCACTGAGGATAGCTGATACCCCCAGTATAAGGCTCATCAAAGGTAATTTATGTTTCATTATTAGTCTCCAAAAATGAGGGCATTGGGCTTATTGTCTAGCTTGGTCGCTACACTGTTCACTGAATCTGCAGTTTTTCTCAGGGCTGACAAGGTTTCTTGCAATGTATAGTACAGTGAAGAGTTAGGGCTGAAGCCATATAATGTGTCTTCGAACTGGGTAATAACATTCTCAAGTTTGTTATTGAGTGTATGCAAGGTTTTAGTGGCATTTTGAGTTACGCCACGGACACTCTTCATTGTCTGGTTAAACTCTTCAAGTGATTTAACGATATCAGTACCAAGGCGATCCATATTTGGTGCATTTAGAATGGAGTTTGCACCAGCAAGGACATTCTTGCCTTCGCCGAGCACTTCACTTACTTCGTCAGCAATACGGTCTAGCGGTAGTTTTTTGACTTTGTCAATAATCTCACCAACACCATCAGCAATACGGCTGATTCCGGTACTGCGTGACGGCATAACCAAATAAGGACTGTAGCGGTCTTCGGTCAGAGAGCCTGGATCATCAGGGTACATGGATAGCTTGATGAACTTACTGCCAGTAATAAGGCTATCCGTTTCCATAGATGCACGCAGACCATTACTGACTAAGTCGGCAAACAAATTATCTTCGCCTTCCTGCTTGTTTACACGGTCAATACGTTGTGGCTCAACTTCAACCAACACTGGTAGAACTGCTTTTTGTGTCTTCTCATCGTACAAGAGACGAATGTCGATAACCTGACCAATACGAATACCGTTAAATTCGACTGGTGCGTTGTTGTTCAGGCCGCGAATACTGTCGTCGAAGTACAATACATAGTATTGTTTTTCGAATGATGGCGGCTGTACCGTAGCACTTTCAGATGCATATAAAGTAAATACTTTTTCGCTGATTGATGAAGAGCGTTTGGTATCAAAAGTTGTCGGAGTGGTAAACGTAATACCACCTAGCAATAAAGATTCGATTGATTCCATTTGCAAATTTGCACCATTGGTACTCACATCAAGTGAGACACCACTAACATTCCAAAATTTGGTGCTGGTATTGATCAGCTTGTCGTATGGAGCACGAACAAATGCATTGATAAACAAGCGATCGGCATTGGCCTGGTAATTGATTTCGGTGATTTGACCAACTTTAAGCCCACGATAATAAACGGGGCTTCCTATATTCAGCCCTGCACTTGAAGCTGACTGCAAATGAACCAGCTGTCCATCTTCAGATAGAGGTATTGCAGGTGCTTGTTGCAGGCCTTCAAAATGGCGCCGGCTGACTTTGCTGCTACCCGGATCAAGGGCAATATAACTCCCCGATATCAGTGTTGAAAGCCCACTGACTCCAGCTGCGGTAATTTGTGGCTTAACAACCCAAAACTTGGAGTCTTCGTTGAGAAGGGGCGTTGCGTTGGCGATCATTTGTGCTTCGACAATGACGTGGCTTAAATCTTCAGAAAAACCAACGCCAGTAACGACACCAATATCTAGATCTTTATAGCGGATTCTGGTTTTATTGGCAACGATGCCTTCGCCGGTACGAAAATCCAAAGTAATCGTGGCACCGGTATTTCGAACGTGCTGATATGCGAGCCATAACCCAATGCCCAGTGCAATTATTGGAATGATCCAAAGAAAGGTGATGCGTCTTTTTTTTATGATTGGTTCTTGCATGAATAGTCTCGGTATTTATCCCATAAAATTCTAATATCAAATTGTTCCGTGGCGAACATCGTTGCGACAACTACCGCCGCAAAGGCAAAGATACCAGCACCGGGCGTAATGCTGGCCAAATTATTTTGCACTAACGCACCAAGCAGCGCCACAACAAAAACGTCAATCATTGACCAACGGCCCACAAAGTGGATGAAGCGGTAAAGCTTGGTTTGTATGACAGGCGGACGTTTTGGCGCTGGGTGGGTTAATAAATAAAGCAATACAGCTATTTTAAAAAATGGCGTAAAGATGCTGGCTACAAATATAATACTGGCTACTGCGTAAGACCCATGGTGCCATAAAAACAAAATACTACTCATGATGGTATCTACTTGAACCGGTTGACCGATGGTTCTTGTATAAGTGATCGGTAGCAGGTTGGCCGGGAAAAAAAGAATGATGGATGTGATGAGAAACATCCACGATTTCTGTAGCGACTTTGGTTTTCTGCTGTGCAAGTGGCTGTGGCAACGTGGGCACAGTGTAATATCTTTCTTAACAACTGCACCGCATTCGAGGCAGTTACAAAAGCCGTATTCACGGCAGGTATCAGGCTCGTTCTTCAGTGTAGGCATGAGTAACCGCATCGGCAAGGTCAAAGTAATAGTTCGCTAAAATGGAGCACCCCATCAGTGCTGAAAAGGCCCAAAATCCGTAATCAAAATGTATGTCAGCCATTTGCATGACTTTAACGATCATAACCAATACACCTACCAAATATACCTCGAGCATATTCCAGGGAGAAAGGTGGGTCATTAGGTGCAGAAAACGCCGTGTCAAAGATATGGCAATATTAAAGCGGAAACTCAGTACCACCCAAACTACGCCAAGCAAGTACCACAGTGGCGTAATGATGATCAGAAAAAATACCAAAATGCCGAGTATGTCTAATCGGTTATTAAACAGAGAATCAATGCTCGATGCGATTGTGATCGTAGTTTGTTGACCCGCAAGTTCGATTGTAATAAACGGATAAGCATTCGCAATGACAAATAAAATAACGCCGGTTAATGCGAAAATAAATGCGCGCCGAAAGTCTGCTGCGCCACGATCAATAGTCGTGTGACAGACTGAACATACTAAAGATTCATTGGGTTGAAGATGTTTCTTATCGTATATGGTATCGCAGTAGGGGCAGGCAATACGGTTGTGAATAATCATATGTGAAACCGGACGATACAAAGGTATCGCCCGGCAAAGCTCAAGTATAAATTAATCGTTGCTGAACGCGCCAATCAGATTTAGCAGGCTCAGGAAGATATTGAAAATATTCATGAATAAGCCAAGAGTGGCAACGATGTAATTGGTTTCATAGCCATGAACGATATTGCTTGTGTCATACAGGACGTAACCTGCAAAGATTAGCAAGAATGCGCCAGATACAACCAACGACAATGCAGTCATGCCAAAGACCATTGCACCAATACCGGCCAATAAGGCAACCATGACACCGACGAACAAGAAGCCACCGAGGAAGGTGAAGTTCTTACCTGTGGTCAGTACATAGGCTGAAAGGCCAAAAAACATAATGCCGGTGCCGACCAATGCTTTGACGACCACGCTACCAGCACCAGCAGCAAAATACATGCTGAGGATATTAGAGACGTAGAGGCCTAAGAAGCCGGTTAAAGCAAAGAGTAGGACGATGCCAACACCGCTGTTGCGGTTGGCATTGATACCCATAGAAAGGCCAATCAGTGCAATCATAGCGACAAACCAAGGGATTTGACCAATGCCCATAGCCATGCCAATGTAGGCACAAACAGCACTAAACAGGACATTCATCCCCAAAAGTACGTAAGTTTGGCGTAGTACCTTGTTTCTCGCGAGAATACCTTCTGATGAAACATGCTCAATAGTTTGATTGTGTTGCATGGATGTTTTCTCCTAAATGATCCATTTATTAACTGGCATCGATTTTAGACGCAAAAGCGCTAACAAGTAAAGCTATGTTCTCGTAAGGTTACAAAAAATTGTAATTAAGCGCTTGTAAATGATTACCGTCAGTCACGAATCAGGCTGAGTACCGGTATGTTGTTGAGTTTCTTACGACCATTCAATTCGAGGATCTCAAGTAAAAAGGCTGCGCCGATTACTTTGCCACCTAATGATTCTAATAACTGAATGCAGGCACTCATGGTTCCACCTGTAGCCAGGACGTCATCTACCATCATTATCCGCATACCTGGTTTGATATCCTCGGCATGTACTTCCAAAGTGTCTTGGCCATATTCAAGATCATAGTTAAATGTCGCGGTTTTGCGAGGTAGCTTGCCGGGTTTGCGCAGAGGAATAAAGCCAATGCCGAGTCTTTGCGCAAGGGCAGAAGCAAAAATAAAGCCTCGTGCCTCTGGGCAAGCGAGAACATCTGGCAGCAAGTCTTCTCGCTCACAAAATAGCGCCATCTCCTCTATAGCCGCACGAAAGCCTTCGCCGTTTGCAAGCAATGGTGTGATGTCTTTAAAAGTGATGCCTGGTTTTGGGTAGTTAGGGATGTCGATTACGAGATCTTGCCAATCCATGATTGAAGTATCCTGTGCAAAATAAAATAAAGGCGGCAGTTTATCCTGAATGCCGCTTAGTTTCATCTGCTAAGTAAATTTTTGCATCAATCTTATCTGGAAAAGAGCGCCGGTAGCAGTGTAGTAATGGGTAAACTGCTTGAATTATTTTGAGCAGATCACCATTATAAGGCAACGTTTTTGGAGGTTTAATGCGACATCGTCGATTTATGCGTGATAACCCGTCGTTACTCGCGCTTTATGAAAATAACTACATGCTATTTCGCCTTTTGCTGCCGCATTTGCCTCAGCAAGAGGGGTGGTATGTACTGGAATCTGAAGGGCGTAGACCTGCTTATTTGCACCGTGTGAGCTTGCATCCATATACCAGTGAGTGGCTGTTGGCCCATCATTTTCCACATCACGCTGGGCGACTTTTAGCCCCGGATCATCAAATCCGTGTTTATCACGATGCTCGTTTGGTTGAAGCACGGATTGATACTCAGTCAGTCCCTGTTACGCAGCAGCGTCAGGCCAAAGTTACGCGCAATCGGGCACTCGGTGAGTGGCTTGATTATTGCTATCGTCATGGTTATCGATTGAATGTCAACGTTGCGCCTGATGATTTGCCGGACGGTCTTCCAGCAGTTGGGGTATTGGCATGAGTGGACCAAGAAAAAAATGGCGTATTCTGATGCTGCTTGTCATTTTTAGCGGTCTGCTGACTTTGGGTGCTGGATTGATCATTCCGATGATGACCGTTAAAAAGCTGATTCTGGTACAAAATACGTTTAGTGTTCTTTCCGGAATTGGTGCCTTGCTGGCTGATAAAACATTTGGGTTGGGGGTAATTCTACTCGCATTCAGCGTACTTTTCCCGATTGCAAAATTGCTGGGCATGGCAGCGTATATTTTTTATTACCCGTCTATTCCTAATGCTCTGGTCCATTGGCAAAAGTGGTTGGGTAAGCTGGCTAAGTTCTCGATGCTCGATGTTTTTGTCGTGGCATTGATGTTGATGATTCTTAAGCTTGGTGTGTTGGTTGAAGTTGAAATTCACGCAGGTATTTATTGGTTTACAGTATCTGTCGTCATCTCGATGATTGCAGGTATTCTGATCGAAAATGATATAGAGGCGCGCCTGTAATTACTGTGCGATATCTTCGAGCATGGCCATTTCCAAATCATCAAATCCGGCTTGTAGGCGCGCTTCGATATTAAATGGACCCCTTACTTTGGCTTTTAAGTAATTGCTGAGCAAATCACTAAACGTTTCTCTATAGTTCAAGCCACGCTCGGCGCAGCAGTATTTGAACCACTTTGAACCAATTGCGACGTGCCCATGCTCGTCACGATAAATGATATCGAGCAGCTGTGCACTTCGCTCTTCTCCGTGTTCGCGTAATTTTTTTTGTATACCGGGTGTGACATCCAGCCCTCTTGCTTCCATGACTCGCGGCACCAAAGCCATACGCACCATTACGTCATGTTCTGTCTCAGTACACGCTTGCCATAAGCCATCATGTGCCGGGAATGCGCCATAGTAACTGCCGAGCATCTCCAAGCGCTCACTGATGAGGGTGAAGTGATAGGCTTCCTCTTTTGCAACCAACAGCCAGTCTGCATAGAAGTCTTCTGGCATGTCCTGGAAACGATAGGCAGCATCAAGTGCGAGATTAATGGCGTTAAATTCAATGTGTGCGATGGCGTGAAGCATAGCGCAAATTCCAGTTTTGCTACCGAGGCGTCTTCTGGGGACGTCCTTGGGCTCGACCAAAATTGGGTGTTCTGGTCGGCCTGGTGCCGTCAGTGATACTACTTCGCTAGGTGATCTTGCATAAAGCCCATCTTTATAGCCTTGGTAAAGTGCATAGACTTGTTTGATTTTATTGTTAGTGTCGTTGTCTGTAAGTGCTTTATAGATAGCTGGATAAAGTTGGTTACACATAGCAGTTGAAAGGAGGATCGTAATTAGAGAGCGCTAGGGTAACATTTTTACGGCTCTTGGTGATCGTATTACTGATTACTGAGAATCTGGCTTCATCTATATTGACTATTTGAACATCGCTCGTATTTGTAAGCTATGATCAATAACGGTACATGCCAAGCGGTATCTCGCCAAGATTTGGTATAAAATCATGCGTTGTTGTTTACAATGGCGGCCTTGATGAATCGTTTTGACCAAATTGGTGATCATTTTATTAAAAACATACACAAACGGGCTAAAGGGGTAATTCGTCTAGCCGTACTGCAAAGAGATCTTGCAGAGCTTGTTGAGCAGAAAACAGAGCTACATATCCTCGATGCAGGTGGTGGCGCCGGTCAAATGGCCATGTGGTTTTTAGCTCAAGGATGTCGTGTCACACTTATTGATCAATCCAAGCTACTGTTGAAGCAGGCTTGGGAAGCTGCATGTGCGTGTGGGGTTGAAGATCGTTTGACTATTATCCACGGTGATTTGGCTGATGAGAATAGCTATCCAAAAGGCATGAAATATGATGGTGTTTGTTGCCATGCGGTATTGGAATGGGTAGCAGATTTTGAGCCGATCTTGAATCAGATATTGGTACGCTTGTCCTGTGGCGGCTTTTTTTCTTTGATGTATTACAACCGTAGCGCGTTGAACTTCATTCATCATATATATGGTAATTTTGAATATGTTGATCAGGGCCTGATTAATCGTAATGCAGCAAAACTCACACCTTCATCACCAAGGACACGACAGGAAGTGGATCAATTACTTGAAGGCAGGTATCTGTCCCGCTATTCACTGACTGGGGTGCGGTGTTTTTACGACTATATGAAGCCTAGGGATCGTGCTAGAAACAGTGAAAAAGAGCTGATAATACGAGAGTTAGGAATGTCGACAGAGAAGGAATATTTGCCTATCGCGCGATATATTCATGATTTAAGAATATTATCTATACCATAAGCCCTTTGTAATTGTTGTAATAAAAAATTATTTCTGTCTAAGGGTTGACCGTTTTCCAAACTGACAGTAATGTTGATGTCTTTCGATTCTCCGCAGAGAAAATACATTATGGCGACGAGAAAACATCGGCTTAACGGCGCAGAAATCATCATTGAGGCTCTTAAAGCAGAAGGTACTGAATTTGTCTTCGGTTATCCTGGTGGAGCTGTTCTACATATTTACGACGCATTATATAAGCAAGAAGATATTGTGCATGTCCTTGCACGCCATGAACAGGGTGCATTGCACGCTGCTGATGGCTATGCACGCGCAACAGGAAAAGTTGGCGTAGCACTGGTCACTTCGGGGCCGGGCTTGACCAATGCGGTAACCGGCATTGCTACGGCACATGCCGATTCAATCCCTATGGTTGTATTCTCCGGGCAGGTGCCATCTTCCTTGATTGGTAACGATGCATTTCAGGAAGTGGATGCTGTAGGGATAACTCGCCCGTGCGTTAAGCACAGCTATTTGGTTAAGGACGTCAATCAATTGGCGGATACAATCAAAAAAGCATTTTACATAGCAAGTAGTGGTCGTCCTGGTCCTGTTTTAATTGATATCCCTAAAGATGTCAGTGCGCAAGAAGCACCATTCCATTATGACGATGCACCAGTTCATATTCCGTCTTACCAGCCAACGGTAGAAGGGCACATCGGGCAAATCAAGAAAGCATTGAAAATGCTGAAAAAGGCAAAGCGACCGATGCTGTATTCAGGTGGTGGCGTCGTAATCGACAATGCCAGCGAGGAAATGACGCTGCTCGCACGCCGGTTGAATATGCCAGTAACCAATACTTTGATGGGGCTTGGCGCATATCCGGCTAATGACCGTCAATTTGTCGGTATGCTGGGCATGCATGGTACTTTTGAAGCCAATATGGCTATGCACCATTGTGATGTACTGTTTGCCGTAGGCGCGCGTTTTGATGATCGTGTTACTGGAAATTTGGAAAAGTTTTGCCCTAAAGCAAAAATTATTCATATAGATATTGATCCTTCTTCTATTGCTAAAAACGTCAAAGTAGATATTCCAATAGTTGGTTCAGTGAAGTCGGTCATGCAAGAAATGGTCCGTCTCACAGCTGATGATACCTTTGACAGTACACGGATCGAGCCGTGGTGGAAGCAAATTGAAGAGTGGCGCAAGGTTGATAGCCTGGGCTTTGATGAGTCGGGAGATCGTATTAAACCTCAGCGAGTTATTAAGACACTTTATGAGATCACTGGTGGTAATGCGATCGTGACCTCAGATGTGGGGCAGCATCAAATGTGGGCGGCACAATATTTTGGATTCCACGAGCCGCGTAGGTGGATCAACTCTGGTGGCCTTGGCACGATGGGCTTCGGTTATCCGGCGGCAATTGGTGCGAAACTCGGCCGCCCGGATGAAGATGTTTATTGTATTACGGGTGAAGGTAGCATTCAGATGATGCTGCAAGAAATGACGACCGCTCGTCAATACAACGTCCCAACCAAGATTATTTGCCTGAATAATGGCTATCTCGGTATGGTGCGCCAGTGGCAGGAGTTTTTCTATGATAAGCGTTATTCGATGAGTTATATGGATTCGCTGCCAGACTTTATTAAATTGGCTGAGGCTTATGGCCACAGTGGCGTACGTATTGAAAAGCCAGAAGAGCTTGAGAGTAAGCTGCGTGAAGTTGTGGCAATGAAAGACAAGACGGTGTTTGTCGATATTCTCACTGACCCAAGTGAAAACGTTTATCCAATGATTCCGTCTGGCGGTGGCCAAGCAGATATGCTGTTGGCCGGGCGCGATAAGATGAAATCGGTATTTAGCGAAGGGATGGTGTTGGTATGATGACACGCAGACATGTTGTATCGGTATTGATGGCTAATGAGGCTGGGTCATTGTCACGCGTTGTTGGTTTATTCTCTGCGCGTGGTTTTAACATCGATAGCCTCAACGTTGCTCCGACACAAACACCTTCTGTATCTCGCTTGACGTTAGTTACCTTCTGCGATGATCAGTTAATTGAGCAAATCAACAAACAGCTTAATAAGCTGGTTGATGTGATCAAACTGGTTGAGATCGAAGAGCATGAGCTGATTGACCGCGAGATGATGATGGTCAAGATTATTGCTGATGCTGAGTCGCGTGGTAATTACATGCAGCTGGCTGATACTTTCCGCGCTAAAGTAGTTGATATTTGCCCAACGAACCTCGTGGTTGAGTTAACAGGGTCGCCACGTAAGCTTGATGCGTTTATTGCGATGATAGAACCTGAAAATATCCGTGAATTGGCCCGCACAGGCCTGACCGGTGTCGCCGTGACTGGCTCTGGTAAGTGCTTAGAGCTCTGATTTACACCTTATTTATTGAATTTAATTTACTGATACTTTTGGAGAAAATATGAAAGTTTTTTATGATCATGATGCAGATATGTCTGTATTGCAGGGTAAGAAAGTAGCTATTATCGGCTACGGCTCTCAGGGTCACGCTCATGCGAATAACCTGAATGACTCAGGTGTCGACGTCACAGTTGGGTTGCGCAAAGGTGGCGCAAGCTGGAAAAAAGCTGAAAATGCTGGCTTGACCGTCAAAGAAGTTAATGAAGCGGTTAAAGATGCAGATGTTGTCATGATTTTGTTGCCAGATGAGTCTATTGCAGAAGTCTATCAGCAGATTGAAGCTGATATTAAAGAAGGCGCTGCTTTAGCTTTTGCTCACGGCTTTAACGTGCATTATGGCCAGGTTAAGCCACGTGCTGATTTGGATGTAATCATGGTAGCTCCTAAAGCACCTGGTCATACAGTACGCTCGACCTATCAAGGTGGCGGTGGTGTCCCGCATCTGATCGCCATCGATCAGGACCAAAGTGGTAAGGCTCGCGATGTGGCTATGGCATATGCTGTCGCCAATGGTGGTGGCAAAGCGGGTATCATCGAAACCAGCTTTAAAGAGGAAACTGAAACTGACTTATTCGGTGAGCAAGCAGTTCTTTGCGGTGGTACAGTTGAGTTAATCAAAGCAGGCTTTGAAACACTCGTTGAAGCTGGCTATGCACCGGAAATGGCTTATTTTGAATGCTTGCACGAACTCAAGCTGATTGTTGATTTGATTTATGAGGGCGGTATTGCCAACATGAACTACTCAATCTCAAATAATGCTGAGTTTGGTGAGTACGTTACTGGCCCGCGTGTTATTAACGAAGAAAGTAAATGGGCAATGCGTGAGTGTCTGGAAAATATTCAAAATGGTGAGTACGCCAAGCAGTTTATTTCAGAGTACAAGGTTGGAGCGCCTGGTATGACTTCACGCCGTCGCTTGAATAGTGAGCATCAAATCGAAGTCGTCGGTGCTAAGCTGCGCGATATGATGCCTTGGATTAAAGCAAACCGCTTGGTTGACCAAGAA
The DNA here is from genome assembly GCA_019218315.1 of Cardiobacteriaceae bacterium TAE3-ERU3. Taxonomy (NCBI): domain Bacteria; kingdom Pseudomonadati; phylum Pseudomonadota; class Gammaproteobacteria; order Cardiobacteriales; family Cardiobacteriaceae; species Cardiobacteriaceae bacterium TAE3-ERU3. The sequence continues at coordinate 235,021 of JAHUUI010000002.1, read as the reverse complement.
AAGAACTAATGAAACTGCGTATCTCATTGCGTAATATCATGCGATACACCGTACCTATGTGCGGTGTATTTTTTTATGGCTGTGCCACCTTGAGTGAAAAAGATTGTCACTTGGGCCGATGGTATGACATTGGGTTTCGTGATGGATCACGTGGTTATTCAATCTCGCGCTTAGCGGATCATCGTGATGCTTGTATAGAGTATGCGATTGAACCCAACCAAGAAATTTGGAAGCAAGGTTGGATGGAAGGTTTGCAGCACTACTGTCGTGCTGAAAATGCTTATGAGGTAGGGCGGACTGGCGAGCATTTTAATATGGCTGTTTGTTCTAATCAAAATGAGTTAGAAGTCGCATATCAAGATGGACTGCGCATTTATGAGACTGCTCTTGAAATAAGCGAATTGAAGCAAGAGCGTGCGGAGTTGGTGAAAAATGCTAAAGAAACGCTGCAGAGCAGACAATTTGAAAGTGATCGTGAACTGCTGCTTTATCGTGAGCAACTCTATTTTAGGCTGCGCCAGATAGACCGTGAATTGCGTTTGCTGCGTTGGGATCAGTTACTTACAGATTAATTAGCAGTTCTTGGTAAGCGGATCTGTAAGTTTGCCGCGCATAAAAGCGGCTTTCGCGTGGCTGCGCTGTGTTGGAACTATCTCTACTTTCGGTTGAGTACGGAGTGATTGGAGGGTGGGAATAACAAAAAGCTGCTTCGTTTAGAAGCAGCTTTTTGCTAGGGTACTACGTTCAATCTATAAAGGTAATACTTTAACGATTACCGTGGTTGTCCTGGTTTTGACGATTGTTGCGGCGAGGTGTACGCTTGCGGTTGTCAGTTCGAGTATTATTGCTTCGTCCGTTACCATTGCGTCGGTTGCCACGATTTCCTGCTTGTTCTCGACGCTGGCGCTGCTCACTCTTTAATGCTGCGAGCGCCTCGTCACTAGGAGGAATTACGTCAGCAAGTAATTCATCGTTAATATTTTCGACGGGGATTTTATTGTCAATGTAATGCTCAATTTCGGGCAATGAATAAACATATTCTTCACAAGCAAAGCTGACAGCTTTACCACTGGCGCCGGCTCGAGCAGTTCGGCCTATACGGTGAACATAGTCTTCAGCCGCTTGTGGTAAGTCATAGTTGAATACATGGCTAACGTCGGGAATATGTAAGCCACGTGCAGCAACATCAGTTGCTACGACAATATTTGTTTTACCACTTTGAAAATCCTTGATGACTTGTTCGCGTTTTTTCTGTGCTATATCGCCGGATAAAGCTGCATTAGGGTAGCCATTGGCTTCTAGGACGACACTCAATCGCTCAAGGTCACGCTTGGTGTTAAGAAATACAATACTGCGGCTAGGTTGTTCCTGTGCCAAAATTCCGAGTAGCAATGGTGTTTTTTCATGCTTGGCTGTGTGGTAAAGCACTTGTGTGACGTTATCAGCGGTTGGCTGATCGCTTTCAATGCTGATCGTTTCAGGTGCGTTGAAATATTCGTAGGCCAGCTCTTGAACTTTTTGTGCCATGGTTGCACTGAACAGAAGGTTTAAGCGTTCTTGTGCAGGAGGCATTTGCTTGAGTAAGTAGCGGATGTCGTCGATAAAGCCAAGATCAAACATTCTATCTGCTTCGTCGAGTACACAGACTTCTATGTTTTTAAGGCGAAAAACCTTTTGCTTGTATAGATCAATGATACGGCCTGGGGTGCCGATAACGATATCTATATTGGCTGCTTTAAATAGGTTTTTTTGATGCTCAATATTGGTGCCACCGTAAACTGCCAAACTTTTTAAGCCTGTGTAGCGGCCGAGTAAATCAGCATCTTTTTTAATTTGAATTGCCAGCTCACGAGTCGGGGCCAAGACTATTGCCCAAGGTCCTTTTGCTTTAGGATGAACAGGGTTGACCATCAGGTATTGCAGCATGGCGATGAGAAATGCTGCCGTTTTACCGGTGCCGGTCTGGGCCAGCCCCATGACGTCATGGCCTTCCAATGTTAATGGTAACGTTTTGGCCTGAATAGGGGTGGCATGAGTTAACTTGGCATCTTGCAAAGCTTCTTGAATGGCATCGTGTAGCGCGAAGTCTTTAAATGCCACCTTGGTTATATGATTTTCCGGCATAGGGTAGTTTGGGTAACTTAGTGTAATGTAATGAAACTATAATTATATACCAACTGAAAAGGAATTACATGTATGAGTGGCGGGCATTTTAATGTTAACTAACGTCTTGCTAATCACGGGAAATGTTATAATGCATCGGCTATATAGTTTTTAGAGGTGCTGTGCGTAATGAAAAAAAGGATCACGTTGTTTTTTGCTGTGATGGTGCTAGCTGGTTGTAGTGTTTTGAATAGTCATTCTCTCTATGAGGTACGTTTGACCAGTGGTGAACGCCTTTACGCGGATAGTAAGCCTGAATTAAAAGATGATTCATACGAATTCCATGATGTAAATGATCAAAAATATATTATTAACCGCGCTTCTGTGCTCTACATTGAGCCATCGGAATTTAGCCGTTGAATTTAGTGCGCATTGGATGTGGAGATAATTGATGAGTCATGTTAGGCCGCCGGTACGCGTTAGTTGTGAGTTTTTCCCGCCAGCCACAGAAGAGGGTGCTCAAAAACTTACTGAAGTTCGTGCTGCACTGAGGTTCTTGAATTGTGAGTATTATTCGGTAACTTATGGTGCAGGTGGAAGTACTCGTGAACGTACACTCGCAACGGTAGAGCGCATCTTAAAAGAAGGTGATGTGCCCGTTATGCCACATCTGACTTGTGTCGCAGCCCAAAAAAAAGATGTAGTCGATATTCTCGATTTATACCAGAGTTGGGGCGTTGATCGAATTATGGCTCTTCGTGGTGATATGCCTTCCGGCATGTATCAGGCTGGAGATTTGCTAAATGCCCGTGAACTGGTTGCACTTGTGCGTGAGCGCTGGGGGCAGTCTGTTCATGTTTACGTGGCGGCGTACCCTGAAATTCATCCACGTTCTAAAACGCCTGAGCAAGATTTACTTCATTTTCGTGAAAAGGTTAATGCGGGTGCTAATGAGGCTGTCACACAATATTTTTATAATGTTGATGCGTTTTTACGCTTCCGTGATGATGCGCAGCGCTTAGGCGTTAATATTCCAATTGTACCAGGTATTATGCCAATCACTAATTACACACAATTATCGCGATTCTCTGATATGTGTGGTGCACAGATACCGCGGTGGATACGTAAGCGGCTAGAAGCTTATCAAAATGATCTTTCTGCATTGAGAGACTTTGGGGCAGATGTCGTCAGTGAACTGTGTGCGCGGTTGATAGATGAAGATGTTCCTGCGCTGCATTTTTATAGCATGAACAGACCTGACGCTGTTACTGCGATCGCTCACAACCTCGGCTGGCACTAATATTTTGCTTTTCTTAAAACATTCAGGGCAGGAGATGTCCTGTGGCTAAATCACTTTGGCGTTCATCCGCTGCAATTGCGGTTATGACGATGCTGTCGCGCGTACTTGGTTTGTTGCGTGACATTTTATTGGCCCGTTATTTTGATGTCGGTATAACAGATCCTTTCTTTGCGGCGTTGCGTATCCCAAATACATTGCGGCGCTTTTTTGCAGAGGGTGGTTTTGCGAATGCTTTTGTACCGGTATTTTCCGAAACCAAAGCGCGTCATCCTGATGAATTGAAGGATTTGCTGCGCCATACATCGGGTACGTTACTCGGTATCCTGATGGTGATTACCGTTCTTGGTGTTGCCTTTGCGGGTGTGATTGTTTCTGTGGTGGCCTACGGTATGGTCGATAAACCGCTACAGTTTGCACTGACGACCGATATGCTGCGTATCATGTTTCCTTACATCATGTTGATCTCACTGACGGCGATGGCTGGAGGCGTACTAAATACTTTTCATCACTTTGCAGTACCGGCATTTACGCCCGTCCTGCTTAACGTTGCGATAATCGTTGCCTGTCTTTGGCCTTATGCTGGCGGTAATGGGGAAATTCCACCTTTAGCCTTGGCTTGGGCGGTGCTGTTTGGTGGCTTATCACAGCTGTTAATTCAACTTCCTTTTTTATGGAAGCTGGGATTGTTGGTTCGCCCGAAATGGGGCTGGAAGCACAGTGGTGTGCGGCGTATTTTGAAACTCATGATCCCGACTTTATTTGGTTCATCAGTTGGGCAGCTAACAGTATTAATCAATACTTTTCTCGCGTCGATGTTGGTGACGGGCAGTATTTCATGGCTTTATTATTCAGATCGAATGGTAGAACTACCAATTGCATTGATTGGTGTGGCGCTGGGAACGGTAATTTTGCCTCGCTTGAGTACCATGCGCAGCGTTGAAGATGAGGCGCGTTATGTCGCGACGCTGGATTGGTCACTACGTTGGGGGGTGCTTGTTGGTAGTGCAGCAGCCACGGGGCTATGCGTGCTTGCGCCAACGATTTTGCTCTCGCTATTTCATGGTGGCGAGTTCAAATTATATGATGTGGAAATGTCTACATTGAGCTTGCGGGCCTATGCATTTGGTGCGTTCTTTTGGATCGTTGTCAAAGTTCTTGCGCCAGCTTTTTATGCGCGGCAAGATACGCGTTCACCGGTCAAGGCCGGTATTACGGCAATGATCGTTAATATCATTCTTGCCTTAATCTTGAGCCAATATTGGGCGCATGTTGGGCTTGCCGCAGCGAGTGCTATTTCCGCTGCAGTGAATGTAACTCTGCTGCTAATTATGCTGCGTAGCCGAGGCGTTTATTTGATGCCACGCTCATGGCGTTTTTTCATCCAGGTGTTTGCGAGCAATGCTGCTATGGGTATGGTTCTGTGGTACTTACAGGATGATTGGCATTTGTGGTTGGAGCACAGCCGTTGGTGGCAGATTGGCCACTTAGTTTTATTAATTGGTTGTGGTATTTTAAGCTATTTTATGGCTTTGTGGATGCTGGGTGTACGCCGCCGACAATTGGTGATGAGGGGATAGAGTGAAAGCAAAGACAATATTTAATTATCGAAATCGGGGTTTGGAATCAAAATGACGAAACACAATACTGCTCTATATTTATCGTTATTCCCTGTTTTTGTGGTTGGATGTGGTGGGCAATTGCCAAATTTATCCTCGCAAGACGCACAGCCAGATACAGCTGCAGCCGCAAGCCAGTCCTCGCAAAATGTTGAGCGAATTGAGCTAAAAAAAGGTAATCCTTTGGAAAATCTTCAGTTTGCGGAAGATGATCAGAGTAATACAGGTGGAGATGTTGGTAGTCATAAGACAGTAGAAGAAAATGATGTCTTGGACGGAAAAACAGTTTCTGATATAAAAATAAGTGGTATTGAAAACGAAGAACAGCTCAATAATGCGCGGGTGTTTTTGACGCTAGAAAAACTCAAAGATAAAGAGGTCGATCGCCCTAATTACGTTGCTTACCTGATTGAAAATGGGCAAAAAGAAATTGCCACATCCCAGCAACCATTTGGGTATTACAACGTCGATGTTTCAGTTGAAAAACATTTCGAGGGCAATAACCTGATTGTTTCTTATGATGTTCGCCTTAATGATCCTGTTCATATTGATAAGGTTTCTGTGAAGCTTGAAGGTCAAGCCATGGGCGATGCCAAGTTTGCTGAGCTGTTGCAAGATAATCCACTGAAATCGGGTGATCAGTTAAACCACCTAATCTATGAGCGCTATAAATCTCGCTTTGAGGCACTGGCTGGAGCGCGCGGTTATTTTGAATCCCAGTTTGAGCGTAGTGTCGTTTACGTTAACCCTGAAACCAATAAAGCTGATATTGAATTGGTGTATGACAGTGGCCCGCGTTATCGCTTTGGTGATGTGGATTTTAGCGAAGTACCGTTAGATGAGGATTTGTTAGAGCGTTTTGTTGGTTTTAAAGCCGGTGAACCGTATATTTCAAGAGACGTTGCTGTTTTGCAGCAAGATTTGCAAGGTAGTGGCTACTTTCAGCAAGTCTTGGTTGGCAATAAACCTGATACAGCGACAAAGACGGTGCCTGTCGAAGCAAAGCTAACCATGAATAAGAACAAGCGCTATGTGTTTGGCATTGGCTATTCGACTGATGAAGGTGTGCGCGGTAAGTTCGATTTTGATTGGCGCTGGGTGAACAGTCGTGGCCATACTTTTAGCAGCAAAACCTTCGTCTCGCAAAGGAAGTACAGCTTCGACAATATTTACCGCATACCGGCTGAAAACCCGACCACTGATTATTATTATTTTAGACTTGGTGCGAGCCGTGAGGAAGATAAATATAAAACGACGCGTGCTTTTGCCGAAGGCGGTTATAACTTTGTTGTGGACAATTGGTCGCACCGTTATGCCTTGGTTAGTGCAATAGAAGATTTTACGATTGGTTCTGATCACGCAAAGGTTTTGCTGACTTATCCTCAAGCTCGAGTTATTTACAGCTCGAATACAAACCGAATTAACCCCAAGTCAGGCTACCAAATTGGTATCGGTGGGCGCGGAGCGGTAAAAGGCGCTTTATCTGATGTCTCTTTCGCACAAGCGGATTTGCAGCTACGTGCGCTGTATCCATTTAATGATAAAAATGCAGTGTCAGCACGTGCTGACTTGGGCGCAACGTGGACGGACAACTTTAGCCAGTTGCCGCCGAGTCTGCGTTATTTTGCTGGTGGGGATAGGTCGATACGAGGCTATGGCTACGAACAAATCGGCCCGCGTGATAGTGGTGGCAGTAATATAGGTGGTAAATATAAAGCGACTGTTGGCTTGGAGTACCAGTATTACTTTAAGCCGGACTGGGCTGCTGCGGTATTTGTTGACGCCGGTGATGCCTTTACCCACAAATTTGACACCAAAGTTGGCGCTGGTGTTGGTGTGCGCTGGAGCTCGCCGGTTGGCCCGATCTCCATTGATATTGCTCATGGGTTAAATGAGCCAAATAGTAAGAAAGTCCGTTTTCACATTAATGTCGGTACTGAACTGGATCTCTGATTTATGAAAAACACTGTTGGTTTTTTACTCAAGTCAATCAAATGGCTGCTGTTGACTTTACTGTTGATCGTCTTATTGCTGGTTGCATTATTGGCATATTTTACCGCGACTGAGACTGGCTACCGGCAATTGCCTCGAGTCATCAGTGCGTTAAGCCCTTACAAAATTAGCTATTCATCGCTGGAAGGGCACTTGTGGACGCGCCAATCATGGCGAGATTTTTCGCTACAGGGTCCTGGGGTTGATGCTCACGCTGATGCGCTGATTATTGATAATGACAGCGGCTTTTCACCCGCAAGAGTTGCATTTTCGCAAGTGCTCCTTTCAGGGGCAGATATTGATCTGCAGGAAAGTACTCAGCCTGATGATACATCTGGTGGTATACCGAAGCATTTGCCACAAATTGATTTGCCGTTTGATGTCGTGCTTGACGAAGTACGCCTTGATGATGTCGCTGTATCACAGAGTGGCACGAGTATTATCAAGATTGACCACGCCGAGCTCAATGCACGCTACCAGCATGGTCATCTTACCAGTGCGGTGATGATGCGTAGTGATTTGGCCGATGCGCAATTGGATGTGGATTTAACAACTTTGGAAGATTATCCGCTCAAGCTTGATGCGGAAGCTACCGTGCACAACCTTGCTGAGCCTCAGAAGCTCAAGATCGATGCTTCAGGGAGCGTGTTGAAGCCAGCCATGAATATTGCGGCAACGGGTTATGCAGAGCTTGATGCGACAGTTGCTGGCCTCGTGGAACTCGATAAGCAGCAGCTGGATTTAAAGGTTGACTGGCAGCAGCTGGCGGTGGCTGAGAGCATCACCAGTGAAGAAGGGTATTTACGTGCAGCTGGCCCCTTCGAGCAGCTTGCCATAAGTGCAGATGCCCAATTGGCCGGGCAAGACATTCCTGCAACCAGTATTAATGGTGGTGCGGAAGTATCAGCCAATGGTGCGAAAGATATCCATCTTGATATTGGGACGCTTAACGGCACGGTGGCGTTTATTGGTGAGGTTTCTTTCGCCCCCGTTATCAGCTGGCAAGGAAGTTTAACCGCTAGAGATATTGATGGTAGCGCTTACCAAAAAGATCTGGATCTGACTCTTAATGCCGATGTCGTCACAGAAGGTGAGTTAAGCAGTAAGGATCAGCATGCTTTGCTCACGATCAATACATTGCAAGGTAGTTGGCAAGGCTACCCGCTCAATGGCGACGGTACCCTGCGATATGCAAATGGAAGGGTGAATGCCCAAGGTTTCCACCTCAATATTGCTGAAAATACCATTACTGCGACTGGCGAGCTTGGTGAAAGTAACAGTGCCTTAAATGTAATTCTTGATGCTGCGCATTTGGATAACTTGACTCCGGCTGTGGATGGCAATGTCAATGCTCACTTCCTGTTGAGTGGTGATATAAGTAATCTTGATATTGATGGAGCGCTGAAGTGGCGTGATCTTTCCTATACCAATGATAGCGGTGAGCAATTGTTGCGTCATTCTAATGGGGATTTGGATATTTCAGGTCAGCCCAGTGCATTAAATTTATTGGTCAGTACTGAAGCCAGCGGTCGTGATTTCCCACCTACTCAAGTTGAAGGGAAAGCGGTCGCATCTGTTGAGCGAATCAGGGATATTGACTTGCAGCTTGTCAGTGGTGAAGGTCGTGCCCATGTGACTGGTGCAGTTGCATTGAAGCCAGATCTTGCCTGGGATGTCAATGTCGTCAGTGAGCAATTCGATCCGGGTCGTTTTGTATCAGATTATCCAGGTAGTATTAATGCCAATATTGATAGCAGCGGTGTCATCGCAAGTGATGGAAAAATTGCGGTCAGTGCCACTATTAATGAGCTTGTTGGTACGTTACTCAATTTACCCCTTACTGGTAATGGTGCTGTTCATTACGATGAAAATAGCATTCGTGCAGATAACTTACTGCTCAATATTGCGGGCAATCGGGTTAATGCAAACGGTGAGCTTAACGACAGCGATGGTCAGTTGTTATTAGATATTGATGCCGCCCAGCTGGCAACATTGGTACCTGAAATGACGGGTGCTGTAAGTGGTAAAGCCACTTTAAGTGGCGTGATTGATGATCCTAATATCAATGCAGATTTGCAGTGGCAAAACCTGAGTTATACAGAAAGTGAGAGCAAGACCGTATTATTTGAGTCTGAGCAAGGAACTCTACAAGCGAAAGGTAATTTAGAAGGGCTGAATGTTGTCACTGATTTGACTGCATCTGGCCGTGATTTTCCTCAAAGTCACTTGGGTGGCCGTGCAGATGTGAGCCAGACTGAAATCAGTAATATGGACTTGCAGCTTACAAGCGGCGAAGGTACAGCACATGTGACCGGAGTGGTCACACTTAAGCCCGATATTGCTTGGGACGTCAATGTTGAGAGTCAAAATTTTGATCCAGGCCGTTTTGCGTCAGACTACCCGGGTAATATTAATGCCAATATTGCCAGTAATGGCGTGATCACAAGTGACCGAAAAATTGCAGCTTATGCGACGATTCACGAGCTTAACGGTACGCTGTTAAACCAACCACTCAAAGGCAATGGGGATATCCGCTTCGATAAAGATGGCATACGTGCAGATAATTTGCTGCTCAATATTGCCGGAAACCGAATCAGTGCCAATGGAGAACTCAATGAAAGTGGTGGTGAACTTGCGCTAGATATTGATGCTAATCAGCTTGGTGCTTTAGTGCCGGGTGTTGCTGGTGCCGTGAGTGGTAAAGCAACGCTTACTGGTGCCATTGATGACCCCACTATCGACACTGACATACAGTGGCAAAACCTGAGCTACACAGATACGCAAGTGGATGCTGTTTTGTTTGATTCACCACTAGGTAGGCTGCAAGCAGAAGGCAATCTTGATGGGCTCAATGTGCAAACTGAGTTGACGGCATCTGGGCGAGATTTTCCACAAAGCAGCCTAAAAGGGCGTGCTCATGTTAATCAAGAGCAGGTCAGTGATATTGATTTGCAGCTTGTTAGTGGTAAAGGTACCGCTCACGTTACTGGTAGTGTGGCTATTCAGCCAGACGTAAGTTGGGATATTAAGATTGATAGCAAAGATTTTGATCCAAGCCGTTTTGTGCCGGACTATCCTGGAAATATCAATGCCAATATCGCCAGCAGCGGTACAATCTCAAGCGACGGTGATATAGCCGCTGATATGACCATCAATGAGCTGGGTGGCTCATTGCTTGATTACCCTCTCGAAGGTAATGGCGCAGTACATTACGATAGCAGCGGTATTCGCGCAGAGAATTTACGACTCAATATCGCCAATAACCGGATTAATGCTAACGGTGTGCTCGATCAAAGTGGAGGAGAGTTGGCGCTTGATATTGATGCTGGTCAGTTAGGGGCTTTGGTGCCAGGGATCAGTGGTGCGGTGAAAGGCCATGCCAGCTTGACTGGTGCAGTTAATGATCCGAATATCGACGCAGATTTGCAGTGGCAAAACTTACGCTATAAAGATCCCGATAGCAATGCGGTACTATTTGACTCTGCTCAAGGTGGATTACAGGCAAAAGGTAATATCGACGGGTTAGATGTCCAAACTGATTTAATCGCCTCAGGCCGTGACTTTCCGCAAAGTCGCTTAAGTGGCGGTGCGAGAGTCAACCCCAAGCGGGTTAATGATATTGATCTTGTTTTGCAGCAGGGTGATGGGCGTGCCAGACTTACGGGAAGTGCTGATTTACAGCCTGAAATCAGTTGGTCTATTGATCTAAAGACGGAAAATTTCAATCCGGGCGCCTTTGTTGACGGCTATGAAGGTAAGGTTAACGCAGATATTGCCAGTGAAGGGAAGATTTCAAAATCCGGTAAGCTCAATGCTAACGCAGAAATAAAATCCATCAGCGGCACGTTGAATGGTGAGCCTCTGAGGGGACAAGGTAGTGTCATCTTGGAAAATGGTTCAGTCAGTATGCAGGGCATGGAGGTTGGCCTGGGGGAGAATAAATTTGCTGTCAGCGGTGGTGTCGCCGATGGCAAATTTGATATGAAGTTCAACATTGAAGGGCGTAATTTGTCATCCCTGTACAAGCCACTTGGTGGTACTTTCGATGCTGTTGGTTCAATCAAAGGTAACGCTGAACAGCCTGAAGTGGATATAACTGCTTCAGCAAAAAATATTGCGTATCAGGATTACCGTATCAGTAGCGCTGATGTTCGCTTAGATAGCGCGTTGCGTACAGGTGGTGCGTTGAACAATACCATTAATCTTTCGGGCGTATCGCTGGCTGGTCAGCAATGGCAGTCTATCGCCCTGAATACAGAGGGCAAGTTTGATCAACACACTATAAAATTCTTAACCAATGGTGGGGAATTCAATCTTGATTTGGCTGCACAAGGCGGGCTAAAAGCACTTGATAGTTGGGTTGGGAAAATTACTCAGCTTAATGCAACCGGAGATGGCTTGAATTGGCACTTGCAGCAAGCGAGTGCTCTGGCGGTATCACCCAAAAGTCAAAAACTGGACGATTTTTGCCTCGTGGATGGGATATCGGGTTTGTGTGTTGATGTAGCGCATGATCAGCAAACCGCAATTACTTATCGAATTGACAAATTATCGCCGCAAAGCTTTGCAGCATTTATACCTGACATGATCCGCACAACAATCACTGCACAGGGGAAAGGGGATGTACGCATTGCGGCTAATGGGCAGATGAGCGGGCAAGCTGATATCACCTTTACACCCGGGAATATTGTTATTGCTCCTGAGGATTCTGCTCCAGTCACCTTGGACCTGACCAAAGGAAACATTATTGCCGCATTTAAGGGACAGCAGGCAAATATAGCGTCAGACATTGCATTTGCTGATGCTGGTGAACTTAGCCTCCGTACCCGGATCAGTGACTTTTCTGCGCCCAAGCTAGATGGGCAACTTGCAGTAAATATTCCAGATATCGGTGAATTCCGCTATCTCGTACCAATGGTTAGTGACATGCGTGGCAGCATTAATGGTGATTTACGTTTTTCAGGAGCTGCGTCTAATCCTGCTGTAGGTGGGCAAATCGAGCTTGCTGGCGGCTATATTGTTATTCCTGAATATGCAACAGAGCTGAGTGATATTCGCTTGCAGCTTTCAGCGGCACGCACAGGCAAAATTGATATCAATGGTCAAGTAGGCACGCCACGTGGCGCCCTCGATATCAATGGCGCTCTGGCTTTAGCGCCTGTACGCCTTGATCTTAATCTTGATGGCCAGAATATGTTGATCGCCGATGCGGAAAATATGCGCGTTGTCGTGACGCCAAGTTTCGATGTCAAAATAGATCCGGATCAGGGCATCAATGTTGATGGGAAAGTGATCATTCCAGAGGCACGTGTATCAATACCTGATACTTCAGGTGGTGTGAGTGTCTCGAAAGATGTAGTGATTGTCGGCAAGGACGACAAATCTACCCAGGAAAAAATCAAGAACGCGCAGACACCCTTTAATGCAAGTATTGCTGTCGAGCTGGGCGATCAAGTTTACTTCAACAACAGCGACGTCAATTTGCGCTTAATTGGTGGTATTACGGTATTTATGCGTCCGAATCGTCCTATCACAGCAGAAGGTACGATTTCAGTCGCTAGTGGTATCTACGAACTTTATGGGCAAGAGCTCGATATCAAGCGCGGGCGAGTAACCTTTTCTGGTGGCAATATAGCTAACCCTACAGTAGAAGTACTGGCATTGCGTGAGATTGCAGATGTTCAAGCTGGTGCACAGATTAATGGCGATGTTGAGCATTTACACCTAACCCTGACTTCAAACCCGGCAATGCCTGATTCGGCAATTCTCTCTTATTTATTGTTTGGGCGTGCGCCTGATTCAGGCACGGATACAGATGCATTGCTCCAAACCGCTGCGAGCTATACGCTAGGCGGCGTCTTCCCGGATAATCTTGCGCAGGAAACAGGGCTTGATGTTTTAGATATTGGCGTAACCGGCATGAAAGCAGGTAAGTACCTTGGTGATGACCTGTATGTTGGTATGCAGTCTAATTTCTTTACTGCACTGACGGAATTTATTGCTCGTTATCAATTCAGTGATCGTCTCAAAGCCGAAGCAACGGCAAGTGGGCAAGATAATGCAATTGACTTTATTTACGAATTTGAAAGCAATTAAATGACTTGGGTGCGGTGTGCTATCATGCCGCACTTTTGTCACGAAATTTGAGGATTGTACAGTGCCTGCTTACTGGCTAATGAAATCAGAGCCGGATGAATTTTCATTCGATGATCTAGTAGCATGTGGTGAGCAGGGCGAAGGCTGGAGTGGTGTGCGTAACTATCAGGCGCGTAATTTTATGCGCGATATGGTTGTGGGTGATCAAGTGTTTTTCTATCACTCTTCAACACCTAAGCCAGGTATCGCGGGGATTGCTGAAGTGATTCGGGCTGCGTACCCGGATCCTAGCCAGTTTGATACCAAATCTCACTATTTTGATGCGCGTAGCAGCGAGGAGTCACCAAGGTGGTGGCAGGTTGATGTTCGTAGCGTTCGCTACCTGCCTAACTTCGTAGCTTTAAAAAACATGCGTGAAGAACCAAGTTTGGCTGGCATGGCGTTGCTTCAAAAAGGCAATCGACTATCAGTAATGCCAGTGACGCCGCAACAATGGGCTCACATTTTAAAACTCGGAGGCGTAAATGACTGATGCAATAGCAAGCTTGCGCGGCATGACTTTTCGCCGTGGCAAACGGATCATCTTTGATAACATTGATGTGGATTTTCCGGCTGGTGAAGTCATTGCAGTGATGGGGCCGAGTGGCACCGGTAAAACCACTTTGATGAAAATCATTACCGGGCAATTAAAGGTTGATTGCGGTGAAGTGACAACTCTTGGAAAACGCTTAAACGGCATGGGCAAGCGGCAGCTGATGGCACTACGCAGTGATATGAGTATGTTGTTCCAAAGTGGAGCGTTATTTAGCGATATGACGGTTGGGGCAAATGTGGCTTTTCCGTTGCGCGAAAAAACGAAATTGAGCGATGAATTGATAGATATCATCGTTGATATGAAGTTGCAGCGTGTAGGGCTACTCGGTGCGAGGGATTTGATGCCATCAGAATTATCTGGTGGAATGGCCCGACGTGCGGCATTGGCGCGTGCTATTGTGCGTGATCCAAAGCTGATGATTTATGATGAGCCGTTTACCGGGCAAGACCCAATTTCACTCGGTGTGCTTGCGCGATTAGTGCGTGATCTAAATGATAGCCTTGGCATGACCAGTATCGTGGTGTCCCATGATATTGCGGAGGCTTCTCGTATTGCGGATCGGATCATCTTGATTGCAGGTGGGCGCGTGGTCGCCAATGATTGCCCCGACGCACTGTATGCATCTGACGACCCACTGGTTCATCAGTTCATGCACGCTGAAAGTGATGGGCCCGTGCCATATCATTATCCTGGTATGTCTTATTCAGATACTTTGCTGGGGGTGAAATGATCATGCAATGGTTAGCTCGCTTTGGTGATCGATGTATTGAGGTCGTTAGCGGTATTGGCAGCTTTACTTTGTTTTTGTTGCGCCTTATTGCGGGGACGAGTGAGTTGTGGCGCAAGCCGATTCAGGCAATTCGCGCACTTTTTTCAGCTGGTGTGCTGTCATTACCGATCATTATTGTTGCCGGCTTTTTTGTTGGAATGGTTCTCGCATTTCAGGGGTATACCATTTTTGTGCGCTTTGGGGCTGAAGAATCATTGAGTTTAATGGTTTCGCTATCTTTGATGCGCGAGCTTGGTGCTGTTGTCAGTGCGCTATTGTTTGCCGGCCGAGCGGGATCAGCATTTACCGCTGAAATCAGCTTGATGAAAACCACTGAACAGCTTGCGGCAATGGAGATGATGGGTATTGATCCCGTCCGTCAAGTTGGTGTACCGCGTTTTTGGGGTGCTTTACTGGCGATGCCTCTATTGGCGATGTTGTTTGTCGGAGTTGCGATTTGTGGAGCTTATGTCGTCGGGGTAATTAATCTCGGGGTTGATGCCGGTATATTCTGGTCGCAGATGCAAAATGGGGTTAACCTTTATAATGACCTGATTGAAGGCTTGGTTATAAAAAGTTTTATTTTCGGTATCGTGATATCTGCCATTGCGGTTTATCAGGGTTTTGCTTCATCTCCTACCGTACGCGGTATGGGGGTTGCAACGACGAAAACAGTTGTTCTTGGTTCACTAGCGGTACTGGGGTTGGATTTCATCCTTACTGCGTTTATGTTTGGAGGTTAGTATGCAAGATAATCGCTTTGTCAGCGTTGCGGTGGGGTTGTTCGTTATTCTCGCGCTTGCGGCAACTGCATTTCTGGGGCTGCGTACGACAGACATGGGAGGCTTTCATGCATCGAGTACTTATACAGTTTACGGTATGTTTACAGATGTTAGTGGCCTGAATAAAAATGCCTCTGTAACGTCAGCTGGTGTCCAGATCGGAAAGGTTAAATCTATCACGCTTGACCCAGCAAGCATGCAGGCACGTGTAGACCTCGAGATATCCATTGAATACAACAATTTTGGTAATGACAGCAGTGCAGAAGTACTGACAGCTGGTTTACTTGGGGAAAAATACATCGGGATTACTGAGGGGGGCGGCATTGCCACACTCGAAGATGGTGATCAGATTGCATATACTGGCTCTTCAATGGTCATTGAACGCCTGATTCAGCAGTTCGTCAGTGATATCTCGACGAAATAGTAACTGACACGGCATTTATTTTTTAATGATAATGATGGTTTAACCAACGAGGAAAAAAGGATGAAAAGAATACTGATGGCTGTAGCAGCCTTTGTGGGTTTTTCTCTTACCGCACATGCCGAACCAAATCCGGCCGGTGCAGAAGCATTGGTTGAGCAGCAGGCAGCTGTTTTGCTTGATGAGGTAAATAGCAAACCCGAGCTGTATCGCAACGACCGTGCTGCACTCAATAAATTGATTGACAATGAAATTTTGCCGTATCTCGATTTCAAAATCATGTCGCGTATTGTCCTTGGCCGCTACTGGAACCAAGCAACGCCAGCTCAGCAGGATGCTTTTGTCGATGCATTTCGCAGTATGTTAATCCGCCTGTATTCTGACAGCTGGAAGCAATACGACACCAATGCTACGTTCAAAATTCTTGGTAACTCTGGTATTGATAAGTACAACCGGACGGATGTCCGCATGCAAGTTACTCCTCGAGGCAAAAAACCGGCGATTATTGTATTCAGCTTGCACGAACAAAATGGGCAATGGAAAATCTATGATGCCAGCTTTGAAAACGTATCTATTCTGCTCAGTTACCGCAATAGCTTTGCCAGTGATATAGAGCGCGTTGGTATTGATGGGCTGATTGAGAAAGTGCGCGGTATGGATGGCAATGAGTAATGTTTTTGATGATTGGCAGGGCACGACACTGTGCCTGCCAGCCAGTTTTTGCCTAGCTGATTGTGAGGGCTTGAGTAGCCGCCAGATTAGCTTTCCGGCTGATTCTGTCACTATTGATGCACATAAAGTAGAGAAAGCAGACAGTATTGGTATAGCAGCTTTGGTTTTGCTGATTCGCAAAGCACGTGAGCAAGAAATAGAACTGCAATGGGTGAATATTGGTGAACATTTGCGTAAGATGTTGGCCGTTTATGAATTGGATAATGGAGCGTTTCTCTCATGCAGGAACAACTAATAAAAACACGAATTGAGGATATTTTGCCTGATGCCGAAGTTGAATTGAGTAGCCCGGACGGGGTGCACTATTCAGCTACGGTCAGATCATCAGGATTTGCTGGGATGAAGCGCCTGGAGCAGCACCGCATGGTCATGAATGCTTTAAAAGACGTTATCAGCAGCAATGAAGTACACGCACTGGCACTAAAAACGGAGACCAAATAAGCATGGAGCAGCTCAAAATTATCGGCGGTAATACGCTCGAAGGTGAAGTTAGCATCAGTGGGGCAAAAAATGCCGTATTACCTATTTTAGCCGCTACACTGCTGGTTAATGGCGAAACGCAGATTGATAACGTTCCAAACTTGCGTGATGTTCGTACATTGCTCGATGTATTGCGTGCCATGGGTGCGAAGGTTGAATTTAAAGATGGCAGCGTCAGTATTGATGCAAGCGTTATTGACCAGCCTGTTGCGCCTTATGAGCTGGTCAAGACCATGCGTGCGAGTGTTTTGGTATTAGGCCCACTATTGGCACGCTTTGGTGAGGCCAAAGTTTCATTGCCTGGCGGTTGTGCGATTGGCGCACGGCCTGTTGATCAGCACATCAAAGGTATGGAAGCCATGGGTGCTGAAATTGACGTCCGTGAAGGCTATATCTATGCCAAAGCAGCAAAGCTGAAAGCTACGCGTTTTGTGATGGATGTTGTCACAGTTACGGGCACTGAAAACCTGATGATGGCTGCCGTATTGGCTGAAGGGACCGTGGTGCTTGAAAATGCCGCTCGTGAACCTGAGGTCAGCGATTTGGCGCATTGCCTTAATGCGATGGGTGCGAATATTAGTGGTATTGGTACGTCAACGCTGGTTATTGAAGGTGTACGTGAGTTGCATGGTTGCCGCTATGCCACCTTACCTGACCGTATTGAGACGGGCACGCACTTGATTGCGGCTGCAGCAACTGGTGGGCGTATTATTGCGCGTAATACTTCACCATCGTTGCTTGAGGCTGTGCTGGAAAAGCTTGAAGCTGCTGGATCCTTGATTGAACGTGGTAAAGATTATATTGCGATTGATCAGCGTAATCGCCCGCTAAAAGCAGTCAGTATTCGTACTGCACCATTTCCTGCGTTCCCAACTGACATGCAAGCACAGTTTATGGCACTTAACTGCTTGGCTGATGGCAGTGCAAGCATGGTTGAAACCATCTTTGAAAACCGCTTTATGCATGTCCCGGAGTTGGCACGTATGGGCGCAGATATTTTTATTGACGGACACAATGCGACAACCCATGGCCCGGCCAAACTGATTGGTGCCCCAGTCATGGCAACTGACTTACGCGCCTCAGCGAGCCTTGTTATTGCTGGTTTGGCTGCTGAAGGCGTGACAATCGTTGACCGTATTTACCACCTTGATCGTGGTTATGACGGTATTGAAGGCAAGCTCAATGCGTTGGGAGCGAACATTGAACGCATTCGCAGCAACTAAACGTAACGATGGTATCGTAATTGCGCTGTCGAAAGGGCGCATACTGAAGGATACTTTGCCGCTGTTAAAAGCAGCGGGTATTGAACCGGAGGCAGACTTTTTCGACAGTCGAAAGTTGATTTTTTCGACCAATCATGACGATGTGCAGCTTTTAGTGGTACGTCCATCTGATGCGCCGACATACGTCGAATATGGTGCAGCAGATTTTGGCATTGCAGGTAAGGATGTACTGCTTGAAGCAGCAATGCAAAATATCTACGAAATGATTGATCTGCGTATTGCCAAATGCCGTCTGATGGTGGCTGCTAAAGCTGATGCGCCACCTTTGCCGCATCAGCATATCAGGGTCGCAAGTAAATACGTCAATTCGGCTAAAGCGCATTTTGCCGCACAGGGGCGGCAGGCAAATGTAATCAAGCTTTATGGTGCGATGGAGCTTGCGCCTTTGGTGGGGCTCGCTGATTGTATTATCGATTTGGTTGATACGGGTAATACGCTCAAAGCCAATGGGTTGGTTCCTATAGAGCATGTTCGTGATATCAGCGCACGCCTTATCGTTAATAAAGCCGCATTCAAACTCAAGCAGGCACGATTACTGCCTCTACTCAATGCTATTGAGCAGGCAGTGAAAAATAGTGCTAGCTAAGCACGTTTAAATAACTGGAATTATCATGAAATTACACCGCATAGACGCCACGCAAGCTGATTTTTATGCGCCGCTCAATGCACGCTTGGCGCTTGAGCTCTCTACTCAGGCGCATGTGCGACAAACTGTTGCCAAGATTATAGATGATGTGCGTTCGCGTGGTGATGAGGCACTGTTGCATTACAGCCGCACGCTTGATGCTACTGATGCAGATAGTGTGGCGGCGTTGCGTGTACCCGCTGAGAAACTCGAACTTTGTTGGAGCGAGTTGGGTGATGAAGCGCGTTATGCCTTAGAAGTGGCGCATGAGCGAATTCGTGCTTATGGTGAAGCACAAAAGTTGACTTCATGGTCCTATCAGGATGAAGACGGCAGCACGTTAGGACAGCAAATACAGCCCCTCGACAGTGCCGGTATTTACGTACCTGGTGGTAAAGCATCATATCCATCGTCAGTGCTTATGAATGCTGTTCCGGCTAAAGTTGCCGGTGTGGCACGAGTGGTTATGGTTGTTCCAGCGCCTGGCGGTGAGATGAACCCATGGGTACTTGGTGCTGCGCATCTTAGTGGTGTCGATGAAGTGTGGCAACTGGGTGGGGCGCATGCAGTTGCAGCACTTGCTTACGGTACGCAAACTATAGCTCCGGTTGATAAGATCACCGGGCCCGGGAATCAATACGTTGCAGAAGCCAAGCGTGCCGTTTTTGGCAAAGTCGGGATTGATATGATTGCCGGGCCATCGGAAGTTGTCGTATTTGCTGATGACAGCGCTGATCCTCGCTGGATTGTGGCCGACTTATTTGCACAAGCTGAGCATGATGAAATGGCTCAGTCAATTTTGGTTACCAACAGTAGGCATCTGGCCGAAGCGGTTGATTCATTACTTGAGGAAATGCTAAGCGAACAGCCTCGCGCCAAGATTATTCGTACTTCGCTGCTTGATCGTGGCGCTACTGTATTGGTCAAGAATATAGAGCAGGGTGTTGAAGTCGTCAATCACATTGCACCTGAGCATCTTGAGTTAATGCTTGCTGATGCGGCGATGATTGTGCCGCAAATTCGCCATGCGGGCGCTATTTTTGTCGGAACGCGCTCCAATGAAGTATTTGGTGATTATTGTGCCGGGCCAAATCACGTATTGCCAACTTCAGGTACAGCGCGTTTTGCATCTCCGCTGGGCGTATATGATTTCCAAAAACGCAGTAGTGTTATGGCGTTGTCTGAGGCCGCATCACTGGCTTTATCACCGGTTGCAGCCTGTCTTGCAGACGCCGAAGGGCTACATGCGCACGCTTTATCTGCCCGCTTGAGAGGTGAATGATCATGAGTGCTAAAGATTGGGTTACGCCAGCTGTTGCCGCCATGCATGCCTATCCGGTGGCGCAGTTACCACAAAACGCACTGCGTTTAAGTGATATGGAGTGCCCACAGGATATTGACCCAACATTGCGTCAGGCATGGTTGGAGCGGCTTGATAAAGTGGCAATGAACCGTTACCCACGTCCCGGCGATGATCAAATCGATGCGCATTTGCGCCGTCTGTTTGATGTTCCAGATGCTTGCCCTTTGATTTATGGCAATGGTTCTGATGAGTTGATTCAAATTATTTTGATGGCAGTCGCTCAGCCAGGCAGAACTGTACTTGCTCCAGCACCAACCTTCGTAATGTATCAAGTATGTGCGGAAATGCTGGGTATGAACTATGTCGGTGTCCCATTATCTACACCTGATTTTGCTTTGAACGAACAAGCAATGCTTAAAGCGATAGTAGAGCATCAGCCTGCGGTAATTTTTCTTGCTGATCCTAATAACCCAACTGGGAACGCCCTCGATAGTGATGCAGTACGTAATATCATTGAGGCTGCCCCTGGGCTAGTTGTCCTTGATGAGGCCTATGGTGCGTATGCATCTCACTCAAATGCGACCATGGCGCAAGCATACGACAATGTTGTCGTTATCCGTACACTGTCCAAAATTGGCTATGCCGGCTTGCGTTTTGGTTATGCCTTTGGTGCAGACGACTGGATAGATGCTTTTGCTAAGGTAAAGCCACCATACAACATCAATGTACTGACTCTTGCCAGTGTTGATTTTGCATTGGAGCACGACGATTTCATTCGCGCCCAAACAGCAATGATTTGCCGCGAACGTACGCGAATGCTCAGTGCATATCAAATGTTGGAAGGGATAGAAGTCTGGCCATCAGCAGCAAATTTTCTGCTGCTTCGTATAGCGAATGCGGCAAAGATTTATGCAGCACTGATTGAGCAAAATATTTGGGTCAAAAAACTCGATGGGGTTCATCCATTATTACGTGATTGCTTACGCGTCACGATCAGTAATGCCGAGGATAATGACCGCTGCTTTGCCGCAATTAAAATGTTCCTTGAGGCTTGATTATGCAACGTGTCGAATTACTCAATTATCTGAATGATTATTTGAAGTGCAGCAAGTTTAAGGACTTTACCGTCAACGGAATGCAGGTAGAAGGTAAGGCTGAGATTAAGAAAATTGTGACTGCTGTCACAGCATCAGCGGCAGCTGTTGATTATGCCTGTACAGTAGGTGCTGATGCATTACTAGTGCATCATGGATATTTTTGGAAAGGTGAACCGCAGCAGATCACAGGTATGAAGCAACGCCGTGTTGCAGCTTTACTCAGCAAGCAAGTTAATTTGCTCGCTTATCATATTCCACTTGATCAACATCCAAAGCTTGGAAATAATATTTTATTTGCCAACCATTTTGACTGTCAGCGCGTATGGCAATCTGATGATGAGCCTTTGATTTGGCACGCTGAAATTACTCCACTGGAACCTTCACAAATTGCGAATATTTTGCGTTGCGAACTGCCAAGTGAAACAGTATTTCTCATTGAAGCTGATGTGCAACAGTCCGTCACTCGTATTGCATGGTGCACTGGTGCAGCACATGATTTTCTGATTCAAGCCAAAGATGAAGGTGCGCAATTGTTTATTAGTGGTGAGTATGCCGAGCGTACATATCATGAGGCAAAAGAGAGTGGTTGTGCGTTTATCGCTTGTGGTCACCATGCAAGCGAACGTGCAGGTATCCGAGCCTTGGGTGAGCATTTGGCGCAGGATTTTGATTTAGAAGTTTCTTTTTTTGATGAGCCTAATCCGTTTTAGTTGGCTTTAAGAAGGGCGGAAAAGTTTACAAGTATAAAAAATATACTGCTTGGTTTGTATGGCTTTAGTTTTGAAAATAATTGCGCATATAAAAAAGCCACTTGAATTAAAGTGGCTTTTCTTTTGCAGAGGTTATCTCGGGTGGTTAGTCTTCGTCTTCTGCATCTTCACCTTGGTAAACACCGTAAAGAATTAGGCTATGATCTTCTAGTGTGTAGCCGTATTTCTCAGCAATTTCTCTCTGACGTTGTGCAATGACTTCATCGTAGAATTCTACGACTTTACCACTTTTAACGCAGATAAGATGGTTATGGTGGTCGCCACTGTCAATTTCAAAAACACTGTGGTTACCTTCAAAATTATGGCGCTTGAGAATACCGGCTTGCTCAAACTGAGTCAGAACGCGATAAACCGTAGCAAGCCCAATTTCTTCATCAGCTTTAAGCAGAATTTTATAGACGTCTTCTGCACTGAGGTGGACATCGTTGTCCGTAGTTTCGCGTTCCATGATTTCCAGAATTTTCATTCTTGGACCCGTCACTTTCAATCCCGCTTTTTTTATTTGCTGGCTCATTTGTTTTGTCCTCAAAGTTAAACTTTTACTATTATAGTATGCCCGTGTTGACCTGCAACGCTTATTGTTTCAGGGTACTGGCACCTAACTGCGCTTTAAGTGTTTGCATCGCCTGTTGCTCAATTTGGCGTATGCGCTCAGCTGAAACGTCGTAGCGTTCAGCCAAAGTTTGTAATGTGGCTTTTTTACCATCGCTGAGCCAGCGAGAGCTGACGATATCTCTACTGCGATCATCCAGCTGCTCAAGCGCGTTAGCCAATTCACTGGTGATTAGCGCCGAGCTTTCAGCTAGTTCATTTTCTTCAGCAGGATCCATGCGATCATCACTCAGCCATGCAGAAGGGGAAAATGGATTTTCTTCGTCATCATCACTTGGTTCGTAGGCGATGTCTTGACCTTGTAAGCGGCTTTCCATTTCGAAGACGTCTTTGCTTGATACATTGAGTTCATTGGCAATTTTTTCCGCTTCGTCCTGATTCAGCCAAGTGAGGCCTTTTTTCATGCTGCGCAAGTTAAAAAACAGTTTACGCTGGGCTTTGGTCGTGGCAATTTTAACCATTCGCCAGTTGCGGATGACATATTCATGTATTTCGGACTTAATCCAATGTACGGCAAAAGAAACCAGACGCACACCATGGTCTGGTTCGAAACGCTTGACTGCTTTCATCAGGCCAATGTTGCCTTCTTGAATAAGATCAGCAAGTGGTAAGCCGTAGCCGCTAAAGCCGCGTGCAATATGCACCACAAATTTTAAATGGTGCATGATTAGGGTTTGCGCTGCTTCAATACGGTTTTCTGTTTGTAATTCGTAAGCCAGTCGCTTTTCTTCCTGCGCGTCAAGGACAGGAATTTGCCTGACTCGGGCAATATACTGGTCAATATCTGTACTGGGAATTAACCATTTCCCGGCAGGGTTGGCTGGTAAATTGGTTTTGCTCATGGTTTTCCCCTAAATATCAATCTTTGTATAATAAAGCATCGACAAAGGCATTTGCGTTAAATACTCGTAAATCAGCTGCTTTTTCCCCAACGCCTATATAGCGGATGGGTAATTCCAGTTCATGTGTAACGGCAAAGAGGATTCCACCCTTTGCTGTGCCATCAAGTTTGGTGATGGCTAATCCGGTTAAATCCATGGCTTGATGAAAGTGCATCGCTTGGCGCAGTGCGTTCTGGCCGTTTCCGGCGTCAAGTACCAGCATGGTTTCATGAGGGGCTTGTGGGTCAAGTTTGTGTAAGACGCGCTTAATCTTTTTTAGTTCGTCCATCAGGTGGTCTTGGGTGTGGAGACGGCCGGCAGTATCGATGATCAGCACGTCAATGTTTCGTGCTTGTGCTGATTGTAAAGCGTCATAGGCCACAGAAGCGGGGTCAGCGCCATGCCCCTGAGCGATGACAGGAACTTCGTTGCGCTCTCCCCATTCTTTCAGTTGCTCAACAGCAGCGGCGCGGAAGGTATCGCCGGCTGCGAGCATAACTTTTTTGCCTTCAGCTTTAAATTGGTGTGCAAGCTTTCCGATAGTCGTCGTTTTTCCCGCACCATTGATGCCTGTCATTAGGATAACGAATGGTTTGGCTAAGGCTGTTTGCAACGGTTGTTCATAAGGAGTAAGGCGGTCAGCCATATGTAGCGCCAGTGCACTTTGCACAGCTTCAAGGTCACCAAGTTCTTTACGGTCAATACGCTTGGTTAGATCATCAATGAGGATTTTGGTGGTTTCCAAACCGACATCGGCACTCAATAACTGCATTTCCAAATCATCGACCGTATCAGGGTCAAGTGTTTTTTTTCCGAGAAATAAATCGCCAAATCCGCTGCGGGTTTTACTTAGCCCTTGTTTTAGGCGTTGGAAATAGCCGGATTTACTGTCACTATCAGCAGAAACTTCGGCTGGTAGCTGTTCAGTTTGTGCAACAGTTTGATTTTCTTGCTGCTGCACCGTATCGGTGTCTTTCTTGCGCTTCTTAAGCCATTTAAATGCCATGATTATCCATTCCCAGTAAAACCGCGCACAGTATAAGCGAAAAGCGGTTTGTGCCCAATAGAGTCGAGACGATTGCTATTAGTTGGTGGATTGTAGTTGCTTGAGTGCGGCTTGATGTAGCGCAGAAGTTGCTGCGGCAATTACCTCACCATCGCTTTCTGCTGTGAGCGGATTGCCCGACCAATCAGTAATCATACCGCCAGCTTGTTCGACAATCAGTAAAAGCGGTAGGAAGTCGTGTGGTTTGAGATCCGCTTCAACAACCAAGTCAATCCATCCGGCTGCGAGCATGGCATAAAGGTAGCCATCACCATTAAAGCGATCAAGTGCTACGTTCTTGGCGAGCTGTTGTCTCTTTTGCCATTGCTGCTGGGTAAACATGCCGGGATCGGTGCTTTGTAGTTTGGCGTTGTTCAAAGTGTCTATACTGGAGACAGAGATGCTTTGGCCATTTAATGTCGTAGGCCGATCTTTTATCGCAACAAAGCGTTCTCCGAGTGCAGGCATGTCTATAACGCTGAGTACTGGTTGCTGATGGTGTAGCAAGGCAATCAAAGTTGCATAGGTTGGAAACCCGCTGATAAAACTACGGGTTCCATCAATAGGATCAATGACCCATTGCCATTCGCCACCTCCACTCAATCCAAACTCTTCCCCAATAATGGCGTGATTCGGGTATTTTTTTAGTATCTGCTTGCGTAGCATGGCTTCTGTGTTTTGGTCAGCAATGGTAACTGGCGACGCATCTTTTTTTTGCATCACATCGATACTTTGGCGAAAATGATTAAGTGTAATCTTCGCAGCTTCATCGCAAAGTAAGTGGACGAAGGGCAGTAATTCAGCAGGATTCGGCATATCAGACTCAATGATTGACTATCTGTGATGAATTATAGGGATCTTTAGTCGGTAATACGATACAAAAAACGAGGAAAAAACATGCAAAATCGGCATTGGTTGTTAATTGGCGCATTAAGTGGCTTGACGTGGGTTTCTATTGGCGCTGCGATGGGGCATGGCGTCCTTCACGGTGAATCACTAATTTATTTCGAAAAGGCCCAGCGTTACCATATTGTTCATACAATTGCGCTTTTATGGTTGAGTGGTTGGGCTGTTTTGCCGTGGTGGCGAGTTGTTGCCGGGTTGTGGTGCTTGGGCGTGGCGCTGTTTAGTGGAGCGTTATATTGCATGGCTATTTATGGTTGGGGGCTGAATTATATTGTCCCGATTGGTGGCGTCGCTATTTTGCTTGGCTGGGCATGTCTTGTAGTAGCTATATGGCGATGGAAAGGCGCGAATGATGTGCGACGCGGTTAAAAATATTGTTGTTTTAACTGGTGCTGGTATTTCAGCTGAATCCGGCTTGGCAACATTCCGCTCTAGTGACGGGTTATGGGAAAACCACCGGGTCGAAGACGTTGCTACACCCGAGGGATACATGCGTGATCCTCAATTGGTACATAATTTTTACAATGCACGCCGTCGACAGTTATTTGACCCGTCCGTGCAGCCAAATGCAGCACACTTGGCGCTGACCAAGTTGCAAAACGCGTCGCATGTTTCTTTAACTTTGATTACACAGAACGTTGATAACCTGCATGAACGCGCTGGCGCGACAACATTACATATGCATGGCGAGTTGCTTAAAATGTATTGCAGTTCCTGCGATAGTGTTTTTGATTGGCGGGAGGATTGTAGCCCTGATGTCGCGTGCCCAAAATGTGGCGCTTTGAGGGCATTACGGCCTGATATTGTTTGGTTCGGCGAAATTCCATATTTCCTTGATCAAGCGTCAGAAGCTTTGCAACATGCGGATATTTTTGCAGCCATTGGTACTTCTGGCGTTGTTTATCCAGCTGCGGGATTTGCCCAATTGGCGAAAGAAGCAGGGGCGCTTTGTGTTGAGATTAACCTTGCACCATCAGGCAGCGCGGCAAGATTTGATCAAGGTTATTACGGTAAGGCTGGCGTTCAGGTTCCGCGCTGGGTAGAAGCTGTGCTAGCATAGGCGCCTCTTCAACTGCGGTGATACTTGATGCGAATACAATGGCTGGCCTTGATGGCCGTGATCTCAATGGGCGTGAATCTTTTGCAGGCACAGGCAGTTACTGCATCTGATCCAGATTCATCTACTGAGTTTGCCCCCTTGAGCGTCAGTGAGAAATATGAAAAAGCCTTTTTGCTGTCGCTTAAATTGCTGCAAGAGCACCATTATCAAGATGCTCAGTTAGAAGGATTGTCTGCTGATGTTTTTGATGATTATCTCAATGCGCTAGATCCTGCTCATACCTATTTTTTGCAGAGTGATATTGAAGAATTTTCTGCAAATCGCGATCACTTTCTGACCCCAATTAATACGCAGCGTATTCGCACTGCATTTGATATGTTTGAGCGTTATCGGAAAAGAGCAGACGCCATGAATCAATGGACGCTGCGGCGCCTGGAGCAGCCGTTTGATCTCAATACGGATAAAGAAGTCTATATTCCTCCTTTCCATCAAGAAAATAATCGTGAATGGCCTAAAACACTAGAAGATGCGACGGCTTATCAAGAAGAGCGCTTGACCGACCAAATCATTCGCCAAATTCTCTCGGATAAAAGTGAAGAAGAAGCGGTTGAGACGTTGACCAAGCGTTATAAAAGTGCGAATAAACGCCTTGGTCAAACAACCAGTGATGATGTTTTCGATATTTTTTTAAATGTCATCACTACGCGTTTTGATCCGCATACAAATTATCTTTCTCCACGCGTCAGTGAAGATTTTGATATCAATATGCGCCTTTCGTTGGAAGGTATTGGCGCGGTACTGAGCGTTGACGACGAAAAGGTAACTATTCGTGAGCTGACTCCGGGTGGTCCAGCTGCAAAAAGTGGGAAGTTACATATTCGTGACCAGATCATCGGCGTTGCACAGGGTGAAGATGGTGAGATGGTCGATATTGTTGGCTGGAGACTTGATAAGGCGGTGAAGCTCATTCGCGGAAAAAAAGGAAGCTTCGTTCGCTTGCTGATTGAACCGGTTAAAAGTTCTGGTGGTGCAAAAGAGGTTATTATTAAGCGCGAAGAAATCAAGCTTGAAGACCAAGGTGCGCAAGCTTATGTTGAAGAAGTCGAAGAGCAGGGCATTAAAAAGCGTATTGGCGTGATCCGTTTACCATCTTTTTATATGGACTTTAATGCCGCCCAGCTCGGCAAAAAGGATTTCCGCAGTACCAGTAAAGATGTTGAGCGATTGTTATTGGAACTACAAGATAATGGGGTTGACGGTATCATTGTCGATCTGCGTGGTAATGGTGGCGGTTCACTCTACGAAGCGGTACAGACTGTTGGATTGTTTATCGATCAAGGGCCAGTGGTGTCGGTATCCAATACCGATGGGAGTGTTCGTGAAGAAGTTGATGAAACACCGGGCGCTGTTTATGAAGGGCCATTAGCTGTCATGATTGACCACTACTCTGCTTCTGCTTCTGAAATTTTTGCTGCAGCCATACAGGATTATCAGCGTGGGATTGTTATCGGTAGTAATACTTTTGGTAAAGGCACCGTTCAGACGATGATTGATCTCAATCGTTTTGTCTCTAAAAATAGTACTGCATTGGGTAAGCTCAAATTCACCATCGCAATGTTCCATCGCGTTAATGGGGACAGTACGCAGTTGAAAGGTGTTGCGCCAGATATTGCAATGCCAGAAGGGCTTGGTTTGGATGTCGTTGGTGAGCAGTCTGAAAAGCATGCGATGAAATGGAAGCATGTCCGCCCAAGTGAGTTTACTCCGGCCGGCAATATTACCCCTGAAGTATTAGCTGAGGTTGAGGAACGCCATGTCAAGCGTATGGCTAATGATCCTGCGCTGTCGCGTTATCAGGAGTATGTACGTAAGGTAACCGCTGAGAACGATAAGTCAATGTGGTCTCTCAATCTTGAGAAGAGACAGCAAGAGTATCAGGATTGGGAGCGTTATAGTGATGCCTACGAAGCGGCTCAGCGCGACAGTGTGCCAAGCTTGGAGGCTGACGCTAAACGCAAAAGTGATATTGAAAAGCGCAATGAATATGCTAAAGACGAGAATGACAAAGAGCAGTTCGTTCCCGATGTGGCGCTTTATGAAGCATTGAACATTTTTTATGATTTTCTGGTGATGCTGCAAGCGCATGCAACACCTAAAGCAGCTTGATTATTGTGGAGAAAAATATGACTGAACATCAGTTAATGGCAGGGGCTGTTCGTGCCTTGAGTATGGACGCGGTACAGCAGGCAAATTCAGGTCACCCGGGTGCGCCAATGGGTATGGCGGATATGGCAACGGTTTTGTGGCAAAAGCACATCCGTGTAAACCCTAAAGACCCGAAGTGGCATAATCGAGACCGTTTTGTGCTGTCCAATGGGCACGCTTCCATGCTGCAGTACAGCTTGCTGCATCTGGCTGGCTTTGATCTTTCTTTGGATGAAATCAAGCAATTCCGCCAGTTGCACAGCAAGACACCTGGTCACCCAGAAGTTGATGAAACTCCGGGTGTAGAAACGACCACGGGACCATTAGGTCAGGGTATTGCAAATGCCGTTGGTATGGCTTTGGCTGAGCAACATTTAGCGGCACAGTTCAACCGTGATCAGCATAAGATTGTCGATCACTACACTTACTGCTTTGTTGGTGATGGCTGCTTGATGGAAGGTGTTTCGCATGAAGCTTGTTCATTTGCCGGCACATTGGGCTTGGGCAAACTGATTGTTCTTTACGATGCAAACGGTATTTCAATCGATGGTGAAATTGAGCCTTGGTATAGTGAAGATGTCGCCAAGCGCTTTGAAGCATACGGATGGCAGGTCATTGATTCAGTTGATGGGCATGATGCTGATTCAATTGATCAAGCGATCAACAATGCAAAGCAAGAACAAAACCGTCCGTCATTGATTATTTGTAAGACAGTGATTGGTTTTGGTTCTCCAAATTTGGCAGGCACTGCAAAAAGCCATGGCGCACCACTTGGTGATGAAGAAATCAGTAAAGTTAAATCAGCACTTGAATTGCCGGAAGGCAAATTTAGTGTTCCTGAGGGTGCTTATGAAGTTGCTGATCTACGTGAAAGAGGCGAAAATTGGCAGAAAGAATGGCAAGCATCATTTGATGCTTATGCTAAAGCTTATCCAGAATTAGCCGAGCGCTATCAAGAAACCATTGAAGGCAAGCTTTCTGATCAGCTTGATCAAGCTGTCAAGCAGGCATTGAAAGACAAGCAAGCCGCTGGCGCAAAAGTAGCAACGCGCAAAGCTTCAGAGCAAGCATTAGAAGTCATTGCACCTTTTGTGCCGGGCCTATTAGGTGGATCAGCAGATTTGAGTGGTTCTAATAACACGTCGCACAAGCACAGTGCAGCAATCAAACCACGTGATTTTGCGGGCAACTACATCCATTACGGTGTACGTGAATTTGCCATGGCCGCGATGATGAACGGTATGAGTTTGCATGGTGGTATTCGCCCATATGGTGGAACATTCCTCGTTTTCTCCGACTATATGCGTAATGCCATGCGCTTATCAGCATTGATGAAGCAACCGGTAGTTTACGTTTTAACCCACGATTCTATCGGTCTGGGCGAAGATGGCCCGACTCACCAACCAATTGAGCACGTTTCATCACTGCGTTTAATGCCAAATATGTATGTATGGCGGCCTTGTGATGACGTTGAAACTTTGGCTGCATGGCATGCATCTATCAAGAGTGATATGCCAAGTTCACTTGCATTGTCGCGCCAAGGCTTACCGTCACAGGCACGTGACGAAGCACAAATTGATGCCATTTATCGTGGTGGTTATGTTTTGAGTACCGATGAACAGCCTGACGCGGTATTAATTGCTACAGGATCTGAAGTGGCTCTTGCTGCTGATGCTGCAGATGCACTGCGTAAGAAGGGTAAAAAAATCCGTGTCGTATCAGTGCCATGCTACGATTTGTTTATGAAACAAGATGCACAATATCGCCGTGAAGTACTCGGTGGTGATGTACCTAAGTTGGCGATTGAAGCAGGTGTCAGCGCGCTGTGGCAAGGCTTAGTTGGCGAGCGTGGTGCGGTTATTGGTATTGATTGCTTTGGCGCATCAGCACCAGCTGAAGAGTTGTTTAAAGAGTATGGATTTACTGTCGAGAATGTCATAGCCAAGACGCTCGATTTGTTATAATATCATTTTGGTGATAACTAAAGAGGAAGGAAGTATGGCTGTAAAAATTGGAATTAACGGTTTTGGACGTATCGGTCGCTGTGTTCTGCGCGCTATTTATGAGCGTGGACTGGAGTCTGAATTTGAAGTAGTAGCTATCAACAGCTTGGATGACGGCGAGACTCGTCTGCACCTGCTGAAATATGATTCAACTCATGGACGCTTCAACCACGATTGCAGCTTAAATGGCGACGATATCGTGATTGATGGCCATAGCATCAAAACATTTAGCGAAAGAAATCCTGCTGATATTCCTTGGGGCGAGCTTGGTGTAGAGCTGGTACTTGAATGTACTGGTATCTTCAACAGCAAAGCCAAGAGCATGGCGCACATCGAAGGTGGCGCGAAGAAAGTACTGCTTTCTGCACCAGGTGCTAATGATGTTGACGCAACTATCGTTTATGGTGTTAACGAAGACACGCTTACTGGCGATATGCAAGTCGTATCAAACGCATCATGCACAACAAACTGCCTTGCGCCTTTGGCCAAAGTTCTGCATGAGAAAATTGGTATTGAAAGTGGTTTGGTAACCACTGTTCACGCTTACACTAACGATCAGCGTATCCTTGATACGCCACACAGTGACTTGCGCCGTGCGCGCGCTGCTGCGATGTCAATGATCCCAACCAAAACTGGTGCTGCAAAAGCTGTAGGTTTGGTATTACCTGAATTGAATGGCCGCCTGGATGGTATGGCTATTCGTGTACCAACCAACAACGTTTCACTGGTAGACCTTACTTTCACTGCTGAGAAAGACGTCACTCGTGAAGAGATTAACCGCATCCTGAAGAAAGCAGCAAACAGTGATGATTCACTTGCTGAAGTGCTTGATTTCAGTGAAGAGCCATTGGTTTCAATCGATTACAACCATTGCCCAGCTTCTTCAACTGTTGATGCGGCTGAAACTCGCGTTATTGGTGACCGTTTGGTCAAAGTACTGTCTTGGTACGACAATGAGTGGGGCTTCTCAAACCGCATGCTTGATACTGCCAAAGCGTTTATCAACGCTAAGTAACAAGCAAAGCATAAAGGCCGGCATATGCCGGCCTTTTTTCTCATTGGATAGTTGAATCGGGGAAGTGATTTCAGTGCCTATCAGATACTCTGTTCGGCACAGGGAACGCTTCTCTGATTAAGCCAATTTTGAAGCAATTCATACAGGAGAAGACATGAAAACACTTTCTGATGTTGATCTTTCTGGTAAGCGTGTATTGATGCGCCTGGATCTAAATGTGCCCATTAAAGACGGTGAGATTACCAGTGATGTGCGCATCCAGGCAGCTTTGCCAACCATCAATAAAGCCCTTGATGCTGGTGCCGCAGTCTTAATCATGGCACATCTAGGTCGCCCAACTGAAGGGGAATACGATGAAGCATTTACCCTTAAACCTGTTGCCGAGCATCTCGGTAAATTACTGGGGCAAAACGTTAAGTTAATCAAAGATTATCTTGAACAAGCACCAGAAGTAGCAGCTGGTGAGGTCGTGTTGCTTGAAAACGTCCGCTTCAATAAGGGCGAGAAAAAAGACGATGAAGCACTGGCGAAAAAATACGCTGCTTTATGTGATGTATTCGTCAGTGATGGCTTTGGTGTTGTCCATCGCGCTCAGGCATCAACTCATGGCGTGGCGAAGTTTGCACCTGAAGCTTGTGCTGGATTGCTGGTGGAAAAAGAAGTTAAAACTCTCGAACGACTCCTCCATAATCCTGATCGTCCTATGGTTGCCGTTGTCGGTGGGTCCAAAGTTTCTTCTAAATTGATGGTTTTAAAAACGCTACTTGAAAAAGTGGATGTTTTGATTCCGGGTGGTGGTATTACCAATACACTGCTTGCTGCTCAGGGGCATTCGGTTGGCGCATCACTTTATGAGCCAGATTTGCTCAATGAAGCCAAAGCGATGCTGGAGCAGGCGCAAAAAAATGGTGTGAATTTGTTGTTGCCGACGGATGTTGTCGTCGCAAAGTCATTCAGTGAAGACAGCGAATACCGCACGTGTAGTGTTGATGACGTTGGCGATGATGAGCTTATTCTCGATGTCGGCGAAGAAAGTGCCAAGCGCTATGCTGAGACGGTTGCAGAAGCAAAAACCATTGTTTGGAATGGTCCTGTTGGGGTGTTTGAAATGGCTCCATTTGCAGCTGGTACAAAGGCACTGGGTGAGGCGATTGCAGCAAGCAGCGGATTTAGCTTCGCTGGTGGTGGCGATACCATCGCTGCAATCAGTGAGTTTGGCCTTGAAGACAGAATCGATTACGTCTCGACAGGCGGTGGTTCAATGCTCGAATATCTGGAAGGTAAAACTTTGCCAGGTGTTGCGATCCTGGACTAACGCGTTAATTAAGCCGTTTGTGGCTGTAATGCAATGATGACGGCGCCACTGGCGCCGTCACTGTCATGAACTGAAGCAATTGCCGCAATAGCGGGATGGTTGAGTAACAGTTCGATGACTGCATGTTTTAATGGCGCACGATCGTATTGAGGGCTGCGGCTTCCTTTTCCATGGACAACATGCCAGCAGGTCAAGCGTCGATTGCGGCGCATATCAATCAAATCTCGTAAGTAATTGACGCCCTCACTGACGTACATACCGTGAAGATCGATATACTCGCTGCAATGAGCCCGACCTTGGCACATTTGATGGAATAGCAAAGCACTGATACGGTCAAAATTATGGCTGAGTTGTATGTTTTCGCGGTAGCGAATTTCTTCGCGATGGCGCATACGGCGCTTGATTTTGCGTAGCGGCTGGCGGCCAAATGATGGCGCAATATCAGGTTTTTTAATGGGCTTTACGTGGCCGATCAAGCTGGAAAAATCAGAGTCTGTTTTTTTACTCATTTTTGTTCAGTTTTGTCATGATACTGTTTATGATACCAGTAGGGTTCTCTATATGCCGAACCGTATTAATGAGCGGCAATATTGAAATTTGATCACAAGGGATTATTGGTCCAGCAAGGGAAAAGAAAGATAGATATGTCAGAACAAAATCTGAAATGCGGTATTCACAATATCAACGGAAAAATGGGGTTGGTGATTGCTCAATTGGCTGCTGAGCATTCAGCACTAGCAATAGCAGCAGGATTTGTTCGTCGTGACCATGAATGGGCGGGGCAAAAAATTACGGATGTCTGTAAAGTGGATGCCGGGAATGTCCGTGCAACAAGCAATCTTGAATCATTTTGCGCTTCAAGTGATGTCGTGATTGATTTTACGCGCCCAGAAGCAACGTTGGAACTACTCCCAGTGTGCCGTAAGTTGCGTAAGCCTTTGGTTATTGGCACGACAGGTTTTTCGGATAAGGCAAAAAAGTGGATAGAAGAAGCCGCTCAAGATATTCCAATTATTCTTGCAGCTAATACCAGTGTAGGGGTTAATGTTCTGATTGAGATTAGCCGCCAGGTCGCAAAAGTGCTAGATAAATCCCAGTGGCATGCTGATATTTTGGAACTGCATCATCAGCATAAAGTCGATGCCCCTTCTGGTACTGCGCTTCGCTTGGGTGAGGCAATTGCACAAGCACAGGGAGATGACCTCGCTGAACGAAAAGTTTATCCATACCATCATCGTCGTGGCGGGGAGGATATTGGCTTTGCAGTGATACGTGCAGGCGAAATCATCGGTGAGCATACCGTCTATTTTACCAGTGCAGATGAGCGAATAGAGTTGACCCATCGGGCCAATGATCGTCGTATTTTTGCACGAGGTGCGTTACAGGCGGCGATGTGGCTATCTGGTAAACCAGCTGGCCTGTACTCCATGGCCGATGTGCTTGGCTTTAATGATTAATAGGTAAAACATGGTTTATCTATTTTATGTAGTCTTAAGGTTGCTTACTGTTTGGTAGCTTAGGATATTCAGCGACAAGATTTTACAAAATAGACGGCGGTAGGGTATCTGCTATTGAAAAAGAAGCAGTTTCTGTTTTGCCCGACGGGCTGTTAGAATTCATGGCAAAATAGATATAAGTATCACCAACTAAAAGGGAAAGATTATGAAATTGCTTGGCTATATTATTGTTATTGCATTAGGCATTGTTTTCGCATTGATGGGTCTGTTTAACAGCAATGATGTGGCATTTAACTACTTGTTTGGTGAGCGTGATTTGCCACTGGTTGTTGTCATGGTGTTGAGCTTCCTATGTGGTGCATTGTTTACCCTGCTCGTGTTTGGTGTAAAAGTGCTGTTTTGGCGTGGCCGTGCCAAAAAACTACAAGCTCAGCTGGATCGTGAACACCGCGAAGCACATCACGAAGCGGTTAAATCACAGTACGAGGCTGAATCGGCTGTATCATAATGGCCGAGTGGCTGGTTATTTTTTTATTACCATTTGCTGCGTGGAGTGGATGGTGGGTGGCTATGCGCCGAGAGGCGCGCCTGTTGCGTCATGATCGGTCTCGAGCAGCCTATTTTGATGGATTAAGCTATTTGCTCAATGATCAGACGGATAAAGCGGTAGAAATTTTCGTCGCTATTGCCGAATTCGATCATCAAACTATTGAGAATCAGCTCACCTTAGGCAGGTTATTTCGCCGGCGTGGAGAGGTGGATCGTGCATTGCACCTTCATAAGCAATTAGAGCAGCAGGCAGATCCGGGGTCATTGCAAAAGTACGATATTCTTTTTGAACTTGGCGAAGATTATCGCTATGCAGGTATGTTTGCCCAAGCTCAGGACATATTTGAATCACTGATGGATACGCGCCCTCAGCAGAGGGTGATGGAAGTGCTGCTCGGGTTGTATGAGCGTACAGGGAATTGGCAGCAAGCTCGGGAATTGGCCGAGCGTTGGCAATCAAGTGGCTATGGTGATCAATCAGCAGCTTTGGCCAATTACGACTGTGAGCAAGCAGTTGAAGCCCGCGCAAAAGGGAATGCTGAAGCTGCACTAAGATTGCTTAAGGCTGCTTTACAACGTGATGCTGGTTGCGTTCGATCCAATGTCTTGTTGGGAAAGTATTTTTTAGAAGATGGGCAATATGTTCAAGCACTTCACGCATTGCAGTCAATTGCCCAGCAATCAGAAGTCCATTTACCAGATGCTTTACCGATGATGACGAAAGCTTATCAGGCGCTTGATCGTGAGGAAGAGTATCGCGAGTGGCTGTGCGAACTGGGCAATAATAGTAATAAGGCGCGGTTGATCATCGCTATTGCTGATGCGCTAAAAAGCATTGAGCGTACCGATGCAGCGGTGGCGGTGTTGTCCAAAGCTCTGGAACGAACAGATAGTCCACTTTTGATTTGGGCTTGTTTGCAGTTCGGCGTCGATATAGCTGTACGCGGAAAAGAGATAATGGCCGCAATTAAGCCGCAAACTGTATATCAGTGCCAGGTTTGTGGATTTCGCCAGCAGCATCAGTGCTGGCACTGTCCAGCTTGTTTTGAGTGGAGCAGTTTTACAGCCGCACTTGAATTGAAAGTCGAACAACGATGAGAATTAACAGGAACAACTATGTTGCCCAAGAATATTATTGTTGCGCTTGACGTAGCTGATTATGAAGCTGCTATGCGCCTCGCAGAAAAGCTTCCTCCGGAACTTTGTCGGGTCAAAGTGGGGAAATCCCTTTTTACACGCTGCGGCCCGAAAGTCATCCGAGCCTTACACGATAGTGGCCACGATGTTTTTCTGGATCTAAAATTTCACGATATTCCCAATACAGTTGCCGAAGCTGTAGAAGCAGCTGCAGATTTGGGTGTTTGGATGGTGAATGTGCACGCACAAGGTGGATCGGCTATGCTGCAAGCAGCCAAGCGAGCATTAGCAGGGAAGGCTAAGCCACCACTCTTGATTGC
This sequence comes from Cardiobacteriaceae bacterium TAE3-ERU3, assembly GCA_019218315.1. Classification (NCBI taxonomy): domain Bacteria; kingdom Pseudomonadati; phylum Pseudomonadota; class Gammaproteobacteria; order Cardiobacteriales; family Cardiobacteriaceae; species Cardiobacteriaceae bacterium TAE3-ERU3. Next base: position 198,552 of record JAHUUI010000002.1, on the reverse strand, counting down.
GGTGACAATTTTGACCAGTATGGATGCTGAGTCGTGGCAATCATTGGGCAACAGTAGAAGTATCGCCGAACAGGTGGAGTTTCTCACTGCATTGACCGCCGAAGCTGGGCTTGATGGTGTGGTCTGCTCTGCGCTTGAAGCAGGGCAAGTTAAGTCAGCTCATGGTGAGGGCTTTCTTACAGTGACCCCAGGAATACGTCCATCGTGGGCGGCGCGAGATGATCAGGCGCGCATTGTTACGCCAGCACAGGCTTGCATACAAGGTAGTGATTATCTTGTGATTGGAAGGCCTGTCAGTAAAGCTGATGATCCTTATGCTGCTCTGGTACGCATCATCGATGAACTCACAACCAACTCAGAGGTCAAATAATGAAGAATTACAAGACTATTTACTTACTACCAAATCTTGTTACTACAGCTGCGTTATTTTGTGGGTTTTACGCAATACTCGCAGCATTAAATGGCCGTTTTAGCCATGCGGCAGCATTAATTTTTATTGCCATGATTTTTGATGGATTTGATGGCCGTGTTGCACGCTGGACCAAAAGTGAATCTGCTTTTGGCGTGCAGTATGACTCACTCTCAGATCTAATTTCTTTCGGTGTTGCTCCTGCGATATTGATGTATCAGTGGGCACTTTTTGGGTCAATTCATGATCCGGTTTTGCCTTCAAAGCTAGGGTCGATGGCTGCTTTTGTTTATGCAGCTTGTGCTGCCTTGCGATTAGCGAGATTCAATACGCAGGTAGAGCAGGTCGATAAAGCATTTTTCGTTGGCTTGCCTAGCCCTTCTGCTGCGGCAGTTGTTGCATCATTTGTATGGGTAGGTGAGCGCTATAGTTTGGACTGGATGCATTACCCGCTCTTGGCTGTGATCCTTGTTGTCCTGGTGGGAGTGTCAATGGTCAGTAATATCAAGTTTTATAGTTTCAAAACAGTAAAGCTGGAAGGGCGTATTCCTTTTTCTAAAGCTGTTCTCCCGATCGTACTAATTGCCTTGCTGTTTTTAGAGCCTTCTTTGGTTCTTTTTGTATTCTTTACTTTGTATGCATTGCACGGGCCAGTATGGAGCTTATTCAGGTTGCGTCGTAAAAGATCGAAGCGTGGATATTGATCAAGGCTGTAGATGAAAGCTCATCAGTTGAAGAGAGAAAATGTATCTCCGAGGCAACTTGCGCATGCCATGCTCGGTTTGCGCTATTGGCTGCCGCGTGGTGAGAATAGGTTTTCTACAGATGCTGAGCAAGTATTGTCCGGCAGCCAGCAGACGATTGCTGCGTCAAGTAAGCCCGCAGCTGTTCTGCCGCAAAGTCGTCAATATGCAGACGTAGCAGATACCCCTCAAAAAGAGCGCGCTACAGCTCATGCGCAGATATCGGCAGAAAAGATTACGCTTGCTTCGGGCGTGGAGCTTACTGGCCATGGCACGATGGTTTATGATCAAGCAGTAAGCTATGCGTGGTTTTTTCCATTACCATGGCGGCAAAATCAGAGTTGGAATCATTGGCGAGATGAATCTGAAATGCAGTTACTGGAAAATGCATGCGCCTCAGCCGGTTTGGATGATTGTTTGATGCTACTGCATTTATATCAAGCGCAAAAATTTGAGTTTTTAAGTCTTCCCGAAAAAGAAGTCTCACCACTTAATGTAGCGCTACCAAGTTCAATAAAAGAGATAATTACCTTTTCTGGCCTGACTTGGCTCAATCTTACAGGGCAGAGTCAATCTGAGGATAGCGTCATGATTGATTGGCATGGGCGTGAAGTTCGAGTAAGATGCTTACCGCATCCATACTGTTGCTTGATTGAGCCTAACAGGAAAAGAGCACTTTGGCAGGGATTGATAAAGTTAAAATATGAAACGTGAACTGATTTGCGCAACAATTGCGCTGGCATGTTTTTTCTCAGCACAGGGTTTTGCTGAGCAGGCATGGATTACCGATGATTTACGCACAGGGGTACAAAGTGGACCCACTCGCAATGCAGGCTTTAGCGGTACTTTAGTTGCTGGTAGCCCGGTTGAACGCATAGAAGAAAGTGCTGATGGTGAATACACACGCATTCGTAGTGCTGACGTCGAAGGTTGGGTACTGACGCGTAATCTCACAGATCAGCCAAGTATAAGATCTCAGTTTGAACAACAGCGCCAATCTCTACAGGCAACCCGTGAAACACTCGATAATATTCAAAATAGTGGTGAGCAAGCCTCGGAAGAGAATCTGCGTCTACGCGAGGAACTAAACGCAGCCAAAGAACAAGCACAACGTAGTAGAGATGAGCTGCTCAGTCTGCAGCGTGCATCAGAAAATGTTGTGCAGATAGATTCACTTAACCGTGAATTGCAGGACAAGGTAGTAAGCCTTGAGCAGGCGAACTTGCAGCTTACTCAGCAAAATACCCGACTCTCCGAGCAGGGCCGCCATCGTCAAATGATTATTGGTGGTGCTTTGGTGTTGGGAGGTATGGTGACCTTTTGGCTGCTCAGTTTGCTGGGTAGTGCTCGTCGCCGTTCGACATTCAATGATTTTTAAGGAGAATCAAATGTCTAAATCAGTTGAAGAATATTTGGGTAATGAAGCGGAATCTTTATTGAGCTATACATGCACAAAAGTCCGTAAAGACGATCTATATCTGCCAGGCAGTGACTATATCGATCGTGTTTTCAGTGACACAGACCGTTCTCCGGCAGTATTGCGATCTTTCCAGCAGCTGCTAGATCATGGCCGTCTTGGCGGTACTGGCTACGTATCAATCCTGCCGGTAGACCAAGGTATTGAGCACTCTGCAGGCGCATCTTTTGCTGCAAATCCACGTTATTTTGATCCAAAAAATATTGTTGAGCTAGCTATTGAAGGCGGTTGTAATGCTGTTGCTTCAACTGCTGGTGTGCTCGCAAGTGTTTCACGTAAATACGCACACAAAATCCCATTCATGGTTAAGCTTAACCACAATGAAACATTGACCACTCCAGGTCTGCACGATCAAGACATGTTTGCAACCGTTGATCAGGCTTTTGATATGGGTGCAATTGCAGTTGGTGCAACTGTGTATTTTGGTGCAGAAAATTCACGCCATCAGATCCAAGAAGTAGCTGATGCTTTTGCACGTGCACACGAACTTGGCATGGTTACTGTATTGTGGGCTTATACTCGCAACCCGGCATTCAAGCATAATGGTGTGGACTATCACACTGCTGATGATCTTACTGGTCAAGCCAACCATCTCGCGGTGACAATTGGTGCAGATATCGTTAAGCAGAAGCAGGCCACACTGAGCGGTGGTTTCCGTGACATCGGATTTGGCTACACTGATGATCGTGTTTATACCGAATTGTCAGGCGATCATCCAATCGATATGACGCGCTACCAGTTGGTTAACTGCTATATGGGGCGTTTCGGCTTGATTAACTCAGGCGGTGCAGCCGGTGGTAAAGATGACCTGGCCGAATCTGTACGTACAGCCGTTATTAATAAGCGTGCTGGTGGTATGGGGCTAATTCTTGGTCGTAAGTGCTTCAAGAAGCCATTTGATGAAGGTGTGAACTTGCTTCATGCAGTCCAGGACGTTTATCTCGACGAAAAAGTCACCATTGCTTAATGTAATGGATTTCCCGACACTGTGTATTGCAGTGTCGGGTTTTATCGTATACTCACGCATTTTTTAACACACCTTGTAGGTGTCTCTGGTGATTAACTCAATCTATCTGCCCAGCTCCTACAGCCTTTGTTTCAACGTAATTTTTTCATAATATGATTCTCCACCCTAATTTCAGCCCTTATATTTTTGAACTGGGACCAGTTAAACCAACTTGGTACGGTTTAATGTACGTGCTTGGTTTTTTATTAGCCATTGTATTGGCTAAAAGTCGAGCTGGAAGACAAAGCAATGCTACTTGGCAGCAAGAAGGCTGTATAGATTCTTTGGCAACTTATGCCATGCTCGGGGTTATTCTCGGCGGACGAATTGGGTACGTACTTTTTTACGGTACGCAGTACTGGGCGCAAGATTGGCTCTATCCACTCAAAATTTGGGAAGGTGGAATGTCTTTTCACGGTGGCTTGCTTGGCGTCATGCTGGCTTGTCTCCTATTTGGTAAAAAATATCACCTACGTTTTTTCGAAGTAACGGACTTCATTGCACCATTGGTGCCTTTGGGTCTGTTTTTTGGTCGCATTGGTAACTTTATAAATAGCGAGTTGTGGGGCAAGGTGACAGATGTGCCGTGGGGTGTCGTATTCCCTAATGGCGGTCCTGAGCCACGCCATCCTTCCCAGCTCTATGAAGCAGCACTCGAAGGCTTGGTTCTTTTCGCAATCTTATGGATTTATTCGTCCCGCAATAGGGCTTTGGGCAGAGTATCTGGTCTATTTTTACTCTGGTATGGCATTTTCCGTAGCTTTGTTGAGTTTTTCCGCGTGCCGGATGCTCATATTTCCTATATTGCCTTTGATTGGCTGACAGAAGGGCAATTGCTTTCATTGCCAATGATTATTTTTGGTTTGTACTTATTCTTTAGACCGGTGACTCGTGAAAAGCTATCTTGATTTACTAGATGATATCCTTAATAAAGGTCATGCAAAAAATGACCGAACCGGCACGGGAACATTGTCGGTATTTGGGCGTCAACTCCGTTTTGATTTAAGTGAATCATTTCCACTTTTGACCACCAAGCGCGTTCATTTTAAATCCGTTGTGCACGAACTGCTGTGGTTTCTCAGCGGTGATACCAATATCTCTTACCTTAAAGAACACGGCGTCAGAATTTGGGATGAATGGGCTGATGAACAAGGCAATTTAGGCCCCATTTATGGTAAGCAATGGCGTGACTGGGATGGACACGATCAGATTAAAGATGTACTAGAGCAGATCCGCAATAACCCTGATTCACGACGAATGATCGTCAGTGCGTGGAACGTTGGTGAAATTGAGCAAATGGCGCTTGCACCGTGTCACACGTTGTTTCAATTTTATGTTGCTGATGGCAAGTTGTCTTGCCAGTTGTACCAGCGTTCAGCAGATGTATTTCTCGGGGTACCATTCAATATCGCAAGTTATGCCTTGCTAACAATGATGATGGCTCAGCAAGCAGATTTATTACCCGGTGAGTTCGTCTGGACTGGTGGGGACGTCCATCTCTACCAAAACCACCTCAGTCAGGCGAAGACTCAATTGGCTAGAACACCTTTGCCTCTGCCACAAATAAAACTCGATAAAGCTGATTCTATAGATACTTACTGCTTTGATGATATTCATCTGCAAAACTATCAGCATCATCCCGCCATTCCTGCACCAGTTGCCGTTTAGAAGGAGTCAATGTGCTCAAACTGATTCGTAATACATTCTATTTGCTCGTTGCCATCTGCTTATTTGGCTTAGTCGTCGCAGTATTTTATGCGGTCCACCTTGATCGGCAGTACAAACTATCTGACGAAGACCTCGGTGGTGCATTATGGTCAATGCCGGCACGGGTATACGCGCGGCCACTTGAGCTATATCGAGGTGCTGATGTCAATTCGGAAGATCTGACTCGAGAGCTTGAAATGCTTGAGTATCGTAAAGTCAGTGAGCCTGTCGCACCCGGAACATACGCGGTTCAGGAAAACAAAGTTACATTCTACGTACTGCCGTTTATCTTTTGGGATGGGCCACGCATTGCGCGTAAAATCGAAGTTACTTTTGAGGGCGGGAAAGTAGCCTCATTGATGAACCTGACTACTCTGGAACCAGAAGTCATTGAAAAGCTCAATCCACTTAAAATTGCATCAATCTATCCGAAGCATAATGAAGACCGGATTTTGGTCAACCTCGACGAAGTACCACCAGTTCTGATCGACGGTTTGATTGCTCTAGAAGACCAGAATTTCTGGCGGCATCCGGGTATTGATCCTAAGGGGATCGTTCGCTCTATTTACATTACTTTTATTAAGAAAAGTGGTTATCAAGGGGCAAGTACATTAACCCAGCAGTTCATTAAAAACCATTATTTGACCAACGAACCAACACTGAGCCGTAAAATTAAAGAAATGCTGATGGCTTTAGCGTTGGAGACACACGCTACCAAAGAAGATATTCTCGAAGGCTATCTAAATGAAATTTATTTGGCTCAAGATGGCAGTAGAGCGATCCACGGCTTTGGTCTCGCTAGCGAGTATTTCTTTGATAAGAAACTCAATGAACTTAATTTACATCAAATTGCCACCTTGCTTGCGTTGGTGCGCGAACCAGGGCTTGCAGATCCGCGCTTACATTCTGAATATGCATTTAAGCGCCGTAATTTGATCCTTGATGTATTGGTCGAAAGGGGATTAATTAGTGAGCAAGATGCAGAGTTGGCGAAGTCTTTACCACTGGATGTAGTAAAAGTTGAGCGAACTCGTGAGCGCTTACGTTATCCAGCATTTGTTGAAATGGTCTTTAAACAACTGTATCAGCACTACAGTCAGGAAGATTTAACCGAAGAAGGGCTGAATATCTTTACAACCTTGGATCCACTTGCTCAAGAAGATGCGCAAAATGGCATTACCGAAGGCTTACCGGTGCTTGAGAAAAATAAAGGTCTTAAATCTAATTTCTTGCAAAGCGCAGCTGTAGTCGTAAACAGTACCAATGGAGAGATATTGGCACTGGTTGGTTCGCGAAACCCTGGCGAACAAGGCTTTAACCGTGCATTGTCTGCAAAGCGGCAAATTGGATCATTGATCAAACCGATGATTTACCTCAGTGCATTGGAATGGCCTCAGCTCTATACTTTGGCTACGAAGCTCGATGATAGCCCTATGTCTTATAATATGGGCGGGGAAATTTGGTCTCCAAAAAATTATGACCACCGTAATCACGGTGAAGTATTACTCATCGATTCATTAGTTAAGTCATACAATATTCCAACAGCCAGATTGGCGTTGGCATTGGGTATGGATGATGTGATTGGTACGATGAAGCGCTTGGGTGCGCGTGATGATTTGCCTACCTATCCTTCTGTCTCGCTTGGTGCTGTTCAAATGACTCCTTTGGAAGTCGCACAAATTTATGAAACATTTGCAAATGGCGGGTACTACACGCCTTTGCGCACAATCCGAGAGATTACAACTAAAGATGGCAGCATTATTGAGCGTTTCCCATTGAGCAATACGAAAGCTATCGAGCCTGGTCCGTACTATTTAATTAATACTGCGATGCAGGAAATTCCGCGCCGTGGTACTGCTCGTGCTGCATACGAAAAAATTCCTGAAAATATGAATATTGCTGGTAAAACAGGTACCACCGATAGTTATCGCGATAGCTGGTTTGCTGGATATACAGGAAATATTCTATCCGTGGTTTGGGTCGGTAATGATCAGAACAAATCAACCAAATTAAGTGGTGGCAATGGAGCCCTGCGTATTTGGGCGGACATCATGAAAAAGTTGCCACTTAAGCCGCTTAATGTGACGAAGCCATCCGGTATCGTTGATTACACGATTGACAAGCAAACAGGTCAGCTTGCCGGCAGTCAGTGCCCCGCAAGCCGAACGTTGACACTTCCCTTTATTAACGGATCTCAACCTACTACTTATACGAGCTGCATTAATTTAGATACTCGCTATACAAATCCAAATGAAGAGAATCTGTATTATGAAATGCAGTCTGCGCCTATCTTTGAAGGAGGATATGGTGGTTGGACGCCTGCACCAAGCTATGATGGTGGTAACAATAATCAAAATAATGGCAGTACGAATAATGGTAATACAAATGGCTGGTTTGGCAATTAGTTCATATAACGTTAGAATGTTGTGCACTTTACTCAACTCAAGTTGGAGAACCCACGAATGAAAAAACTATGGCCTAGCGTAGCATGCAGTGCTGTCTTGTTAAGCGGTTGCATGTATGGCAGCGCTACCGCCCCGATTACAGCGCTGAATTCCAATCACTATCAGCCAAGTCGTGCACCAGTAGGGCAAATCCATATGACTCGAGGTCAGGCTGTAGCACCGACCCCGGCCCGTGTTGCACAACCAGTGGCACCACAGCAGCCAGTACGAGTTGCGCCGCAGCAGCCTCAGCAAAGTATAGAAGTAGCGGCACAATCGCCGTATAGCCAGCCAGCGACCGTGCAAGCAGCTTCGGCACAACCCAATGATGATGGCTGGTCAGTTGCACCACAAGTGACTCAGGATAATGCAAGTGCTGAGCAGGTCAATAATGCTCAGGGTCAGCAGCTGAATCAGCAAAACAGCAATCAGGCTCAGCCGGTCCGCCCAGTGGAAACACGGCCAACCAATACAAATATAGCTGCTAATACGGCTACACCCGCCCCTGTTACCAATAGTAATGATGCTACAAATGATAGCCAAGCTGCTAACCAAAGCCAGCAAGTGGCTAGTGCTACTCCACCGCAACGGCCAGCAGCACCAGCGGAAGGTGAGACACCTGTAAAGGCTTTAATTAAAAAAGCACATGCTGCACTTAATAAAGATGATCGAGATGGCGCAGTAGCGTATCTTGAAAATGCACAGCGCATTGCGCCACAGGATGCTAGAATCCTCTATGATATAGCCAATATTCGCTATCACCAAGGTCGTTACAAGGATGCCGAGACTTTTGCAGGTCGAGCCGTGCAAGTCGGTGGTGATAATAATATAATGAAGAAGAGTTGGGCGCTGGTTGCTAATGCTCGCAAGTCGCTTGGAGATAACCAAGGCGCAATTGCAGCAGCAGAAAAAGCGGCATCACTTGGCAATTAATTGAGTAAAGCCACTACCGCTCTTTTTTCAGAGAGTGGGGCGCTTGCCAGCGCCGTACAAGGCTATCAACTTCGCCCCGGTCAGCAACAGCTTGCCGGGGCGATTGCTGATAATCTAGAGCAAGGCGGTGTTTTGGTCGCTGAAGCAGGAACTGGTATCGGCAAGACTTTCGCCTATCTTTTACCAGCGCTTGCAAGTGGGCAGAAAGTGCTGGTTTCGACTGCTACCAAAAATCTGCAAGAGCAAATTTTCCAGCATGATTTACCGTTGGCGCGTAAAGTGCTAACCAGCACAGCTAAAGCAGCCTTGCTCAAAGGGCGGCGTAATTATTTCTGCCATTATCATTTCAGCCAGCTTGAGCAAAGCGATCCTGCTGACCTCAAAGAAAAGCAATACCGTGCTGCTATCGGAAAATTTGCTGAACGAACCCGTGATGGTGATTTGGTTGGATTAGAAGGTGTACCAGAGGATTCTCCAATTCTTGATATGGTAACCAGCACCGCTGATAACTGTCTTGGCCGTGACTGTGATTTTTTTGAGGAATGCTTCGTCCAACAGGCGCGACAAAAGGCTAAGGAAGCAGATATTGTCGTCGTCAATCATCACTTGCTACTCGCTGATTTTGCGCTGAAAAGCGAAGGTTTTGCAGAAATTTTGCCTGATATTGACGCATTTGTTATCGATGAAGCGCACCATCTGCCTAATACAGCCGTCCAGTTTCTCGGCAAGCGTCTGTCGTTTCGTCAGCTCGCTATTTGGCACAAAGATGCCGAAGAGGCTGTGCTCAGTGAAGCGCCTGATGCTGTTGAAGCACGCAACTCTGTCAAAGCACTATACAAAGCGGCACAAGATACGCTGCTCAGCGTCAATCGCCATGGGGAAGCACGCTTTGATGGCGCAGCACTTGATGAACTTAGAGATTTTTGGGCGTCACTATTCAAGCTTGAAGAAGCTTTGCACGCAGCACAAAAAGCGCTTGGCGTACAGCAATCACGTGGTAAGCTGCTTGCTAACGTCAGTGGGCGGCTTGATGAAATGGCAGATACGCTCGCTGCATTCATTGCGCGAAAAGAAAAGCAGCAAGTAGCCGAGGCTAAAGAGGTGGGAGAAGAGCCTGCAGTTAATGCAGTTGCTGAAGCCCGCTGGCTTGATACTCAGTCACGTGGTTTCATGCTGTGCATTGCGCCAGTCAATGCAGCAGGGCGCTTTGCCAGCTGGATACGGCAGAGTGAGGCAAGCTGGGCATTTCTTTCAGCGACTCTCGCGGTTGGTGGGCAGTTCACCCACTTCATCCGTGAGCTTGGCTTACCGTCGGACGTACCAACCCTGCAACTTGATAGCCCGTTTGACTACCGTATGCAGGCGGTCCTTTATCATCCCGCCAATATGCCGCAACCTAATGCGCGGGATTATACCGAAGCAGTCATAGATGCAGCGTTGCCGCTGCTTAAACGCAGCCGTGGTCGAGCATTTTTGCTCTTTACTAGCTATCGTGCTTTGTACGTTGCCGAGCGTCAACTCAAAGACAGTGGTTTTAATTTGTTTGTGCAGGGTAAAGCACCGAAAGGCAAGCTGCTTGCCGATTTTCGCCGTGCTGAACGCGCAGTTTTGCTTGGTACATCGAGTTTCTGGGAAGGTGTGGATGTGCGTGGTGAAGCGCTAGTTTGTGTGGTGATAGACAAATTACCTTTTGCTGTGCCCAATGATCCGCTCACTCGTGCACGCCATCAATTGCTCGAAGAAAAGGGGCTGTCACCATTTATGCACGATAGCCTACCGCAAGCTGTGATTACCCTTAAGCAGGGCGTCGGTCGCCTGATCCGCGACAGCCGCGATTATGGCGTGCTGATGATTGCTGATCCACGCTTAAGCAGCAAAGGTTACGGTAAAGTATTTCTTGACAGCCTGCCACGCATGACACGAACCAGCCAATTTGCTATTGTAGAACGCTTTTTTAATTACCATGAACGCCATGATGCCCGATGAAAATGCGACTTTGCTCGCCATAGACACAGCGACCCCATCTTGCTCGATTGCTCTGCGCCATAAAGGCGTGCGCGAGCAGCAGATTGAGCATGATGAGCGCAAGCATACCCAAGTGGTTTTGCCGCTTACTGACACTTTGCTCAAGGCTGCCGACCTGACCATGAACGATATTAGTGGAATTGTCGTCAGTGCTGGTCCTGGTGCCTTCACCGGTTTGCGCGTTGGCGCAGCTGTGGCGATGGGTATGGGCTGTGCGCAGGACATACCCTTGCTTGGCATATCGAGCCTTGCCTTGCTTGCCGCCAGTGCAGCCCGCCAGCACGGCAACGGCCGCGTACTCGCCTTGCTCGACGCACGAATGAATCAGGTTTATGCTGGTTTTTACCACTGTATTGACGGCAAAATTAGCGCACTCGGTGATGATTGCCTCTGTGCGCCGGAAGACATCCCCGCTGACTGGCTTAGTAGTGCGGACTATCTCGCCGGGCCGGGTTGCGTTTATCCGTTTATACAGCAATTAGGCAAACCCTTGCAGCCAGACGCTTTGCCCGAAGCAGTCGATGCATTTGACCTGCTTGACCACGGAACCTGGCAACCAGCTTGGGATGGCGTTACCCTGCGTTACTTACGCGATGAGGTCGTACAATCATGAATACTTTTGCTACCACGCTTGCCGTCCGAGTCGGCGACATCAACTACGGTGGCCACCTCGGCCACGATCGCCTAATCACCTTATTGCATCAGGCGCGCTGCGACTTCCTTTGTGCGCTCGGCTTTAGCGAACTCGACTGCGGTGGCGCAGCATTGATTATGCGCCATCTCGAAGTTGATTACCTTGCCGAAGCCTTTCTTGGTGACGAACTGACCTTTAACGTCTGGGTAGGAGCGCTGAAAGGCACACGCTTTACCTTGCATTACCGCGTCAGCAAAGGCGAGAAAACTGTTGCTACAGCCGGTACCTTGATGGTCTGCTTTGACTATCAGGAACGCAAGGTCTGTGCGGTACCGGACGCGACAGTGGCCAAACTCAAGGAGCAGCAACATGGCGGATAATAAATCGGCAACAGACGCGGTAGGGCTGTTGCGTAAAGTCTTTATTCTGCTCACGGTACTGATAGTTCTTGCCGTCTTATTGCTGATTTTCCAGTTTACCGACGTTGCGTTCCGCGTTTGGGATCGTCTGCAAAATACACCGAGTGGCTTCCTTGCTGTATATGGTATCGGCGTCATAGTGATTGCAGCGCTCGGTGTTGGGTTGGTATACCGCATCTGGACGGTCGGCAGGCGTAAGCCGCTTGAGAAAAAAGCCAAGCGCGAACCGCTACGCATTGAAGATGTACAAGCAAAGCTCGACAAAGCGCAGGCGCAGGGCGTTGATGTTTCTGCAGTACAAGCCGATCTTACACAAGCCGCCAGTGACGACCCACCCGCAACGCTTGAAGTGGCACTCTTCGGCAAAATCAGCACCGGCAAAAGCTCGTTGATTCAGACCATCCTGCCTGACGCGCGTATCGATACCTCGATTATTGGTGGTTCTACCACGCGTATCGAGCGTTACCACTATGACGCTGGCGACGGTCTCGGGTTAACCCTCTACGACATGCCCGGCACCAATCAAGCGGAAGTACTGCCAAGCCTTGAGGAAGACGTCTTAAACGCCACGCGTCGCGTCCATCTCGTTGTTTATGTTCTCGATCAGGACGTCACCGCCTCGGACAATCAAGCGATTGCCCGGCTCGACGAATTTGGCAAACCCTTGATTGTCGCACTGAACAAAACCGGCCGCTACGAGCCGCACGAAATCGATAAACTGACCAGCCGTATCAAAGAGCGTCTGCCCGAGGGGGTGACCTTCGTCACCACCGATAGCGCGCACGAACAGCATGTCACCATCCGCCGCAAAGATGGCACGAGCAGCATTGAGCCGCGTATGGTCGGCGGCGACATTCACGCCTTGCTCGAAGCGTTTGACCGCCTCGGCAGCCGCCGTGCAGAACTCGCCGAACGCCAGCGCGGGGCGTTATTGCACCTCGCCGACGAATCACTTGGCAAGCGGGTTAGCGTGTATCGTCGCGAACGCGGTGAAGCGATGGTCAAGGCTTATGCGCGCAAGGCGATGCTCGGCGGTGTGGCTGCGGTCGGTCCCGGTACTGACATCCTGATTCAGGGCTACCTCGGCGTCGACATGATGAAATCCCTGACCAAACTCTATGACGTACCGGTTAAGGACGTCGACTTGCAAATGCTGGTCGAATCGGCGAGCGGCAAAGTCAAATCACAACTCACCGTCATACTCGCGCTAGCGGGCAACGTCTGTAAAGCCTTCCCCGGGCTCGGCACCGTACTTGGCGGCGCATCGCACGCCGTTGCCTACGGCCTGATATTTGAAAGTCTCGGCCGCGCCGCGCTGACCACGCTGGAATCGAACAGCGAACAATTCAGTACCGGCGCCATCATGCAGCATTTTGAGGAGCAGCTACACCATGATCTGGAACAAAGGGCGAAAAAACTCGTCCGCATCGCCATCGCAGGAAAACAAGGCAACGACGCACCTTGATCAGGCGCGTGATTCGCTTACCGCGCTGCTCAACGATAAGCGTCTGCCGAACGAAGCCAAAGCACGACTGAACGAAGATTATCGCCAGTTGCAGCGCCTGCTCGACAAAATCGAGCAGGGGCACGTTTACGTTGCCGCCTTCGGGCGGGTTAGCGTCGGTAAATCGGCGCTGCTCAATGCACTGGCTGGGCGCGAAGTATTTGCTACTAGCGTCTTGCACGGCGAAACCAAGCACAGTGCGCAAACTTTATGGCAGGAATACGACAGTGGCGGCGTTTATCTGCTTGACACGCCCGGTATTGACGAAGTGGATGGCGTTGAACGCGCCGAAATCGCCCGTCATGTCGCGCAGCAGGCAGATGTGATTGTCTTTGTCGTTGATGGTGATATGACCAATATTGAATATCAGGCATTGTTTGAACTCAACACCCCGTCGCAACCGATGCTTCTGGTGCTCAACAAGGCCGATCGCATTGGCGAAGCCGAAACCGAACGCCTGCTTGAGCATTTGCGTCGCCGCGTTGACGGATTGATTCCTGCTAATCTCGTTCTCCCTGCGAGTGCCGAACCCGACGCGGTACTTGAACTCGTCGAGCAGGAAGACGGCAGCCTCAAGGAAGTACGCGTGCGTCCCGAACCGGATGTTGATGTGGTGCGTGCGGCGCTGTGGAAATTGCTCGAAGCTGACGGCAAAAGTTATGCCGCGCTTAATGCCAGCGTCTTTGCTGATAATCTATCAGCAAAAGTTGGGCGTGAAATCATTGCCGCCAAGCAGGCAGTTGCAGAGCGTATCATTCGTCAGTACGCACTTGGCAAGGCGCTGGGTGTTGCGGTCAACCCAATACCACTGGTTGATTTGCTCGCCATAGCGGCCGATGCGTCGATGGTCGTGCATTTGTCGAAAATCTACGGCATCCCGATGACCCGCCACGAAGCGGGCGAACTCATTCGTACCATCAGCGTGCAAATGGGCTTATTGATGGGCACGGTGTACGGCGTGCATGCCTTGTCATCAGTACTCAAAGGACTGACCGGCGGATTATCAACCATCCTCACCGCAGGCGCTCAAGCTGGTATCGCATTTTACGGTAGTTATGTGGTTGGTAAAGCCGCAGAGCGTTACTTTGCACAAGGTGCATCGTGGGGTGATGCTGGTGCTAAGCAGGTAATTAAAAACATCATGGCTGATCTTGATAAAGAAGAACTGATGGAAGAAGCCAAATCCTCGGTTAAGGATTATTTCCGTAAAAAAAGCTGAGGAAAACGTCAGATGCTGGTGTGTGTTATCTAACTTTCGTAAGCTGGGATCGTTATTTAACCTTACTTATATCACTGAAATTATAATTATTTTCAACGTGAATACGCTTTCTTGTGTGAAATTTAAAATTGCTCGGTTGCCGTGTAAATAAGCCGTGGAATATATATTGAATAAGTGATAATTTCCATATTAGACAGCTCTATTAAGCTGTCTATTACTTGCTGATTTTGCAAATGCCTATTTTTGTCATTTAGGTTTTTCTCCCTATGCTACGGCCTAAGTCTCATACAATCCATAATGATCATAGGAATACCTTATATTCTTATCTTATTGTTGCTTTAAACTTTAAATTAATCGGTATGAATTTTGCTTTACAACGGGCTTTCTGATTACCTAACGTAAGTTGTAAATGGTTTTAGTAGAAGTCATCTTAAAAAAATAATATAGGCAATACACCAAAGGACGTACTGAATGAGCAAAACATGGCTTGAAGACACGGCATTGTCGTTAGATGATGTTGTGGCTGGACTGCGTGCGCTGCATTTTCGCGGTATTGATGATGGCGATATTTTCATCCAACGCGAGCGTAGCGAATCGTGGGCGCTGAGCGAGGGGAAGGTTAAGCACGCCGATTATAGTGCCTCGTCAGGATTGGGCGTGCGCGCTATTTGTGGTGAACAAACCGGCTTTGCCTACGCTGACGGCTTGGGCAGTGCCTTGCTCGACGATGCTTGTCGTGCAGCGCGAGCGATTGCCCGCCACGGTCAGGATAGCGGTGTTTCAGTCACGCCACAGCCACTTGCCGTCAACGCCCGTTATGCAGATGTTGACCCACTTGCTGGATTGGCAGCGGATGAAAAAGTGCACCTGCTGCAATATGCAGATCAGTACGCACGCAGTCTTGATGCTGGCGTGGTTGACGTTAGCACTTCTCTTTCGGGTAGTTTTGAAGAAATGCTGGTTATGCGCCTTGATGGGCATTTTGCGACCGACATCCGTCCACTGGTACGCTTTAACGTCAGCGTGGTTATTGAGCGCAACGGTCAGCGCGAAAGTGGTTACAGTGGCGGCGGTGGGCGCAATAGCTACGGCGCATTATTTGATGAAGCAGCAATTCGTGCCTACGTTGAAGACGCGGTGCGCCAGGCACAAATCAACCACGAAGCGATTGCCGCACCGGCAGGGCAAATGCCGGTCGTACTCGGCAACGGTTGGCCGGGCATCCTGCTGCATGAAGCAGTCGGGCACGGGCTAGAGGGCGATTTCAACCGCAAAGGCACATCCGTATTCAGCGGTAAAATCGGCGAACAAGTCTGCTCACCACTGTGTACCGTCATCGACGACGGCACCTTGCAAGGGCGGCGCGGTTCGCTGTCGGTTGACGACGAAGGAACACCGAGTGGTCACAATGTGCTGATTGAGAACGGCATCCTGCGTGGCTATATGCAAGACCGCCTCAACGCACGCTTGATGCGTACTGCGCCAACCGGCAATGGTCGCCGTGAAAATTATGCTTATCTGCCGATGCCGCGCATGACCAATACTTACCTTGCAGCAGGTCAGCACAGCCGAGAGGAAATGATTGCCAGCGTCAAACGCGGCATCTACGCCGAACAATTTGGCGGCGGACAGGTTGACATCACCAATGGACAATTCGTCTTTGCCGCGACACAAGCGTATCTCATCGAAAACGGCAAAGTAACTGTGCCAATCAAAGGCGCAACCCTGATTGGCAACGGACTCGCTGCGATGCAGGCAATTTCGATGGTCGGCAACGACCTTGAGTTTGACAGTGGCGTCGGCGTGTGTGGCAAACAGGGGCAAAGCGTACCGGTCGGCGTCGGCCAGCCCAGCGTCAAAATTGAAGAACTCACCGTCGGAGGTACTGCACTATGAAACTCACCGACACCCAAGCACTCTACGACAGCGCCGCTTACGCCCTTGAGCAAGCACGCTCAGGTGGTGCAGATGAAGCTAAAGTCGTCATCAGCGAAAGCAGCGGCCTTGAAGTCGATTGGCGCGACGGTAAACTTGAAACCCTGACTCGCGAACGCGACCTCAATCTCTCGCTGAGTGTGATGCGTAACGGTAGCGAAGGCTCGATACACATCAGCGACCGCAGTCCGCAAGCGATTGCCGCGGCGGTCAGTGCCGCACTCGACATTGCACACTACACAGAAGCTGATCCCGACCTGCGCCTGCCCGAATGTGAACAATACGCCACTATCAGTGATGACGAACTCGCCGCCCTTGAGCGCTACGACCCGCAGCTTGAGCAGTGGCACAGCGACATCTTGTGCGAACACGCAGCCACTTGCGAAGCCGCTGCGCGGGAAGACGCGCGCATCGTCAACAGCAACGGCGCATCGGCGGGGCACAGTATTGCGCAAACCGTTTACCTGACCAGTAATGGTTTCAGCCTTGATCATCGCGGCAGCCGTTGTGGTGTATCGGTCAGCGTCATTGCCGGTAACGACAACGGCCAGCAAAGCGATTACGCACACGCCAGCGCACGCCATGCCACTGACCTTGAAGATGCAAGTAGTATTGGCAAACGCGCTGCTGAACGCGCTATCGCTGCGCTTGATCCGCAAAGTATTAGCAGCGGCAGTTATCCTGTTTTGTTCCGTCATGACGTAGCAGCCTCGCTGATTGGGCATTTGCTCGGCGCACTTGGCGGCCGTGCGCAATATCGCGGCTTGAGTTATCTGCATCAAGCGCTTGGTGAACAAGTTTTGCCCGAATGGTTAAGCATTGACGAACAGCCGTATTTGCCGCGAGCGATGAGCAGTAGTCCGTGTGATAGCGACGGCTTACCCGCAGCGAACAGTGCCATCATTGAAGACGGGCGTATCGCACGCTACCTGCTCTCGCTGTACAGCGCACGCCGTCTTAATTTGCCACCAACCGGGAATGGCGGCGGAGCGCGTAACGTACGTTTGCTTGCCGAGGGTGACAACGTCCGCAGTTTCCCCGAACTGATTGCTGGCATTGAGCGTGGTGTGCTTATTACCAGCCTGATGGGGCAGGGTGTCAACCAGCTCACCGGAGATTACTCGCGTGGCGCAAGTGGGTTGTGGATTGAAAACGGTAAAATTGCCCATGCAGTTGAAGGCATCACCATAGCAGCCAACCTGCGTGATATGTTGGGTAACGTCCGCGCCATCGGCGACGACATTGACCATAACGGCAGAATCCACGCACCGAGTATCTTGCTCGACAGTATGACTGTTGCGCAGTAGACAGAGTGTTTGTCCGCTCTGTTATAGAGAGCCCCAGAAAAAACAGTCACGCACATAAAAATAAGCGATTATTCTTTTTGGTTACCCTGTGGCTGTTTTTTTGGAATTAACTTGTATGTTGGCGACCCTAGAAATGGATGCACAACTGTTTATTATGAAAATATAAACTACATCAGAGCACTCCCGTGGGAACTAAGCTTTTGCGATATTTTATTGCTCAACTTTTGAGCAGTAATGAAAAAATTAGTGTAATCATGGCTTCAGGCAGTTATCCAAAGGTTATCCACACAACTATCCATAGCTGTAGTGGAAAGTGCAGTTTGTCGGCAGTTTTTTACCGCAAAAAATGATTTTTAAGCCTTTGTAAAAGGAAATTTGATAGCTGCTCAAATTTTGAGCAGTGGTGAAAATTTAAGCTCAATCATAGCGTCAGAAAGTTATCCAAATGTTATCCACACAGCTATCCATAATTTCTGTGCAAGACTTTTATTGGTAACATTCGCGCGGTAGAATTGCCTGCTTTGCAGAATTCGGAGAACAGATTGAACGCTGCTTCACCCGCTACGATTCGTCACCCATCATGGGTGATTTTATTTTTGGCGCTCGGTGCATTTGCCATCGGCGTGACCGAGTTTGCGACGATGACGCTTTTGCCGCAAATTGCCAATGATTTCAATATCGACGAGCCGACAGCCGGACATTTGATCAGTGCCTATGCGCTTGGTGTGGTGTTCGGTGCACCGGTGTTGGCGTTGTGTGCGTCTAACTGGGCGCGGCGCAGGGCGCTGGTTGTGATGCTGTGCGTTTTTGTCCTCACCCATGTTGGCTGTCTGTTTGCCGGTAGTTATCAAAGTTTGTTGGTACTGCGTTTTCTGTCCGGTTTGCCGCATGGCGCATTTCTCGGTATCGGTGCGTTGTTTGCTGGCGGGCTGATGGGCAAGGCAAACCGTGGCAAGGCTGTGGCGCGAGTGATGATGGGTTTGACGATTGCCACGGTGATTGGTGCGCCACTGACTAATTGGCTGGGGCAGGCATTGAATTGGCGGGTATGCCTTGGCGTGGCGGCGTTGGTTGCATTTTTGGCGATGATTGGCTTGTTGACCAGTGTGCCGTCAACGTACCGCCAAGCGCGTAGCGAGGCACGGCATGAACTCGGTGCGCTAAAAAATATCCATATTTGGCTGACGCTTGCCTGCGGGGCGATTGGCTTTGGCGGTATGTTCGCGGTATATACCTATCTTGCGTCGCTGCTCGAAACGGTTAGCGGGCTGGACGCAGAATACTTGCCGCTGGTGTTCTGCTGTATGGGTATTGGTATGACGCTGGGCAATCTGATTCTTGGCTATTTTGCCGACAAAAGCGTACCGAAAAGTGTGACCGGTGTGCTGATTTGGAGCATCTGCTGGCTGGCGAGTTTTCCTCTGATCAGTGCCAATGCGTGGCTGGTTGCGTTGTGGGTGCTGATGATTGGCATTGGCGGCGGTTTTGGTACAGCGCTGCAAGTGCGCCTGATGGATGTTGCTGGTGAAGCACAAACCATGGCCGCGGCACTCAATCACAGTGCATTCAATATGGCTAATGCGCTTGGTCCTTTTCTTGCCGGTCTGGCGATTGATGCCGGATTCGGTTTTCCGTCGATCGGCTATGTCGGTGCGGCATTGGCGGGCTGTGGTTTACTGGTTTGGTTGGTCGCTATGGCTTTGTCACCATCAGAAAATAGACCACAATCATCGCAATAAATGCCGGATAGCCGAGCCATTCCCAATAGCGTTGGTAAAGGCGGTAATTGGAGGGTAGCGGGGTATTGTGCGCGCTGGCGTCTGTGGCAAGGTCGCGCATCCGCACTTGTAGCCACAGCACCGGCAGCCAACACAGTCCGGCAAAGGCGTAAAGCGCGAATGTGGCAAGCAACCATGTGCTGTCCCAACGCCAACCGGCAAGGTGCATTAGCCATAAGCCGGATAGTGGCTGGAAAATCCCCGCCGGTGTGGTCAGCCACAAATCGGCTTTGACGACCCATTTGGCAACCATTGCCTGCGTGGGCACGCTACCGCTACGGTTAATCCAGAACAAATAAAACGCCGAGCCAAAGCCGGTACCGACCAGCACGCTGGCGGAAATGATGTGCAGGGATTTGACGACGAGATAGGTATTCATGATTGTTCCTCTGAATGATTGGCTAAATAAAGCATCAGTGCAATCAGTGGCAGGTTCTTGATCGCTGCACCAAGCGGATCGAGCCACGCCTGTGGTAAAAACAGGGTGATGATGGCGGTATAGGCGATGACGGTGCCCGCCTGTGCATACCACATTAAGCGGCTTGGCTTGAGCAGCGTCCACAGCGCAAAGATGCAATCGATTGCCGAAGCGGTGACTAACAGCGGCAAGCGCCATGCTTCGCTGATACCGACTGTGGCCAGCAATTGCAATGATGCGGCTGTGGCAGTGAGCAACGGTTGCAAACCGCTGTACAGCCACATCACGGCAATGCTGATATTGAGCAGTTTCATAAGCGAAAATCGGGTGCAGCGAGTGGTGCTTTACCAAGTAGTTGCGTGAACGGCTGCACGTCTGCACTCGAACCTTGGCGCAACAAAGTCATGCTGTCGGGGCTGATAAAGCCCTTGCTCGGTACGCGCAATCCACGTGCTGCTATCTTGACCAGCAAGTCAGGCGCTTGATGGACACGCAACGGCGGTTTGCCGTGAATTTGTTCGCGCAGGATATTGAGGTATTCGGCAAGGCTGTGGCGGGTTTTGCCGACCATATTCACCACATTGTCGCTACCGTCATTTTGTAACAATCGGCATAGTCCTTCGGCAACATCATCAACGTGAACCGGCTGTAGGGTAAAGTTGCCGCGTTCGGGTAAGCACAGGCGGGGCAGTCGTGCAAGGCGTAAAAAAGCACGGGTACTGTTGCCGCCGCGACCAAACACGACTGATGGGCGCGCTATTTTTACCTTGAAGCCATCATCGGCCAAACGCAGCAGCGCTGCATCACCGTGCCCCTTGCAGCCGACAAATGCGACCGGTGAATCACTGTCCGCGCCCAGTGCCGATAACTGAATCCACTGTGCCACACCGGCTTCTTTGGCGTGTCCAGCAAATTGCAGCGGAGCGTGATGGTGAATCGTTTCGAGCAAATCCGTACGATGGTGCATGATGCCGACGGTATTGACTACCGCGTCCTGACCTTGCATCAGGGCTTTTAGTTTTGCGAGATCAGGGTGAATAAAATCGAGTTCACCATGGCGTGGTGCGGTGACCTGATGGCCGTCTGCCAATAATCTGGCTTTTACGGCATGGCCGATAAAGCCACTGCCGCCGAGTAGTAAAATATTCATGATTGTTCCTCTGTAGGTTTATTGTCAATGACCGGCATCATTTGTTGCTGATTGAGGACAATTTGCCGGCGTACCATAAAAGCGAGGGTCAAAATCAGCGCGATACCGCCGAATAGTGACCAGCGCAGGGCAAAAAGCAGACTGCTAGCAAAATAGACGTCGCTTAGGGTCGGGGTGAGAAACAGCACCACAAACAGCGGAATGAATAGCGTCAACGCTAGATAAATCCGTTCCCAAAACAAACTGGCAACCGACTTGGCTTCCTCATTCTGCTCATGGCAAAGCAGGGCAATTACACGGCGCAACGCACCGGCAAACAGCGTCCAGCACGCGAAGCTGAGCAACAGTGGCACGGTAACCACAACGGCAAGGGTAGAGAGTGTCATCATCATAAATCACCACCTATTTTTTTATTTCTGTAAAGAGTGAAATTAATAGTTAAAAGAAAAGGTCCATTGACCACATTTACCGCTGGTTGGTTTTAGTTGTGTTAAATATGATGAAGAGAACAAACTAATCAGCGGATGAGACTAGATTATGATTTTCTTTTATTTCTGTCAATAGAGAAATTAAAGGATGATGCATAAGACTAATGACATTAGCCGCAATAGTTACTTCAATAATTTTTTGATGCTACTGCCGAGTTTAAGCAGCTTTTGCATGGTGCTGTTCGATAACTTGAGCATTTGTTCTGTCCATGCGGTGAGGGTTGCGAGAAGGTCGTGGGTTTCGCGGATGCGCTTGCGCGCGGTATCGTTTTCAAGCTCGAACTCGGGGCTTGCCATCAGCTCGCGCAAAAAGCGCTCGGTCGGCTCGATTTCGCGGCGCTGGCGTTCTTCCACGATGACGCGGAACAGCGCCCACACGTCGCCTGATGTGGTGAAATAATCTCGGCGGTCGCCGATTTGATGCACAACTTGCACTAGGCGCATTTCGCGTAGCTCCTTGAGGCTGTTGCTGACGTTCGAGCGCGCAATGCCAAGTGTTTCGGTGATTTCCTCGGCGTGCATGGGGCGCGCAACGATATAGAGCAGAGCGTGGATTTGCGCCACACTGCGGTTTACACCCCAGCGTGAGCCCATCTCACCCCAGTGCAGGACGAATTGTTCGCTAACGGTATTGAGTTTCATCAGCGCAGGGTATGGTTTTTTGTTTTTTCTGTCAATAGAGAAATATAGGCTATTTGTAATTATGTGATAGCTATAATAGACGTGTAATATATTTAATCCTTTTATCTATGACGAAATGGAGACCAGATGAAGTTATTCCACATTACACTACTGGGCGCGAGTATTGCCTATGCAACTTCTACTCAGGCGCTGGTGCAAACGCAACAGACAGCGCAGCAACCTGCTCATGAAACTGCGGCTATTTTTTCAGAGGATGCAGTACACCATCCTTTGTGGGCAAAAAATGGTATGGTCGCGACACAAGAAGCGATTGCTTCGCAGGTTGGCCTGGATATTCTTAAACAAGGTGGTAATGCGGTTGATGCCGGTGTCGCGGTTGGTTTTGCCTTGGCCGTTACGCTACCACGCGCAGGTAATATTGGCGGTGGTGGATTTATGGTCATCCATGATGCAAAGACGGGTAAAAATATTGCCTTGGATTACCGCGAAAAAGCACCATTGAAAGCATTTCGTGATATGTACCTTGATGAGAATGGTGATGCGGTTAAAGAGCGTTCGCGCTTTCATGGACTGGCGGTTGGTGTTCCAGGCACAGTTGCCGGCCTGACCAAGGCACTTGAAGATTACGGCACGATGTCGTTGCCGGAAGTGATGGCTCCGGCTATTAAGCTGGCTGAAGAGGGCATAGAGGTTACCCCAGGCTTGTATAACTCGCTGGAAGGGCTGCAAGACCGCCTGAAGCAGTGGCCGAGTACAGAGGCCGTTTTCTTTAAGCCCGATGGCTCGCTGTATGAAGTCGGTGAGGTGTTTAAGCAGCCGGAATTGGCGCACTCGCTAAAACTGATTGCCGAGCAGGGTGCAAAAGGTTTTTACGAGGGCGAAACAGCTGAAAAAATTGTCGCAGCAGTCAATGCTGCTGATGGGGCGATGTCGCTCGAAGACCTCAAGGGCTATGAAGCAAAGGTACGTGAGCCGGTAACTGGTGATTATCGTGGTTATGAAGTCGTATCCATGCCACCACCATCATCTGGAGGTGCGCACATTATCCAGATCCTCAATATTATGGAAGGATTTCCGCTCAAAGAGTACGGCGCAAATAGCGCACAAACAATTCACTTGATGGCTGAGGCGATGCAGCTTGCTTACGCTGATCGTGCCGAGTACCTTGGCGATGCGGACTTCGTTGATGTGCCGGTCAAAGGTATCATCAGCAAGGATTACGCTGATGAGTTACGCAAGACGATAGATCCGGACAAGGCACGCCCAGCTAGTGAAATCAAAGCAGGTAATCCGGTGCCATATGAAAGCAATGAAACTACGCATTACTCAATTGTGGACAAAGACGGCAATGCAGTTTCCAATACCTATACGCTGAACTTCTCTTATGGAACAGGGCTGGTTGCCGATGGCACCGGTATTTTGCTCAACAACGAGATGGATGATTTTTCGGCCAAAGCCGGTGTGCCTAATGCCTATGGCTTGATCGGTGGTGATGCCAATGCCATTGAGCCGGAAAAGCGCCCACTTTCTTCAATGAGCCCGACCATTGTGCTCAAAGATGGCCAGCCATTTATCGTTACCGGTAGCCCGGGTGGTAGCCGTATCATTACCACAGTTCTGCAGATTATCTCTAACGTGATTGATCACGACATGAATATTGCCGAAGCAACGCATGCGCCGCGTGTTCATGATCAGTGGACGCCTGATGAAATCCGCGTAGAAAGTTCACTTAACCCTGACACTGTACGTTTGCTCGAAGAAAAAGGACATACCGTGTCGCGTAAACCGGCAATGGGTTCTACCCAGTCAATCATGGTTACGCCAGAGGGGTTATACGGCTCGTCTGATCCTCGCCGTGTCGACTCTGCCGTGGTTGGTTATTAATTTATCGCCAATCAAGCATAAAGCCGCCACATACTTCTGTGGCGGCTTTTTTATATCCGGTACTTCGTACTTGATAATGATAGCACCCGCCCCAATATCGGGTACGTGAGTGCAATAAGGTGAATGCGATGAGTGAAGGACGTTTTGAGCTGGTGTCAGATTATCAGCCGTCAGGTGATCAGCCGAAGGCGATAGAGAGTTTGCTGGAAGGTCTGGAGGACGGGCTAGCCAAGCAAACCTTGCTTGGAGTGACTGGCTCAGGGAAAACCTACACCATGGCAAACATCATCGCACGAGCGCAACGTCCGGCGCTGATTATGGCGCCAAACAAAACGCTTGCGGCGCAGCTTTATGGTGAAATGCGTGAATTTTTCCCGCATAACGCAGTGGAATACTTCGTTTCCTACTATGATTATTACCAACCGGAAGCGTATGTGCCGGCATCCGATACCTTCATCGAGAAAGATGCCTCAATTAACGAGCACATCGAGCAGATGCGCCTCTCAGCAACCAAAGCCATTCTCGAACGCCGCGACACGATTATCGTCGCCAGTGTATCGTCGATTTATGGTCTCGGAGACCCTAAGCTGTATATGAAGATGGTGCTGCACATTAATCGCGGCACGAAAATTGACCAGCGGGCAATGCTTGCCCGACTCGCGGAATTGCAATACACACGCAACGATCATCAGCTGCTACGTGGTACATTCCGCGTACGCGGGGACGTGATTGACATCATGCCCGCTGAATCAGACTGGTATGCGCTGCGGGTTGAATTATTTGACGACGAAGTTGAATCTATCCGCTATTTTGATCCGCTGACTGGCGAGTTGCTTGATCCGATTCCACGCGTGACGATTTATCCGAAAACGCACTATGCGACACCACGCGGCACAATCGTTGAAGCAGCGGAGTCGATTAAAGATGAACTGCGTGAACGCTTGGCGGCACTCAATGCACAAAATAAACTGGTCGAGGCACAGCGCCTACAACAACGCACCCAGTTCGACCTCGAAATGATGCTTGAACTCGGCTATTGCTCGGGTATCGAGAACTACTCACGTTATTTATCAGGCCGCGCACCGGGCGAGCCACCACCAACCCTGCACGACTACTTGCCGCCAGATACCATTCTGATGCTCGACGAGAGCCACGTCACCGTGCCGCAAATCAACGGTATGTATCGCGGTGACCGCTCGCGCAAGGAAACACTGGTCGATTACGGTTTCCGTTTGCCGTCCGCACTGGATAACCGTCCGTTGCAATTCGAGGAATTTGAAGCCATTGCACCGCAGACGATTTATATTTCCGCCACACCGGGGGATTTTGAAGTCGAGCAGTCGGGGCAAATTGTCGAGCAAGTGGTGCGCCCAACTGGCTTGCTCGATCCTGAAGTAGAAATTCGGCCGGTTGGGCGACAGGTTGAGGACGTGCTTGGCGAAATTCATCTGCGCGCAGCAAAAGATGAACGGGTACTGATTACCACGCTGACCAAGAAAATGTCCGAAGACCTTACCGATTACCTAATGGAACACGGCGTACGCGTACGCTATATCCACTCGGACATCAATACCGTCGAGCGTATGGAAATTATTCGTGACTTGCGCTTGGGTGAGTTCGATGTGTTGGTCGGCATTAACCTGCTGCGCGAAGGGCTCGATATGCCGGAAGTATCATTGGTCGCTATTTTTGATGCCGATAAAGAAGGCTTCCTGCGCGGTGAACGGGCTCTGATCCAGACTATTGGCCGTGCTGCGCGTAACGTCAATGGTAAAGCAATTCTCTACGCGGATAAAATCACCAAATCGATGCAGAAAGCAATGGATGAAACCGCACGCCGTCGTGAAAAGCAGATTGCCTATAACCTTGAGCGTGGGATTACCCCGGCAACCATCCGCAAAAAAGTCAATGATGTGATGGAAGGTGCACACGTTGCTGTCAAAGCGAAAAAAGCGCACAAAGAAAAGCAGGGTGGGGCAAACGCTATGCTGACACCGGCCGAAGCAGACAAGCGTATCAAGCAGCTGGAAAAAGATATGCTCCAGCACGCGCAAAATCTTGAGTTCGAACAAGCCGCTGCGCTGCGTGATGAAATTCGCCAGCTACAGGAAATGGCGTTTATTCAATGAGCGTGAATATGCCAAATGGATTATGGTTCTAGCATATTGTGATGCGCGCTATTATGCGCTGCACGATCATTAGGGTTATATATTTGGCATTTTTCTAACGATAAGCACCCGCATTGGATACAACTGGTCAGCTTATCACGCATGGCTTCTAGCCTTCTGATTCGTTCGTTGAGCAGGGTGGTCCAACTTTGAGAAATGGCAGCCCAGTCTGCACTTGTCGGGGTGCGGTCTTCCGGCAATTGATCTAGCGTCGCTTTAATTTCAGCGAGTGAGATGCCGACGCGCTGCCCAGCTTGAATAAATGCGATCCTACGCGCCATATCACGTCGATAGCGGCGTTGATTCCCGGCAGTACGCAAGGCAAACAACAATCCTTTCTTCTCGTAAAAATGCAGTGTCGGCACACTGACTCCGGTGCGCTCGGCGAGGCTTTTTGGTGTCCAGTATTGTTCCATATGAGCATGATAGTGGAAATAGCGCTTGACCTAAAGTTAAGTTAAGGTTTTATGCTTGGTAACGGTTTTTCGTTATCGAGGATGCGTCATGTTTACAAGATCCCAGCAAATCCCGCTATTTATCATCAGCTTTTCGGTAGGGCACATCGCTATATCCATGTGCATGATTTTAAGTGTATGGCAATTTATCAGCGCATATTCTGCTTCGGCTTTTACTACAGTTACATTAGCCAGCTTGCTGCTGAATACGCTGATTGCAGCCAAATACAGTTATCTGCTCGATAGATATCATCGCAAACAGATCATCATTTGGCTCAATATTGCGATGATGCTACTGGTTGCTTTGGCCATAGTAGTGAGCAAAGTATGGTTATCCGCAATACTGATGTTTGCTTGCAAGCTTTACTTTACGGTGTATTTTAACTTGCGTAGTGCAGTTGCCCAAACCATGGTTCATGTGCGCTTTCAGCGTATAAATGCAGCGCTAGAAATAACAGATCAAGTAGCTGCATTATTATCCGCTGCATTGATTACATGGTACTTTTCAGCCTATGGATTGGTTTTTTTACTTTGTACGGCATTGGTATTGCTGATGGTGTCGGTAGTTTTGATCTGCTTTTTGACCATTCATGAGGTAAACCTCAAGCATAAGCCTCGCAAAAAGCCGGATTACATTAGCTTTCGGTGGTGGTTAGATAAAAAGGTTACCTGGATGGTATTGCTCGCTATGCTACCCAATATTTTGGTGCTGCAGTCCTACGCAATTAATCCAGTCATGATCTACGACGTCTTGGGAGAATCGCCCAAGGTATTTGCGCAAATCAATATTATTCACAGTATAGGTGCGATGGTGGGCAGCCTATTGGCATTGGCTTATGGGAATAACAAAAAAGTGATTATTTGGTGTGTATATGGTGGGCTAATTGGCGCAATTGGATTGGCTATTTATCCATCTACTTTGGCATTTTTTATCGTGATGGGGTTATTTGGTGCTTATAACAGCGCCAGTCATGTGGCTTATGGAAGCTTGGTTATGTCCTGTATCGCAAACTGCGATATTGGTAGTTACTACGGCTTGCGCTCAAGTATTGTATTGTCTATTCAATTTTTGACGTTAGGAGTGCTCACTCTTTTGTTGCTTATCATGCCTGCTAAATTCTCTGTTTGGTTGTATCCACTGTCGTTTCTGTTCTTGCCTGTGTTTGCACTTGGCTGTGGTCGCGTTCGTGGGTGATGACATATTGCCGCTTGCCTTGGCCATATGCGCAGTATATAAAGTGGATAAATTATTCAGGAATGCACCATGAGCATTTATGCATTAAAACCACGCTTTCAGGCTGTACTACGGCCAATGGTTCTACAGCTATGCCGGCTTGGGGTGCGCGCAAACCAAGTAACATTGGTTGCGATGATAGGCTCTTGCTTGCTAGGTGCACTACTGGCATTGAAGGTTACAGAGCCAGTATGGTTTTGGCTTGTACCATTATGGATGTTTGTGCGCATGGCTTTGAATGCAATTGACGGTATGCTCGCGCGTGAGCATGATCAGCAGTCAGTATTGGGTGCGTATTTGAACGAACTTGGTGATATGGTTTCTGATGCTGCGCTCTTCTTGCCATTTGCTCTGATTCCAAACATATGTGGCATGTTGGTGGTCTTGGTGGTGATGCTGGCTTTGGTCAGTGAGGCGGCCGGTATCTTGGGTCAAGTTTATGGTAACGGGCGTCACTATGATGGGCCAATGGGCAAAAGTGATCGTGCTGTGGCGCTTGGCGTCGCAGCTGTGATTTACGCCATTTGGCCAAAAATTGCATGGCCTCTGAATGTGATTATGGCTGTTGTAATAGTTTTGCTGCTCTTGACGATTGTGCGCCGCATTCATCGCGCAATATAAAGATATACAAGGATGTGATACATGACTATAAGAAACGAGATGGATAAGATCGACCAAAAGATTGGCGCTTATGATCGTAATTGGCTTGAAAAGCATCAACAGCAGATTAGGAATGATGGTGCTGCCTCGATATCACTGGCGGTGTGGTTATGATGGCACAATTAATGCGTACCGCGCTGTATCTGCTGGTGATATTGGTGACAGGTGTTCGTAGTCAGGGCAAAATATCAGCCAATATATGGCGCAGACCAACGGTATTTTATGCCAATCATCAGAGTCATGGCGATTTCCTGCTGATTTGGGCGGCGTTGCCGGTATTTATGCGCCACCACGTTCGACCGGTTGCAGCCGGTGATTATTGGTTAAAAACACTGATTCGGCGGTTTTTGGCTTTGAAGGTATTCAACATGGTGCTGATTAATCGCGGTGATGATCCAAAGCAGGCTCTCTCTATCATGTCCACAGCGCTACAACAGGGTGATAGCCTGATTATCTTTCCCGAAGGGACGCGCAATAGTAGTGATGAGCTGCTGCCATTTAAAAGTGGGTTGTTTTATTTATACCGCGAGCAACCAAATGTGGATCTGCTTCCGGTATGGATTGAAAATATTCAGGACGTTTTGCCCAAAGGGCGTTATTTGCCGGTCCCAATGCTATGTAGCGTATATTTTGGCACGCCTTATGAACCGGATGATATGAGTAAGTCGGTATTTCTTGAGCAGGCGCGAGAAAAACTGATTGAAACGGGAGAAGAAGAATGAATAAACAATGGATTTTAATTGCGCTGATAGTGGTTGTCTTGATTGTCGCTTCAACGGTCAGTAATGTACTGATTCAGCGCCACGGTCGTACGCAGACGCTGGATAATCTGGTCCAGCGCGTCAATGCGTGGTGGATGATGATTGCTGTGCTGATATTGGCGTTTCTGTCTGGGCGAATGGGTACGGTTATTTTGTTTATGCTGGTGTCATTTGTCGCATTACGCGAGTTTTTGACCCTTATTTACCGATCTAAAGCAGATTATTACGTTTTGGTCGGGGTATATTACCTGATCTTGCCGCTGCAATACTGGTTTATCTATGATGCGTGGTACGGTATGTACACCATTTTTATCCCAGTGTACGGATTTTTGCTGATGCCCATTGTTGCTTCATTGGCTGGTGATACTGGCCAGTTTTTGATGCGCTCAGCCAAAATTCAGTGGGCATTGATGATTAGTGTATTTTGCATTTCACACGTTCCTGCGTTGCTCGATTTGAAATTCGAAGGCTATCGCGCAACGATTGGATTGCTGATTTTCTTGTTGGTTGTGGTGCAGGGTAGTGACGTATTGCAATATATCGTTGGTAAGCTGTGGGGTAAGCGCAAGATTGCACCTCGCTTGTCGCCTTCAAAAACGGTTGCCGGTACCTTCGGCGGTATTGCCGCCGCAACTTTATTGGCAGCAGCGCTGTGGTGGATTACGCCATTTTCTCCTGTAGAGGCCGGATTGCTGGGCTTATTGATTGCCATCATGGGGTTTCTTGGCGGGTTGGTGATGTCGTCAATCAAGCGTGATATTGGCGTGAAAGACTGGGGTAGCATGATTCCCGGCCATGGCGGTATGCTTGATAGAATTGACTCATTGTGCTTCGCAGCGCCAGTCTTTTTTCATGTGGTGCGTTATTTTTGGCGTGCCGGTTAAGTTAAGAGGTACACATTATGGCTAATGTATTGTTGTGTTTGATTGATGGTTTTGAAGAAATTGAAGCATTGGCGACGGTTGATATTCTGCGTCGCGGTGAAGTGGATGTGCAAACGGTGTCTTTGACTGGCAAGCGTGAAGTTACCGGTTCGCACAACATTGTTGTCCATGCAGATGTATTGTTTGATGAGGCTGATTTTGCAGCTGCTAATGTCGTGATTATCCCGGGCGGTACACCTGATTTTGACAAGCATGAAGGTTTGAAAGCACAGCTACTAGAGTTTGATAAAGCAAGTAAAACGATTGCCGCAATTTGTGCTGCACCGATGGTACCGGGCGGTTTGGGTTTACTTGAAGGTAAAAAGGCAACCTGTTATCCGGGCTTTGAAAAATACTTGAAAGGCGCGCAACTGCAAGATGGTGCAGCCGTGGTCGTTGATGGCAATATCATTACCGGTCGCGGCCCCGGCTTGGCTCTTGATTTTGCCTTACAAGTACTGGAAAGCATCGAGGGTGAGGTCAAGCGCAATGAAGTTGCAAAAGGGCTGTTACTCGCCCACTAATTGCTAATTAGGCGATGCTTCCCACAAAACGGATATCAGGCTTTTCTGGTATCCGTTTTGTTTAAGGTGATGTGCAAGATTATTTTTGCGCCCAAGTATTTGTCATGGTTGCTTTGCATTTGCTCTTTTGAATATCATTCTCTGATCATGTGGTATCCACATACAGATAAAGAAAGAGAGCGTTATGCGACGTATTTTATGGCGGATATGGGCAAGCTGTGTGATTTTGCTTGTAGTGCTGATGGTGTTGTTTTATTTCAGTATTCAAAGTAAAACGGTGGTGATGCCTTTTGTCGATCAAGCAAGCCAATCTATTGGTTTCTTTCGGCCACTCCCCGGGGATTCAACGGCTATAGATGTTAGTGTCGAAGATTCCGATTCACTACAACGCTGGTTAACTCAAAACCAGATTTATACCAACTCCTGTAAGCGCTACAGCATTGATTGTGTTGAGGTGAATGGCTTTCCGTTCACTGTTGCACTGTCTGGCGAGGATGGGCATCAGCAGATCCTGTATCCTTATTTAAGCCCTTATAGCGATGATAGCATGGTCACGTTTCATTTACAGCCTGAACGTGCTGCGCAAGCACTGACGATAGAAATGCCTTATTCAGCCGGTTGGTCGCAGTGGCAATTATCGTTACTCGATGTTGAGGAAAGCATTGCGCAGGGTGAAGCGAAAGTGAAGATATTGCCACCGCTGAGGTTATATTCATCAAGTCGCATGGATCCAAATTATCAATGGCTGAGCTGGATGTTTTTATGGCCGTTGTGGCTGTCCCTGTTGGTCATGTGGGCTGCAATTATGGAATTGGTTTTTTGGTTGCGTAAACGGAGAATGCAATGACAGCGCAGATTGTGTTTGTTTATGTTTTATTGGCGCTGACGATAGGTGCTTTTATCATTGATCGCTGGCGCATGGATATGGTCGCGTTGATGGTGGTGATTGTATTGGCGCTATCGGGCATTATCACACCGGGTGAGGCTGTAGCTGGCTTTGGCAATACAATTGTGGTGATGATAGCTGCACTATTCGTCGTCGGTGAAGGGATTTTTCGTACCGGTGTTGCAGGGTTTATCGGGCAGTTCTTATTGAAAATTGGTGGCCGTAGTGAGTTGCGCTTGCTGATGGTCTTGCTGCCGATGGTTTCCCTGCTTTCGACCAGTATCAGCTCGACCGGTACAGTTGCGCTATTGATTCCGATCGTGATGACCATGGCGCGTAAAGCCAGCTTGCACCCTTCACGTCTGCTCTTGCCAGTAGCACTGATTACATTGGTTGCGGGTATGACAACTTTGATCGGGACACCACCAAACATCATCGTGAGTGGCGCGCTACGAGAAGCTGGCCATGCTGGCTTTACCTTCTTTGAGTTTATGCCGGTAGGCGGCATCATTTTACTGGTGTGCCTTATTTTAATGCTGAGTGTTGGGCGGATGCTGTTGCCCAAGAGAGCGCCAGTGGCGGCTGATTCAGAGCGTGCATCACTTGAAGACTTCGCACGACGCTATGAGATAGACGGATATTTACATAAATTGCGTATTGGTGCTGATAGCCCGGTGATTGGGAAAACGGTGACTGCATTGCAATGGCGCCGTGGATTTAATGTGACGCTGTTTGCGATTCGCCGCAAAGGTGATTCACCCAATACGCTGGTGCCGGTAATGCTTAATACAGAAATTGCACCAGATGATACATTGTGGATTTATGGGCACAGTGAGGATGTCGCGCAGCTGTGCGCATCAATGCATCTTTATCGTGCACAATTTACAGCTTATGAGGAACGCCGCGTTCAGCGTGCTTTTGGCTATGCAGAGATTATGATTCCACCAGACAGTGCATTGGTCGGTGCAACGCTGGAACAAGCTGCTTTTAGACGGCGCTACGGGCTGAACCTGATCGCCATGCGCCGCCATAAAGAGCTGGTAACAATGCAGTACAGTGAAACAACGTTACAGACTGGCGATACATTGCTGCTTGCGGGTGCTTGGACGCATATCAGCCGCCTCGGCACTGAGCGCGATATTGTCGTACTGCAAACACCAGTTGAGCTTGACGATATTGCACCACATCCAGATAAGGCATGGCGGGCGGTACTCATTTTGCTGAGTATGATCGGCGTAATGGCGTTTGGTTTGTTACCAAACGTGACTGTGGTGCTGGTTGCTGCGATGTTGATGATTATGTCTGGTTGCGTCACCGTCAAGGAGAGTTATCAGTCGCTCAATGAAACGAGCCTTGTTTTATTGGCTGGAATGTTGCCACTCGCCACTGCAATGGAAAAAAGCGGCGCTTTACAGCTTTTGGTTGATTCATTATTGAGTGGATTTAGCGATATTTCACCGCTTGGGTTATGCACGCTATTGTTTGTACTGACGGCTGTGCTTAGCCAGTTTATGTCCAACACTGCAACCACGGTATTGCTTGCGCCGGTCGCGATGTCGATGTGTCAGGTGCTTGAAATCGCACCTGAGCCTGTGATGATGACGGTGGCCATTGCTGCATCATCAGCATTCGCGACACCGATTGCCTCACCAGTTAACAGCCTTATCGTCGCACCTGGTCAATACCGCTTTGTCGATTTCGTCAAAATTGGCGCACCATTGCAAGTAGTGATTATGTTATTGGCGCTGTGGTTGGTGCCGATATTCTTCCCGTTTTGATGCAACAGACCCTGTTAATTAAAACAGGGTGCTGTGATTAGGCGGCGCAAATTGCGGTAACGATGTGATAGGTTCTTTCAGCCCAGCTACCATCAAAACGCAAAACATCCTCACTGTGTGATGTAACGGCTATATCATCAAAGCCAGAAGATTCCATCGCAGCCTGTAACTCTTGTGGCTGATAGAGGTTCAGTCCATTGAGTTCGATTGGAGCAGATTGCAGCGTAGCTTTATCTTTAAAAGCAATGGCGATTCGGCCGCCGGGTTTAAGTACTCGTGCGTATTCATCGGTAATAGCAGCCAAATCATCAAAGAAGTAAATCAGATTGACGGCAAGCAAGGCATCAAAGGTGTTATCTGCAAAGGGAAGGGTATGCTGCCGTGCCTTCCCTTCGACGAATTTGCAATCAAGCGCTTTTAACGTTTCGTTTTCTGCACAATGCGCATGCAAGGTATGTGAATGGTCGATGCCTGTATAGCGAATTCCCGGGTGGCGGCGGTGTAGCTCGGCGATATGGTCGCCACCACCTTGCCCAACCTCGAGAATTAGGTCATCTTCTTGTAAATTCAGTGTATTAGCGGATTTGTAGGTCATGGAGGCATTGCTTTGGTGCATGAGTACAGCCAGTTTCAGTCCCATTTGGCCTTCTGGGCGTGCGTAATCACCGGATGTGAAGGATGAGGTATTGAACGGGGGCATAGGGCGCTCCAATAATTTAATTGATAAGTATTATCATTTAGATTATAGTTGCAATCCCGAAGTCAGTCAACAGGAGCTAATATGCAACAACAAGCAGCCCATCTCACTGAAGTACAGCAACTCGCAGAGTTCGTCGTCAAGTCAGATTCAGCCACGATGTCTGCTGAGGCGCGTGAAGAATTACTTAAGCGCATTTTAGACAGTATTGGCGTCGGTATTGGCGCACTCGATGGAGAGCCAATTCGCCATTTACGCACCCATATTGAAGATTTTGGTGGAAACCCTTTGGCAACCATGATTGGAGGCGGCAAAACTTCTCCTGATCGTGCTGCGCTGTATAACGGTGCTTTGACGCGTTATCTCGATTTTATGGATTCTTATTTGGCCAAAGGTGAGACTTGCCACCAAAGCGATAACCTCGGCGCAGTACTTGCAGCTGGTGAGTATGCAGATTTAGACGGCAAGGGTTTGCTTACTGCAATGGCTGTCGCTTATCAGGTGCAAGGTCGCTTGTGCGATGAAGCACCGGTTCGTGCCAAAGGCTTTGACCATACTGTGCAGGGTGCTTATGCCAGTGCCGCAGGTGTTGCCAAGGCACTTGGGCTTGATGCAGATAAAACTGCTAATGCTATTGCTATTTCAGGAACGTGTAACAACGCATTACGTGTAACCAGAACCGGTGCTCTCTCACATTGGAAAGGTTTGGCTTATCCAAATACCGGTTTTATCGGTACGCATTCTGCCTTCCTCGCAATGCGTGGCATTACCGGTCCTGAAGCTGTCTTTGAAGGTAACAAAGGCCTCAAAGATGCCATCACTGGCGACTTCAGCATTGATTGGAGCAAAGAAGACCTCGAAAACGTGCGTAAGTCGATCATAAAAAAATACAACGCTGAAATCCATTCTCAGTCTTCTATTGAAGGTGCATTGGAATTACAAGCCGAGCACGGCTTCAAAGCATCTGACATCGACAAAATTGAAATCGATATTTTTGATGTTGCTTTCCACATTATCGGTGGTGGCGAAGAAGGCGATAAGACCATTATTCGTACCAAAGAAGAAGCAGATCACTCATTGCAGTACATGGTTGGCGTGGCGCTGATCGATGGTAACGTTTTGCCCGCACAATACGAGCAAGATCGCATCCTGCGTGATGATATTCAGGATTTGCTCAAGCGCTTTGTCGTTAAACCAAAGCAAGAATATACCGATCGCTTCCCGCAGGAAGTCTGCACAGACATCACCATCCATCTGAAAAATGGCCAGTCTTACAGCATCACTAAGACCGACTATGAAGGTTTTAACACCCGTCCGATGAGTTGGGAAACGGTGATCAATAAGTTTAATGGCCTTGCTGAGCCGTTTACCAGCAATAGCGTACGTGAGCGCATCATCAGTGCTGTTCGTGAGCTGGAATCGCTAAGCGTCCGCGAATTGATGGGTATTTTGAGTAACTTAAAAGGTTGAGGAGTAATTTATGAGTAAAAAAGAGCAATCCAAGGTATGGCAAGAACGTTCTTTCCTATATGTACCAATGAATGGCCGTGATCCAAAACCACGCAAGAAGTCGATTACTGAAATCCGTGGTCCATATTATGCGATGGTCACCCCAACTTATACCAAAGAGTTACTCGAAGGTATGGGGGAGCATGTTGATGGATTCAAATTTGCTGGTGGTTCATTCTCGTTGATGCCGGCAGATTATGTGAAGAAGCTCAATGATATTTGCCATGACCATGATGTGTATGTATCAACCGGTGGCTGGATCGAAAATCTGCTCGTGCGTGCACCACACCATATTGATGACTACATTGCAGAGTGCAAAAAGCTCGGCTTTGACATGATTGAACTCTCGACAGGGTTTATTCAGCTCCCAGTGCCAGATCTACTCCGTTTGATTGATAAAGTACACAAAGCAGGATTGAAAGCTAAGCCAGAAATTGGTATCCAGTTTGGTGCTGGCGGTGATTCGTCAAAAGCAGAACTTGAGGCTGAGGGTACGCGCGACCCGCAGATTTTGATTGATACTGCAAATGCCTGTCTGGAAGCGGGTGCGTCAATCATCATGATTGAATCCGAAGGTATTACAGAAAATGCTGATCCTTGGCGTACTGACGTTGCGGCAAAAATCATGAACAAAGTCGGTATGGAAAACGTAATGTTTGAAGCTGCTGACCCGCAGGTTTTTGACTGGTATATCAAAAACTATGGTATCGACGTTAATATGTTTATCGACCACAGCCAGATCGTACAGCTTGAATGCTTGCGCCGCGGTATTTGGGGTATGAAGAGTACCTTTGGCCGTATTACTTCATATCGTGATTGATCGGTAGTGGTGAGTAACCTTTCTCCTCATAAGTGAGAAAACAACTTGCCAAATGAGCCTACGAAATATATCTATATCTTCGTAGGCTCTATTATTTTTTAATCTGTAATGCATCTCTTTTCATGGCTGAAATTCTTGTTAACTGACAAATTGCTAGCCATTTTTGCCTGTGATGACATTGACAGATGTGTTCAATTAATAGACTTGCCAATGGATTAGTCATTCATTTAAATGACGTTATATCCTTAGCAGAGGCGCCAGACTCCTGATAAGCGAGGGGAAGATTTAAAAAAATGTAAACGAATTGTCATTGACAATTTGGTGGTTAAATTCTGCTAAATAAAGGTATCTATTCGTTGATTTTGCTTGATTATCACAATGGATAAAGCAACGAAGTTTTTTGTATTAATTAGTTCACACAAAAGTTTAGCTGAGTAGCGTTTCATGCTAGGATAAGCCGCTTTGATGTAGTAATGGTTCTACATCAATTAATAAAACTTGGAGTAGAAAAATAATGAGTAAATCACAGTCGCTGCAAGACCCGTATCTAAATGCATTGCGCAAAGAACGCGTACCGGTGTCAGTATACTTAGTCAATGGTATTAAGCTGCAGGGACAAATTGAGTCTTTTGACGCTTTCGTTGTACTGCTGCGCAATAATATTTCACAAATGGTATACAAGCATGCGATTTCTACAATCGTTCCTTCACGCAATGTTCGTATTGGTGATGAGGGCGAGGAAGAAGATCATAGCGAGCAGCCAGCTAATGTGACCCATAAATCAGCACCTTCGACTGATCCATTTTATTGATCTCTATCTCATTGATAACTTTATTACAGATCAAGCCCTGTAGGGCACTGGAGCTGAGCATTGTTTGAGCGTCCACAGAGTGGTGAGCGTGCAGCACTGATTCAGGTTGATATTGGGCGTACAACAGATCCAGCTGTGCGTGAAGAATTTCACCTACTGGCTGATTCGGCTGGCGCTGAAGCAGTTTGGACCAAAGACTACGTCCGTGGTGAAGTTGAACCACGCTACTATATTGGTAGTGGTCAGGCTGAAGAAATTGCCGAGGCCGTTGCAGCCAATGATATTCAGTTGGTCATTTTTAACGCGCCATTATCTCCTTCACAAGAGCGTAATTTGGAAAAGCGCTTTAATGCACGTGTGCTCGACCGTAGCGGATTGGTTCTGGATATTTTTGCTCAACGTGCACGCAGTCATGAGGGTAAGCTGCAAGTTGAGCTTGCACAATTGCGCCATTTATCAACTAGACTGGTTCGTGGTTGGACGCACTTAGAGCGACAAAAAGGCGGTATTGGCTTGCGTGGCCCAGGGGAAACTCAGCTAGAAACGGACCGGCGGTTACTTGCCGTTCGGATCAAGCAGCTGCAGCGCCGCCTTGATCGTGTACACAAACAACGTGAGGAAAATCGCAAAGGCCGCAGCCGGCGAGATATTCCAACCGTAGCCTTGGCAGGCTATACCAACTCAGGAAAATCAACGCTGTTTAATGCGCTGACTGATGCCACTGTGTATGCCAAAAACCAACTATTCGCGACACTCGACCCGACGTGGAGAAAGTTGTCTCACGATGGCCCACAGACGATTCTTTTGGCTGATACGGTTGGTTTTATCAGTGATTTGCCGCATGAGTTGGTTGAGGCATTTAAATCAACTTTGGAAGAAACAGCTTATGCGGATCTTCTCTTGCACGTGATTGACGTCAGTGATGCGGACCATATTGACCGCGAAGCTGTGGTTGAATCTGTGCTGGAGGATATCGGTGCAAAAGATGTTCCTGTCGTACGTGTGTATAACAAAATTGACCTCCGTGAAGATATCTCAGCTCGAATCAAAACAGATGAGCAGGGGGCTGTGGAGGCTGTATTTTGTTCGGCGCGTACAGGAGAAGGGCTGGACATGCTGCGCGAGGCGATTGTCGCGCATTTCCGCAGTAGTCAAGTCAGTGGGTGGCTGCATCTCGGCCCTGCAGATGGAGGCATACGTGCCGCACTCTATGACGCCCAAGCGGTCAGCGAAGAGCTGATCGAAGAAGATGGAAGCCAGTGGCTGAATATTATTTTGGCTGAAAAACGTTTTCATCAACTGCAATCTCAGTATAATCGGGCGCTGTCATTGTGCCCACAACGACCTGAAGCGTATCAAGCAACCTAAAGGCAACCAATGTTTAATGTGTTACTTGCGAGCCAATGGCTCGCCAATCGATCAGGCCGGTTATCACCACTGGCCATGGCCTCTCAAGATCCTTGGGGTGAGCGGCCAGAAAACGGTAAACCAAGCGATAAACCCAAAGCTAGTGGCAGTGATGGTCCTCCAGATCTCGATGAACTCTTTGCCAAGCTGATTAAGCGTAAGCCCAATTCGGGCGGCAATAAAGGCGGTAATAGTAATGGCGGTATGCCAAGCCTACCTCCGGTTTCGGCCAAAATGGTCGTCCTGATCATTGCCGCAGCTGTTGTTGCGTGGCTTGCAACTGGCATTTATACGGTACAAGAACGTGAAAATGGCGTTGAGACGGTTTTAGGCCGTTATACCGATACCACCAAAGCTGGTTTGAACTGGAATTGGCCTATGCCGATCGGCTCTGTGGAGAAAGTAGACGTCACTTCTATCTCTACCATGCGCGTGGGTGAGTTTAAAACCCAAAAGGGTTCAATCAGTACTTCCAGCCAGCGTAATGGACAGATGCTGACCAGCGATGAGAATATCGTCGAAATCGGTGCAGCGGTACAATACCGTATTGGCAATGCCAAAAATTTCCTATTCCAGGCTGAGCAGCCGGTTGATATATTGGAAGATATCGTCATCAGTGCGATCCGTGAAGTTGTCGGTGCCAACTCTGTAGATGAAATTTTGCGTGACCGACGTAATGAGTGGCCACAACAGGCAAAAAACATCATTATTGATACGCTGAAGCAATATGACCTTGGCTTTGAAATCATTGCGTTTGAGCTTCAGGATGCGCGTGCGCCGGCTGAAGTACAGGATGCATTTGAAGATGCAGTCAGAGCGCGTGAAGATGAAGAGCGTCTGCGCTTGCAAGCAGAAGCGTTTGCTCGCGAACGTCTGCCGGTCGCACGTGGTCGCGCAGCTGAAATGGTTGAACAAGCGCAAGCTTATCAAGTCAATATCCTGGCTGATGCGAATGCTGCTGTATCACGCTTTGACAACTTGCTCAGCGCTTATGAGCTCGATAGAGAAGTTATGCGTCAGCGCTTGTATCTCGATACGATGATTGATGTCTACAGCAATACGCCTAAAGTCTTGCTTGATGCGGGCGATAGCCAACCGATCATTAATCTAGGTAATTTGCAAAACGGAAATGATCCTGCGCTTAAGGCAGTGGCCAGTGACAGGTCTTCTGAGCAGCAGACCCAGAGTGACAGTAATTTTGACTCTGGCATGAGAAGTGCTGCACCAGAAGCATCTTCGTCTACCCGTAGCAGCAGTAACGGTAATGCAAGTAATGATCTGCGTAGCCGTGCTCGCCCGACCCGCAATTAAACAAAGGCCGAAACGATGAATACGAAAGTTAAAATCATCATCGCTGCGGTAATCGTGGCGCTGATCATCCTGATCAATTCACTGTATGTGGTCAATGAACGCCAAGTTGCCGCAGTGACGCAGTTCCAACGTCTGATCAAAACAGACGAGACGGCGGGCCTGAAGATGAAAGTTCCTTTCATTCAGGATGTCGAATATTTTGATGCGCGTATGCAGCGTCTTGATGTCGACCCCGAGTTGTTTTTAACCAATGAAAAGAAGTACCTGATCGTTGATTACTTTGTTATTTGGCGGATTGGCAATGTGCGCCAATTCTATACCAGCGTACAAGGTAATCTGGATCGTGCTTCGAATTTGCTTGACCAGCTGGTCAAAGACGGATTACGTAGTGAATTTGTTCTGCGTTCGGTCAAAGAAGTAATCTCTGAGGATCGTGGCTCAATCATGAACAGCGTTACCGCATCTCTTCAGGAAGACGCCAAGCGCTATGGTGTAGATATCATTGGCGTACGCCTCAAGCGTGTTGATTTTTCTGATGATATTCGTGATCGCGTCTTTGACCGGATGCGCGCTGAACGTGAGCGCGTGTCGAAGAGCCTTCGTGCTCAAGGCCGTGAAAAATCAGCAGTTATTCGTGCAGCAGCTGAGCGTGAAGCCGAAGGTATTCTTGCAGTTGCGCGTGAGCAGTCTCAAATCATGCGTGGTGAAGCAGATGCAACTGCGGCCAAACTCTTTGCTGAGCACTATGGTAAAGATCTTGAGTTCTACCAACTGTGGCGTAGTATGCAGGGTTATCGTGCTGGTATGACCGGTGATAATGCTACATTACTGATCAGTCCGGACAGTCAGTTCTGGCAGTACTTCCACGGCAGCGGTGAAGCCGCTAGTTCGGAAGAGCAGAGCAGTGGGAATACAGAAAAGCAATCAGAAGCAGCATCAAATGATGCTGCTGAAGAAAGTAGCAATAAGCAAAACAATGGCGTTTCGCTTGCAAAAGCAGCGGCCGAAGCAGGGCAATCTGTAGAGGAAGTCATTGCAGCTGCACAACCAGAAGCACCTGAAGATGCAGGCATCGGTGAGGCGCATGGTATTACTGACAATAGTGATTCCCCTGCACAGGCAGCCAGCAGTGAAAATCGTCCTCTTGAGGAAGTGATTGCTGAACCGCTTGAGGGTGGCGACCGCGCCACTCTTGACCAATAATTGTCATGAGTGCATGGTTACTGGCAATGGTCATCGTACTTTTTTTTGAAGGTGCGATGATCGGCATTGCTCCAGATACCTGGAAGCGATCAATGAGACAATTGACCGAGATGCCTTCTGCGACATTGCGTAAAATTGGTCTGACCATGGCAGCAGTAGCAGTTGCTATATTGTTATTCGGTATGACGTTGGGGCAAAGTTGATGGCTAGCAAACACTGGTTATTACCAGAAGATGTGATTGAGTTATTGCCTAAGGAAGCAGCGCACGTCGAAGTATTACGGCGGCAGATTATTGATCAGCTTGCTTCTTGGGGTTATCAGTTAGTGATGCCACCATTGGTCGAATATCTTGATTCACTGCTTGCTGGAAGTGGTGATGATCTTGATATACAGACCAGCAAGGTAACAGATCACCTGAGTGGTCGGCTGATGGGCGTTCGTGCTGATATGACACCGCAAATAGCGCGTATAGATGCGCACCGCTTACCGACTAGTGGCGAAAGCCGCTATGGTTATTGTGGTGAGGTATTGCGCAATCGCAGCGAAAGTACTGAGCCTCGGCGCAATCCATTGATTGCGGGTGCAGAGTTATTTGGTGTTAGTGGCGTTAGTGGTGATGTTGAAATCATCGCATTGTTGCTCTCCATTCTCGAGAGTTTGAATATCACAAATAGTGTGGTTGATCTTGGCCATGCAGGTATTTTTAGTGGGTTGGTATCGCGTGAAAATCTCAGTGTAGCTGATCGTCATTTACTGGCGGATATTTTTGCTGGTAAAAAACGCCCAGACCTTGCTGGATGGCAAGCCGATTCCGGGCTGAGTGATCAATTGATTGAGGATGTCCAGCATTTGATTGATGCACATGGGCAACGTGATCCTTTGCAAGTATTAGAAAGCCGATTTGCCGGCATCAATGCGGAATTTGATCGTGCTATAGCTGATTTAGAACGATCAAAGGCTTTGCTTGCGGCATTTTATCCGGAACAGGCATTTACGGTAGACCTTGGCACAGTCGGCAGTTATGGTTATCATTCCGGGTTGGTTTTTGCTTGCTACGCGGCCGGTCATTATGGAACAATCGCACGTGGCGGCCGATATGACGGTATCGGAGCAGCCTATGGACGTGCGCGTCCTGCAACGGGCTTTAGTGCTGATTTGCTAACATTGGCGCAACTGTCAAATAACGGTTTGGCTACGACAAATATTTCAGCAAGTAATTTTCCTGTAGATGCCGCGGCATTTGCAGCAATTCAGGCGCAACGCGCGGCTGGTGAGTGTATTCACTTTGAGCATGAGGAAGACTTATGAGTACCAATTTGGTGGTCATCGGCTCACAATGGGGCGATGAAGGTAAAGGCAAAGTGGTAGATCTGCTGACGGAATCAGCAGGCGCTGTTGTGCGTTTTCAGGGTGGGCATAATGCCGGCCATACGTTAGTCATTGACGGTAAAAAAACCGTTTTGCATCTAATTCCATCAGGCATTTTGCATGAAGGTGTGAAGAGCTATGTTGGTAATGGTGTCGTGCTGTGTTTGCGCGCAATGATGAAAGAAATGCAAGAGCTGATTGATGCTGGTGTGCCGGTCAAAGAGCGCTTGCATCTTTCACCCGCATGCGCATTGATTCTGCCCAGTCATATCGCCTTGGACCAAGTGCGTGAGACTGCGCGAGGTGAAGCAAAAATTGGTACTACAGGTCGCGGAATTGGGCCTGCTTATGAAGATAAAGTTGCACGTCGTGGCTTACGTCTTGACGATCTTTGTGATGCGCAAAATTTCCGACGTAAAGTGGCTGAGCTGATTGCATATCACAATGTGCTGCTCACGCAATACTACAACGCAGAAGCCATTGATGCCGATGCAGTAGCAGATGAGTGGCTCGGCTATGCGGACACAGTTTTGCCTTTAATTGACGACGTCAGTGTGCGTATCGAAGAACACCGTAAGAAGGGTGAGCACATTATCTTTGAAGGCGCTCAAGGTGCAATGCTTGATATTGATCACGGCACGTATCCGTTCGTTACTTCTTCGAGCACTTCAGCGGGTGGTGCGGCAAGTGGGTCTGGCATTGGTCCACGCGATCTTGATTATATCCTCGGTATCACCAAGGCTTATACAACCCGTGTTGGTAGTGGGCCTTTCCCCACCGAGCTACATGATGATATTGGCGCTCATCTTGCTAAAGTTGGTCATGAGTTTGGCGCAACTACCGGCAGAGCACGCCGCTGCGGGTGGATAGATTTACCAGCTTTACGCCGTGCAATTCTGAACTCCAGCATGGATGGTTTGTGCATTACCAAATTAGATGTAATGGACGAACTTGCCGAAATCAATATTTGTGTGGCTTACGAACTTGATGGTGAGCGACTCGAGATCGCACCACTTGGTGCGGATAAACTTGAGCGTTGCAAACCTATCTACGAAAGTATGCCAGGATGGCAACAAAGTACCATCGGTCATGATCAGTACAATCAGTTACCCGAAGCTGCACAAAGCTATTTGGATAAACTAAGCGAATGGCTTGATACACCAATCGTCATGGTCTCTACGGGGGCCGAACGTAGGCATACGATCATCAAAGATCAGCTACTTATTTAATCGTAAAAGGCCGCCTTGCGCGGCCTTTTATTGTATGGAGAAATATATATGATAAAAAAAATAAACAACTGGCAGGCGCAAGATCCTTACCATGCCAGAGAACAGCAGAAATATGGCAAATACCCTTTGCCTAGCCGCGAATTCATCCTGCAATGGATGTCAGAATACGGCAAACTTTTAACCACAACTCAGATAGTGGATGCTTTTGATTTAGATGAAGAGCAGGGTGAACACCTGACTCATCGGCTTAAAGCAATGATTTCATCAGGTCAGCTGACGCGTAACCGCCAAGGGCGCATTGGTATTACTAAAAAAATGGATCTATTGACCGGACATGTTATTGCCCACCCTGAAGGCTATGGTTTCTTTAGCCCAGAAGGTGATGAGCCGGATGGCTTTATTCCACCAAAATACATGCAGGAATTAATGCATGGTGACAAAAT
Source organism: Cardiobacteriaceae bacterium TAE3-ERU3 (assembly GCA_019218315.1). Lineage (NCBI taxonomy): Bacteria > Pseudomonadati > Pseudomonadota > Gammaproteobacteria > Cardiobacteriales > Cardiobacteriaceae > Cardiobacteriaceae bacterium TAE3-ERU3. Next base: position 154,242 of record JAHUUI010000002.1, on the reverse strand, counting down.
TGTAGCGCGAGTTAAGTTTGTTGATCAAAAAGGGCGTAAGGATTATGCGCCGGTTGAAATTCTTCAACGTGCGCAAAAACGTGTGGTCGGTAAGCTACAACGTCGTCAAGGATTGTGGTTTGTCGTACCTGAAAACCGCCGCCTGACTAATACAGTGATTGTCGCCCCTGATGCTCTGAGTGGCGCTAAAGAAGGTGAAATTGTCGTTGCTAATATTCTTGAATACCCAAGCCGGGGGCAGCAAAGTGCCGTTGGTGAAGTAGTTGAAGTGTTGGGTAGTGAATTAGCAGCAGGTCTGGAAGTTGCCATTGCAATTGAAAACCACAATATTCCGAGTGAGTTCCCCGAAGATGCGATTGCCCAGAGTGAAGCCTTACCTGAGCAGTTGACCGAGAGTGACTATGAAGGGCGGATGGATTTGCGCCACTTGCCCATGGTAACTATTGATGGCATTACCGCACGTGATTTTGACGATGCTGTCTACGCTGAAAAGCGTGGCGAAAACTACCGTTTATATGTCGCTATTGCGGACGTATCACACTACGTTGAGCCGGATTCACCACTCGATAAGGAAGCCTATAACCGCGCAACCTCTGTTTATTTTCCAGACAGAGTAATTCCGATGTTGCCAGAGAAACTATCTAACGGCCTATGTTCGCTCAATCCTAACGTCGACCGCTTGGTTATGGTCTGTGAGATGACGATTGGCCCGGATGGTAGCGTCCGTCGTTCAAAATTTCATGAAGCTGTTATCCATTCTCATGAGCGCTTCACCTATGAAACGGTTGAGAAAATACTCTTTGAACGAGATGAGGACTTGCGGCGCAGCTTTGCCAAATTACTCGAACCTCTTGAAAATCTTAAAGCTGTGTATGATCTGCTACTTGCAGCACGCAAAGCACGGCATACTATCGAGTTTAACTTTAAAGAAGCAGAATTCCACTATGATAGCGAAGGCAAGATCGAATCGATCAGTGCGCGTGAACGACTTGAAGCACATAAGTTGATTGAAGAGTGCATGATTATCGCCAACGTCACGGCTGCAAAATTCTTGCAAAAGCACAATATGCCGGCGCTGTATCGTGTACACGACGATCCGAGTGAAGAGCGCTTGGCTAAACTGCTCGAGTTTATCGGCAAGATTGGCTTGGTCTGGCGCGGTGATGCAGCAGATAAAATTGAACCAAAACATTTCTCATGGTTGCTTGATAAAGCTGGCGAACGAGATGACCGCCACTTACTGGAAAAAATGGTTTTGCGTTCGATGGCTCAGGCTGTGTATAGCCCAGAAAACCGTGGTCACTTTGGCTTGGCGCTGGAAAATTACGCACACTTTACTTCTCCGATTCGCCGCTACCCTGATGTGCTTGTGCACCGTGCTATTCGCCACATTTTGCGGGGTGGGAAACGTAAAAATTACCGCTATTCACCTGAAGCGATGGCTGAAATGGGTAAGCATTGTTCGATGGCCGAGCGGCGCGCTGATGATGCGACTCGCGATGCAATGGATTTCCTCAAGTGCGAGTTCATGAGCCATCATATTGGTGAAACTTTTGAAGGACAAATTGCCAATATCACCAGCTTTGGTTTCTTTGTCACGCTGGAAAAATTCTTCATCGATGGTTTAGTGCATATTTCAACCTTGACCAGCGATTATTATCACTATGATAGCGACACAGTCACCTTGACCGGCGAGCGCAGTGGTCGTGTGTTCCATATGATGGATAAAGTTGTTATCCAAGTTGCTAAAGTTGATATGGAAGACAAGAAAATTGACTTCGAATTGATTGAGCATGAAGGGCGCTCTGCTGCTGCTAATGCAGCAAAAGGGAGGTCTGGTAAAGCTGTGGCTAAGGGCAAAGTAAAAGCAGGTAGTAAAAAAGCAAAGCCTGCTGTAAAAGCCAATGACAAAACCCGACGTAAACCGGCTGCAAAACGCAAAAGTAATGCCGATAGCAGTACGGGAAAAGCAACAAAAGCGACTAAATCAAAAGGGCGCAAGCGTTCGTCGCGTAGTAAGAAATGTGACTCATGAGTAAACGTGAACACTGGCTGGGTGGCATTAATGCCGTCAGCCAAGCAATAGAAGAAGGGCGTGTGCACGAATTGTTGATTGCAGAGCACAAGCAATCCAAGCGTATTGCAGCATTATGCGACGTTGCTAAAGCACAAGGCACCCAGATTAAGCAAGTTGCTGGTTATGAGATTGATATGCTGCTTCCAGGTGTACGCCACCAAGGCGTTGCTGCACTATGTGATGTAGGCCATGAGGCTAGCTGTTGGCAAGATGCCATTGCTGGCAGCAATAAACCATTGATTCTTGTTCTCGATAGTATTCAAGATCCCCACAATTTAGGCGCCTGCTTACGCAGTGCTGCAGCTGCAGGTGTTGATGCTGTTCTTATTCCGAGTAGTCGTGCCGTCGACGTCAATGCTACTGTCAGTAAAGTGGCTTGTGGTGGTGCCGAAATTGTACCTGTATTCAAAGTAGCTAATTTGCGCCGTGAAATTGAAGCCATGCAAGCACAAGGGATTTGGGTTGTCGGTGGTGCTGGTGAAGCTGCTCAGCCGCTGTATGATATCGATCTCAATTTACCACTAGCTATTGTCGTTGGTAATGAGGGTGATGGTATTCACTTTGGCATCCGTGAGCAGTGCGACTATTTAGCCGCGATTCCGATTGATGAGCGCATGGAAAGCCTCAATGTATCGGTGGCTTGCGGTGTCATGCTATTTGAGGCGAGGCGCCAGCGCTTGTAGTATCTGAGAATTAGAAGGCAAATTTCATTTGGGTATCTGGATGGAATTGCCCAATTATATTGTATTTGTAGAGATTTTACTGATCAGTAGCTGAGTTACCTCAGCTTAACTCAGTACAAGAAGTAGGCTTACTCGCTTTTGTGAGACCAACGCATATCAACATGCTCAATATTATCCTCCAAATATGGCTTAGATATCCTTTTGAAGCCATGCTGAGTATAAAAATTTTGCAAATAATATTGAGCACCAATATCAATGTCATACTCTGGCCACAATTGATTACACAGAAGCTTGGCTTTCGTAATCAATTGATGGCCGGCCAATACTGGGATTGCGGTAACTAACGCCGGGTGCCAATACTCGAGCATACGCAATCAATTGATTGTCTTTGCATCCTAAAAGGTGTCGGGTTTCTGCCAGGTAGTCTTTCCCATCAAGCTCTGGATAAGCACACTGTTGCTCTACTACAAAGATGTCTGTACGCAAACGAAGTAATGAATATAGCTGCATGTTATCCAGTGCAGCAAACATATAATGTTGCCAATGTATATTTTCTTGCTTTGGCTTATCGCCGTTTGTCGCCATACAATTTCTGAGTAGTTAATTTATTAGATCGTCGGTGGTGGAATAGGTACAGCACCAGTTTTATCAAGCTCTACAGGAGCTGGCTTCATTTCTGCGGTAGCTGGCTGTTGATAAAGGGAAAGAGAGTCACGGTTGACCCTAATGTGGTTTATGCTTGTTGGAAGGGGCTCTTCCGCTATAAGACTCAGCTCACTGCCACCTTGATGCCAACTAACACGACCTTCATTGATTTTGTCTTTAATATCAATGCCCATTTTTCTCGTTCTCAGCGTGAAGCGATTGTCAGGGTAAAGAACAATCATGGTGGCTATGCCATCACAGGCTCCAGCACAAGGTAACATGCCCTGATATGTACCTGGCCAATTTACATTTGCGCGTGCATTCTCAACCAATGATTGCTCGATTTCAGTATGGTCTTTGTTACCCGTTGAAGAACATCCAGCTGCTATCAAGGTAATAATAGCTGCAAGAGCAAGTATTTTAGGGGCATGTTTATTTGTTCGTAATTTCATGTTCTTACCTAAGCCTTTAAAGCATTCTCATTGAATTTGTGACAGCACATAACAAGTACAGTGCTGGTTTTACAGTCGCAAAGATGTGGCATGTTAAAATTTACCATCGAATAGTGCAAGTCTGGGCTGCACATTTAAAATCTCATAACTTTGCGATAATCTTTGGATTTATGGTCGTGTGACGATCGCTGGATACCAATCAGAGCTTATTGAAATCCTTAAATAGTATCTTCATGTACTGGCGGTAGTTATCAATCTCCAGTGACTTACAGATTTCACGAAATGCAATATAGGTACTTTCATAAATGTGATATTTACCACCAAGGGCGCGCCAATAAGGACTTTTGCGCAATTTCCGTCGCACATGGGGCTTGAGGCCGATGACGTACAGATCTCCACCACGTTTACGTAGCTTGTTACGTTCATTAACCAGCATTTCGATACCGGCAATATCGATAATATTGACGCCTTCAGCCAATATTACGACATGCAACCATCTTTGCCCTTCATTGAGCTCAGCCAAACGATTTTGCACATGATCAACAGCACCAAAAAATAATGAACCATTAACTCGCAATACAGTAATTGGTGCAGACTTATAAGTATTCTCTTCGTCAGCAGTGTCCTTTTGTGTATAAACTGCAGAGAAATCAACTTGTGTAACCAAAGGGTGTGATGTTTTTTGTAGGTACAAGATCAGCGACAAAATGACACCAGCGTAGATAGCAAACTCAAGATTGAGTAATAGGGTAGAGAAAAACGTCACAATAATGATGCTCAGCTCATTTCTACTGGTTTTAGCGATTAAAAATATATGCTTAAAGTCAAATAAGTTATAGCCAGCCAAAATAATGGCTCCGGCCATGGCTGGCAAAGGTAAAAACCTTGTTACCTCAGGAATAAATATCAAGACTAAAGCCACTATCGTCGCAGTAACCAATAGCGCTATCGGCGTTTTAGCGCCGCTATCATAATTGATTGCACTGCGGCTAAATGACCCAGACCCGACGTAACAGGAAAAACAGCTACCAATCGTATTGGCTAATCCTTGGCCAAAAAATTCCTGATTACCATCAATGCGTTGATGTGAACGAACTGCAATAGATCGTGCTATTGATACGGCCTCGATGAGCCCAAGTAAGGCGAGGGCGAAAGCAGAGGGTAAAAGCTCTGAGATGGTGTGAAAGTTAAGCGTCGGAAAAACCATTTGCGGCATTGCTGAAGGGAGTGCACCAAGCATAGCCACACCTGTTTTCTCGCCACCCATTAGATAGCAAGTTATCACGCCAGCTAAAATACCTAATAGCATATGAGGATAAGTGCGCTTAATCCGCTTGACCAAAACTGCTACGACCATGGTGATTAAAGCAATAATGATACTTTGGTAGTGAAAAACTGATATTTTTTCAATAATTATCGGAAATTTTTCAAAAAAACTGAGTCCGCGTGGAATATTTATTCCCAATAGCGTAGGCAGTTGGCTAGCCATGATCAAGGTACCTGCGCCTGCAGTAAAGCCTATAATGACAGTATGTGAAATAAAATTGACCAATCCACCAAGCCGGAAAATTCCAAATGCCAGCTGAATTATTCCAACAATAAACATCAAGGTCAGTGCAAGGCCTATATATTGCGGACTGCCAACTACAGCATAAGTTCCTAAAATACTTGGGATAACAATGGATAATGCAACAGTTGGACCTGTAACCATATGCCAGGAAGAGCCAAAAAAACCAGCAATAAGCTGGACAACGATAGCACTGTATAAACCAAATTCAGGCGGTAAACCTGCAATCAAGGCAAAGGCAATCCCTTGAGGCAAGACCATAACAGCGCCGGTTAATCCAGCCCAAAAATCAGCTTGTAAATTTGTCGGGTTAACGCGTCTAATCCATGTCCGCATAGGAAACAAAGAACTGGCTGTCCTGCCAAAATAAGTAAACAATCCGTGTTGAATGGTCTTGAGCATAGTTGCTTATCGTTGTATGAGGAAAGTAATCATGTAAATATTATAACCAAGAGAAAATAGTTTGCGTTTTTTTTGCTTATTTTCATTATTTATAGATCTAGCAGCAGTAAAGAGTATTCACTACAACACATCTTTTGGTTCGCAGAATAGTTATTCTGGGTGCACCATCTTTATGGCTTCAATCATCTTGTATAATGCGCGCCATGAAAAAAGACCTTACCCAAGTACTGAGTAAAGACCGCTTTGGTCTTTACCGATTGCAACAAAATATCCTCCAGCGCAGCAAGCGAGGGCAGCCCGTTGACCATATGCAGGAAAAGCTTGATCGCCTATACGATGCTTCCCATCAAGCCTATGAACAGCGCCTGGCTGGCTTGCCTAAGCCCGCACTGAGTGCCGACTTGCCCGTTCTTGACGCGCAAAAAGAGCTGAAAAAAGCGATTGCTGAAAATCAGGTTGTGATTGTCAGTGGTGAAACTGGCTCTGGTAAAACGACCCAGTTGCCGCAGCTGTGTCTCGATTTGGGTTTAGGTGCGCGTGGTCTAATCGGGCACACCCAGCCGCGCCGTATCGCCGCACGCAGTGTTGCTGACCGTATCGCCGAAGAGCTGCAAGTGCCGATTGGTGGCGCAGTTGGCTATCAAGTGCGCTTTGACGAAAAAAACAGCGATGATACCGTTATCAAACTGATGACCGACGGTATGCTGCTTGCCGAAACCCTATCCGACAAATTCCTCTCGCGCTACGAAGTCATCATTGTCGACGAAGCGCACGAACGCAGCCTCAATATCGACTTCCTGCTCGGCTATCTGCACCAGCTGCTCGCCAAGCGTCCAGACCTCAAGCTCATCATCACTTCGGCGACTATCGACGCAGAAAAATTCGCCAAGCATTTTGGCAATGCACCACAAATTAACGTGTCAGGGCGTACGTACCCGGTTGAAATTCGCTATCAGCCGCCGGAAGAGGACGACGATATTAATGACGCTATCGTACGTGCGGTTGAAGACCTCGACCACGAAAGCCGTGGCGACATTCTCATCTTCCTGCCTACCGAGCGTGACATCCGCGAAGCCGCCGACACCCTGAGCAAAGCCAAATTGCGCGATACTGATGTGTTGCCATTATTCGGCCGCCTGTCACTCGCAGACCAACAAGCAGTATTCCATCCCAAAGCCAAGCGCCGCATTGTGCTCGCGACCAACGTCGCTGAAACCTCGCTGACTGTACCGCGCATCAAATACGTCATCGATACAGGCACTGCGCGCATTAGCCGCTATTCACTGCGAACTAAAACCCAGCGCCTGCCGATTGAAGCCATCTCGCAAGCCAGCGCCAACCAACGCGCCGGACGTTGCGGCCGTACCAGCTCGGGCATCTGCGTACGCCTGTACAGTGAAGAAGACTTCAAGCAGCGCCCCGAATTTACTGAACCGGAAATCCTGCGCACTAACCTTGCTGCTGTCATCCTGCAAATGCTCACCCTCAAGCTCGGAGAAGTCGCAGATTTTCCCTTTGTCGACAGCCCCGACCAGCGCCAGATTAACGACGGCTACCGCCTGTTATTTGAATTAACCGCCGTCGATGAAAATAACCGCTTAACTCGCTTGGGTAGAGACATGGCGCAAATGCCGATTGATCCGCGCTTTGCCCGTATCGCTTTTGTCGCCGACAAAAGCGGCTGCTTGCGTGAAGCCTTAATCGTCCTAGCCGCTTTGTCCATCCAAGACCCACGCGAACGCCCATTTGGCAAAGAACAACACGCCGACCAAATGCAGCGTGAGTTTGCCGACAAAAACAGTGACTTTCAAAGCTTGCTCAACCTTTATGCCGCTTACGACCAACAGCGCCGCGACACCTCGAACAGCCAAGCGCGTAAATGGGCGAAGCAGCATTTCCTCAATCCGCAACGGATGCGCGAATGGCGTGAATTGGTGCGCCAGCTTGAACGCGAATGTAAGCAACAGGGTATGAAGCTCAACCCGTGGCCGAGCAAAAAAGATGCGCCGCTTGACGAAAACCGCGAACCGCTTCACCGCGCCTTGCTCGCTGGCTTCCTCGACCAAGTCGGCTTATGGGACGAACAAAATCAGGATTACACCGGCCCGCGCAACCGCAAGTTCCTCATTTTCCCCGGTTCCGTGCTCAATAAGAAAAAGCCGCAGGCGGTGATGGCGGCGAGCATTGTTGATATTAATCGTACCTTTGCCCGTACCTGTGCGCCCATCGTTCTCGTTGACCTCGAACAACTGACCAAACATCTGGTCAAGTACAGCTACAGCGAGCCGCATTGGTCGAAAAAATCCGGTAACGTCATGGCGACGCAAAGCGTCCTGCTTTATGGCTTGCCGATTGTCGCCGGGCGCAAAGTCCCGTTTGCTAAACAAGACGCGGCACTCGCGCATGAAATCTTTGTACAAGAAGCGCTGGTTAGCGGCGAAATCAACAGCAAAGTCCGCGCCATCACGGATAACCGTAAGTTGCTCGCCGAACTCGAAATTCTTGAAGACAAAACGCGCAGCCGTGGCATCCTCGTCGATGAACAAACCATGGCTGAATTCTACTTTGAGCGCTTGCCGGAAAGCGTCCATTCCGCTGTTACCCTAGAACAATGGGTCAAAAAGCACGGCGAAGACCGCTTGCGCATGCGCGAAAGCGACCTGCTACTCGAAGACGCCGACCTCGACCACAAAGACTACCCCGAAACCTTGCATATCCGTGGGCATAACCTCAAACTTGAATACGCCTTTGACCCTGGCGGTCATGCCGATGGCGTTACCGCGCTGATACCGCTGACCGCACTCAACACCTTTAATGCGCAAGACTTTGAGCGCCTCGTTCCTGCCATGCTCGAAGAAAAAATCGAAGCAATTCTGCGCCGTTTGCCCAAAGTATGGCGGCGACAGCTTGTGCCGATTCCTGACTTTGCCCGTGCTATCCACGAGCGCCTGCTTGACGGCGACCAAGACCAGCCCTTGCTCGCTGCTATTCGTGAACACATCGCGCAAATGAAAGGGCTCAACATCCCGGAAGATGCTTTTGACCTCGATAAAATCGACGACCATCAGCGCATGAATTTCCGCATCATCGATGCAAAAAAGCGCGGTGTTGCCGAAGGGCGCGATCTCGCTGCTTTGCAAGCAGAGCACGGTGAACACGCCGCCGAGCAATTCCAGAAACGCAGCAACAGCAAACTCAGCGGCACCGATGAACCCGTCAGCGACTGGACGTGGGATAAGCTGCCCGAACAAGAGCGCATGAAAGGCGGTATCATCGGCTATCCTGCACTGACCGTTGAAGACGAAAAAATCTATTTGCGTTTACACGACGATGCCGACCGTGCCGCACGCTTGCACCGCGAAGGTGTTATTCAGTTACTCGCTGAAAAACTGCACGGCAAAATCAAGTACCTGAAAAAGAACCTTAGCGGCTACACCGAAATGAGCCTGCATTACCGCAAAGTAAGTAACAATATCCATCTGTTCGAGGACATCATGCTCGCCCTGATTGAGCGCGTCTGCTTGCACGGCGAAACCCCGCGCAGCCAAAAAGCCTTTGATGTCGCACTCGCAGCAGGGGAACAACACCTCGTCAGCAGCGCCAACGAACTCGGCAAACAACTCGCCGAGATTCTCAAAACCTACAGCCGCATCAATGAGCGCCTACGCAGCGTCAAGCACAAAAGTGCCAAAGCCGACATCAGCCGTCAACTCGGCCGCCTTATCTTCCCCGGCTTCATCCGCCAAACACCGGCCAAACGTATCCCCGACCTCGCACGCTACCTCAAAGCCATCGACAAACGCCTCGACAAACTCGACCGCGAACCGCTCAAAGACATGCAACGACAAAAAGACATCAGCGAATGGGACGACAAACTCGAACAGTGGTTGAAAAATCTCAACATCAGTAAACCACTAGAGCGTGCCAATGATGCACAAAAACAAATGCAACTGCTTGAATACTTCTATATGCTGGAAGAATACCGCGTGCAGGTATTTGCGCAAGAGGTTGGCGTGAGGGGAAAGGTTTCAATGAACTATTTATCTAATTATTATATTAAAGAGTGAATTTATGGAGATAAGAATAGTCGACTATTTTGATGAAAAAACAAACCCAAAAAATATTGCATTCTTAATAAAAGACAATTGGGATGATTTTGGTTTTAAAACAAAATTTTACTTAGTTATCTATGATGAAAAAGGAAAAGTACACAATATAGGGAGCTTAAAAATAGGATTTAAAGGGCAAGCAATTGATACTCATGAAAAATTTATTAAAAATACTGATATTAGTAGTAAGTTGAATGGAGATTTTTTTTCAGTAGGGGGGGATTCTGATTACTATAAAAATATAGTTAAATTACCGAATCCTATAAAAAATTATTTTTTAATGAAGGTTAGAGATATAGTCTACTGTGAAAATATAATAGAAGAAATAATTGATGAAAATGTTTTTTCTACTTCTCTTTTGCGCTTCACTAGTCTATCAACGATCAAGGGACAGTTTAAAAGAATAATTGATGGAAAAGCTGAATTAACAGATTATAATTTTTCTTTTTTAAGAAGAGAATTAAAAGATTTTTCAGATATTGATCTTGAATTTAGTGTTAAGGCAAATTCGATTCCAAGTACCAATATTCATGCAATTATTGGGAGAAATGGAATTGGCAAAACCAGTATTCTAAATAATATGGTAAAATCTATTGTTAATAAAGAATATAATAATAATGTAAGCTTCTATGAAAATTATTATAATATTTTGGGACGTGATTTATATCCGATAAGTACAGACTATTTTAGTAGATTAGTTACAGTATCATTTAGTGCTTTTGATACTTTTATTCCACCAGAAAATCAACCAGATCCAGCTAAAGGTACATGTTATTTCTATATAGGATTAAAAGATAATAAAAAAAATGGTGAATTAAAGACTACTGAAGAATTAAGGGAAGAGTTTTATAAAGCGCTAGATATTTGTATAAATAGCAAAAAAGACAAATGGTTGAAGGCTGTTAATTTATTAGAATCTGACTCTAATTTTAAGGAAATAAATATTTCTGAATTAGGATATATTAATAAAGAATTTTTAGAAGATATTGCTATTAGAAAATTAAATAGAATGAGTTCAGGTCATGTAATAGTCTTATTAACCATTACACATCTTATAGCAAATTTAGAGGAAAAAACTTTAGTTTTGATAGATGAACCTGAAAGTCATTTACATCCACCACTATTGTCAGCCTTTATTAGAACTTTATCTAGCATGTTACTTGATTATAACGGAATAGCTATCATAGCTACTCATTCACCTGTTGTCCTTCAAGAAGTACCAAAATCCTGTGTATGGAAATTAACTAGATCTGGTTCTGTAATGAAAACATCACGACCTGAAATAGAAACTTTTGGTGAAAATGTCGGTGTCTTAACTAGGGATGTTTTTGGATTAGAAGTAGAAAAGTCAGGATTTTATAATTTATTAGAAAAATCAGTTACAGATGGCAGTAGTTTTCATGAAATTATACGAAAATATAATGACCAACTTGGTTTAGAAGCTAAATTTATTTTAAATACTTTAATTCAAAAAAGAGATAGTGATTCTTGAGATGAAGTTTTTAAGTAAACTTGAAATGAGTAATAATGATCTAATTGAAATTTTATTAAGTACGATAAAATCAAATAATATACTTATTGATAATTTAAGTGCTGCAAAAGAAAATTTGCTAATTGATTTTGATGATTATGAAGAAAAAGGTAAGAATATGGAACTTTTTCAGATTAATTTTAATCCTAATAAGTATGCAATAAAAAGAGAGGATTTTAATAATTTATATACTCAATATCTAAAAAAATCTGGTATATACGATGAAATAAAATCTAATGCTGAAAGTTGTTTGTACTGTCTAATAAGTAGTATAGATTCATTAGATCACTATTTGCCAAAAAGTATTTTTCCACAATTTTCTATATTGCCAATTAACTTAGTTCCTTCTTGTACAGAGTGCAATAGCAAGCTAAAAAGAGATAATTTTTTCAATATTAAGGAAGATCAATTAATACATCCGTATTTAGATAAATCATATTATTTTGAAGAAAAATGGATATACTGCTCTTTTAATTTGACTGATGACTATCCTATTTTTAATTTTTACGTTAACTGTCCAGATGATTGGGATCAAGCTGATAAAAAAAGAGTAGTAAAACATTTTAATTTCTTTAATCTTTCTAAAAGATATTCAGTTAATGCAGTAAAAGAATATGTGAATATCTTAAGTGTGCAGTCAAAAAGTACACCAGATTTAAATGTATTGTGTAATTATATATTAAAACCCATAGCTGACAATGAACTGATTTCAATAAATTCTTGGCGAAGATCTATGTATCAAGCAATTTATAATCATTTTAATAAGATTAGGTTGAATGAAATCGATTCTACTTGCTCTAATTGTAAAGGTAATGGTTCTTTTGGCGATGAAAGATGTGACAAATGTGATGGAGTTGGTAGTAATTGGATCAAATAGTCAAGCAGAGCAATAGTATCTCTGTCTTGTGACTATCCATAGCTGCTACTTAGCAAAGTCTAGCAAGCGTGAACGAGTAGGCTACTTGACTCATTGCTTAGCACAAATGCAGCATTGTTAGTTAAATCGTAGGTGAAGGACAATTGATGTTGTCCATTGTCTTGCGGTAAATATAATATTTTTTCTGATAACCAATATCTGGAAAATTACTTTTAGTCTTTGTTAACTATTGGAGAAATAATGTCAGGAAAATTCAGAACATCGTGGTTTTGTGCCAATGTGCTTCGCTACACGGAAACAGAAGGCGGTATGCTCAGTAAAAAGGAAGTTGAGTACCATGACCCAAAATCAGTTGATTTAGATGAGTTCGCGCAATGCTTGTCTGATGCATATGAGGAAATGGACGCCGCTGGTTACGACGTGATTAACGTGGTTCCGGTGGCGATGGGTTCGGCAGAGCCAAGCGTGGCAAGCCGTGGTGAATACCTTGGTGACGTTGGTTATTCGCTGACCCGTGCGGCCGTTGTAGTTGGGAAGCGCAAAGCGTCTTCTTAGGTAGCTAAACACTTTATGAGCTTTATTCGGGTTGATTTATTTTGCTGTGTCCACTGAAAACTTATGTAATTTCTTGGTGGAACTCATGTCTATACTGAATATATAATGAAATGATCAAGCCTATTTCACTAGAGGTTGTCATCTTATTCGTCGCTCAATCTTTCAGCTTTATTTCTGTGCGATCGAAGCCTGTGATGATTTGTTCGTAGTCGTCTTTACGGCACTCAAGGGTATATGTGCAGGTCATGTCCATAATCTGCTCAACGATGTGCATGTCCCATTGATCGACGCTTTGCATCAAGGTATTTACTTCCGGGTACGGTAGGGTAACGGTAAATTGCGTTTTCGGCACTATCCGTACCCGCTTTGCCAGCTTCAAGGCTTCTTCGGTTGATTGCTTGTACGCGCGTACCAAGCCGGGCGCGCCGAGTAACGTACCTCCAAAATAACGCACGACAACGACCAGTGTGTTGCTCACTTCAAAGGATTGCAGTTGGTTGTAAATTGGCAAGCCTGCAGTGCCGGACGGTTCGCCGTCATCATTGGCGCGGTATTCCTCACCATCAGCGCCGAGGCGATAGGCGTAGCAATGATGGCGTGCTTTGTGGTGCTCGGCTTTAAGCGCATCAACATGTGCATCAATTTCTTCGATTGAAGATACAGGATAGGCATAGGCAATAAACTTGCTACCCTTAATGGTGATTTCAGCTTCTGTTGGTTCGGTTATTCGGTAACAGTATTGATCGGTCATTGGATTGTGTTTGGATTCAATGCATATAAGTTATTCGGATGATTCTGCGTCTTCTGTTGCTTGGGTTACTTTGAGGCGGTAAATCTGATCAAGGCTGTTGTTGCTGTCGACGGACACATCAAGATCAACCAAGCGGCCATTGTGCACGCCGTAAATTAGGCCATGCACGTAGAGCTTTTGTCCTTTTGCCCATGCGCGCTGTACGGCATTGGATTTGCATACGTTGCGCACTTGTTTGATGACGTTTAGCTCACAGAGGCGGTTGATTTCTTGCTGCGCAGTCATGAGGTGAAATTCACCAGTATACTCAGTGTAAGTGTCTTTGATTTCGCGTAGCCAGTTATTGAGCATGCCAAAATCTTGCATTGAGAGCGCTGCTTTGATTGCGCCGCAATCGTAGTGCCCACCGACGATGATGTCTTGTACGCCAAGTTGTTCGACGGCAAATTGGATGACGCTTTGGCAGTTGATGTCCATTGAATGAACGAGGTTGCCTATATTACGGTGAACGAATACTTCACCGGGTAATAACCCCATCACTTCGTTGGCGGGGATGCGGCTATCCGAGCAGCCAATCCACAAATATTGTGGTGCTTGCTGGGCGCTTAGTTTTTCGAAGATACCGGGGTTATCCTGGGCGAATTTCTTCGCCCAGATTTCATTGCTGCTTAACAGTGCCTCAATGTGTTGTTTTTTTATGCTCAATCGCTGAAGTCCTTGTTCGCTGTTGCTTGCTTCATTTTACCACGCAACAGTGGCCCAACAACGACTGGCAAGATCAATACAGCAATGGTAACGACCCACAAGCCAATAGCCAGAGGGCTGTGCCACAACACCATCCAGTTTCCATCAGAAAGCACTAATGAGTGGCGTAATGCTGTTTCTAACTCAGGGCCGAGCAGCATGCCGAGGATGATAGGCACGACAGGTACATCGAGCTTGCGCATGATGTAGCCAAATACGCCAAAGCCGATCATCAGGTAAATATCAACCAAATTGTGGCTGATTGAGTAGATCCCGAGTATGGCAACCAGTGTGACTAGTGGCATTAAGTAGCGTGGTGGAATGCTGAGAATTTTGACGAAAAATCCGATCATCGGCACGTTAAGGATCAGTAGCATGATGTTGCCGATAAAGAGGGCGGCAATGATCGTCCATACCAATTCGGCATTTTGTTGGAACAACATTGGGCCGGGGGTGATGTTAAGCGAGACGAGCATCGCAAGTAGAACGGCTGTGGTACCGCTACCAGGAATACCAAGCGTCAGCATTGGTACTAAGGCACCATTTGCAGCGGCGTTGTTGCCGGCCTCGGGCGCGGCAACACCACATGGGTCACCTGTGCCAAAGCGGCCTTTGTCGCCAAGGATGCGCTTCTCAAGCGTATAGCTGATGAAGCTACCAAGTGATGCACCAGCGCCGGGTAATACACCAGCGATAAAGCCAAGTGTAGAGCCACGCAAGGAAGTAGGCAAAATGTTGGTGAAATCACGCCATGAAAAGCGCATTTTATTCATTTTAACCATAGACTTGTTATTGACGTCGTGCGACTCAATAAAAATCAGCAGTTCGCTGATGGCGAACATACCAACCAAGACGATAATGAAATCTATGCCTTCATAAAGTTCCAGAATATCGAAAGTGTAGCGTGGGATGCCTGTGTTGGCATCAATCCCAACAGTTGCAATCATCAAGCCGAGTGCTGTGGCAATTAATGTCTTGATTGGGTTTTGGCTGGTGATGCCACCTAGGGCGGCAAATGCCAGTACGTACAATCCGACGTATTCAGCGGGGCCGAATTTCAATGCCGCTTTGGCGAGCAGAGGCGCGAGTAACACCAAGCCAATGGTAGCGAGGAAGCTGCCGATGAATGAGGCTATTGCAGATAGAGTTAGTGCCTCTGCAGCCTTACCTTGCTTGGCCATTGGGTAGCCATCAAGCGTGGTCATCAATGCAGGTTCATCACCGGGTATATTGAGCAATATGCTCGATATGCGCCCGCCGTACATCGCGCCAGCGTACACAGAGGTGAGTAGAATCAGTGATTCTTGAGGACTCAAGCCAAGGCTGAATACCAGCGGAATTAGTATTGCGACGCCATTTGCCGGGCCTAAGCCGGGCAATGCACCGATCAGTGTGCCGAGTATGCAGCCTAGTAAGGCAAAGAGCAGGGTTTCCCAGCCAAGCGCATTGGCGAAACCATCCATCAATAAGCTGAAGCTGTTCATAAGATACCCCCTAGCCATCCAGCAGGTAAAGAAAGGTCAAGTCCGTAGTTGAATAGCATGAATAAGCCGATGCTGTAGCAAAATCCGATAATCAGTGCTTTGATCGGCTTAGCTCCCATGCGCCAGCTGATGAAGAATGAAAATAAGCTAGCTGAGATAATAAAGCCAGCAACTTCAAGAAGTAGCGCGAAGGCAATCAAAGCAATGAGTACCAAAACGATATCTAGCCAAGTACGAGCATCCGGCCAGCGTTGCCCAGCTTGTGGCTTGATCAATAATGCCAACCCGGCAAGGCCGAGGACGACACTTAAAATCGTTGGGAATGCTTCAGGGCCGATAGTTTCAGCCATGCCGAAGGGTTCTTCAAATTGCTGCGCACCATAGCCATAGGCTATAGCAAGCAGCACCATAGCCAACCCGAGCAAACGGTCGGCAAGGGTATGCTGATTACTTTGCGTGTTCATTATGCTTCTCTTTTTAGTAAGGGCAATACGGGAAAAGGCGCACCCCCATAGCTCAATGCTAAAAGGGTACGCCCGTTGGGTAAGTGTTACTTATTTGATGATGCCGAGGTCTTTTGAGATTGTCTCAATATCATTGATTTGCTGCATGACGTATTGCTCGAATTCAGCACCAGTCTTGGTGAAAGGCATTAAGCCATTTTGATGCATGACTTCGTGCCAAGCATCTGTGCCGCTCAATTCATCAAGCGTCTTAACCCACCAGTCGTAAGTGCTTTGCTCGACTTTGCCAGGCAAGTAAAAACCGCGCCAGTTAGGTGCAATGAAGTCGATGCCTTGTTCTTTGGCTGTAGAAATTTCGTTAAATGGCTCAGGCAAGCGGTCTTCTGAAAATACTGCGAGTACTTTGATATCACCTGAATCCATAAAGCCTTTTACTTCTGATACATCGCCAGTAAAGGCATCAACGTGCCCACCAACGACTTGAATCAAAGCGTCTCCACCATTGTTAAATGACAGGTATGGGATTCTCTTGTAGTCATTGATGCCTGCAGCTTTTGCAGCTAAAAGTACTTTAAGGTGATCCCAACCGCCATTACTACTTGCACCGGCAAATTTAACAGCGCCAGTATTTGATTGAACAGCTTTGAATAACTCTTCAAGGGTGTTGTACTGCGAGTCTTTGCCGACGGCGATAATGCCGTAGTCAGCGCCAAGTGAACCCGCCCAACGAACATCATCAGCACTCATACCGCGAAACTGACCTTGGGCAAGGCGAGTAGTGGTAGCCGTTGAAGCTGCAACGAACAGTGAGTTATCACTATCACGCTTTGAGATTACATGCGCAAATGCAACGCCACCGCCGGCCCCGGCCATATTGACGGTTTGGATGTTGTTATTCACATAACCTTCTTCGCGCAGAAGCTTGCTGACGCTACGGCAAGTAAAATCCCAACCGCCACCTGGATCTGCTGGGGCAATACATTCTTTGATTTCCGGTGCGCTATCGGCCGCAAATGCAAAAGCAGTGCTGGTGGCTGCAAGTACGCCAAGTATCCATTTATTCTTCATTGCGAAGCTCCTTATTATTTAGATTGGATATATATTAAAGGAGCGTTATTTTCAGTGTCGGGTGTTGTTATGTCAAGCGCCAATGTCCTTACGATAGGTCATGTCCTTAAACTGAATATGTTTTATTGCACTGTATGCTTCATTGCGCGCACCTTCCAGAGTGTCATCTATACCCACAATGTTGAGAACGCGCCCGCCGCTGGTAATGTATTCCTGATAATGTTGCTTGGCACCGGCAATAAAGATTTGGGCGAAGAAACGGGCTTGCTCGATATGCTCAATGGTGTAGCCTGTTTTATATTCACCCGGATAGCCGCCGGACGCAGCGACGACGCATACCGCGTGCTTATCCTGCCATTGTAATTCGACCTGGTCGAGCTTGCGTTCAATTGCCGCCATAACAGGATCAACCAATGGTGTTTCGAGCAATGGGAGTACTGCTTGTGTTTCAGGGTCCCCCATACGCATATTGTATTCGAGCAAGAATACACCGCGGTCATTGATCATCAGACCAAAGAAAATAACGCCGGCAAAATCCATACCTTCGGCTTGAATGCCTTTAAGAGTTGGTTCAAGGATATCCTGCTCAAAGGCTTGCCAATGTGCATCAGTCATTGCCGGATGAGGGCAAACGACCCCCATGCCACCAGTATTTTCGCCAGTGTTGTTCTCACCAATAGTTTTGTGATCCTTGGCTGATTTCATTGTCAGGATGGTTTTGCAGTCGGTAAAGCTGAGGATAGACGCCTCAAAGCCTTCAAGAAACTCTTCGATAACGACTTCATTGCCGGCGTCGCCAAAGCGCTTATCGAGCATGATGTCATTAAGTGCAGCTGAGGCTTCTGCTTTATCTTGGCAAATAATGACGCCTTTACCTGCCGCCAGACCACTCGCTTTGATCACGATCGGGTAGGTAATTTCGTCTAAATAAGCGCTTGCTTGTTGATGATCATCAAAGCGTTGGTAAGCAGCTGTCTTGACGCCATATTTCTGCATGAAGTCTTTGGCGAATACTTTGCTTCCTTCGAGCTGTGCAGCTTGCTTGTTAGGCCCAAATATGGTCAGCCCAGCTTCATTGAAACGATCAACAATGCCTTCGACCAGTAGGGCTTCTGAGCCGACAAATGTGAGGTCTATGTCGCGATCTTTGGCGAAGGACAATAGGCTGTCAACGTCGGTTTGTGGGATGTTTTGCGCATGTTCGAGCTCTTCAATACCGCCATTACCCGGTGCGACGTATATCATGCCGATGCGGGTATCTTGTGCAAGTTTCCATGCGATGGCGTGTTCACGGCCACCACTGCCAATGATGAGGACGTTGATCATGCGAAATCCTTATTGATTTGAGTTTTTTGGGGAAGGGCGTGGCAAAGCTCTGCAACGACTTTGCAGAGCAGGGGGTGTTCTTCTTTTTGGATGCGCTTTTGTAGTGATTCAGGGGTGTCATCCGTATGCACTGGTACTTCACTTTGGGCGATAACTTTGCCGGTATCAATACCACTATCAACGTAATGCACACTACAGCCGCTAATTGATTCACCGGCATCGAGTACCGCTTTATGGACGTGCAATCCATACATACCAGCACCACCAAATTTAGGCAGCAGTGAGGGGTGTAAATTTATGATGCGGCCTGGCCATTGCTCAATGACCGCAGTTGGTACGACGCTTAAAAAGCCTGCGAGCACAATCAAATCAGTCTCTGAAGGAATCATGCGCAGTAGTGTATCTGTGAAGGAGGCTTGATCAAGCTTGCGGTCTACTCTGATAAAAGGAATATGGCGTGATACAGCGTGCTGTTGTCCGCTGCATTCGCGGTCAGCTATGACGGCGCAAACCTGCCCGTCTATTTTATTTTGGTCTATAGCATCTAACAGTGCTTTGAGATTAGAGCCGCTGCCTGAAATCATTACGGTGATATTGGCGCTCATGAGCATCCTGAGGAAATTAATAGCACCTGCATTATAACCAAATTAGCAGATCAAACCAGTAGCTTAAAGATAATCATCAAGGTTGTTTGAATAAGTTGACTGATTGGCACTTGAATTAGTTGATTATTGGTTTAAAAGCAGGGTGGGTGATTTACTTGCTCACAATATAAATACCACTAAGTGGAAATGCTTAATGAGTATTTTTTAGTTATATGCTTTATTCAGCTATTTTCTAATGTAAACGAGGTGTTTTTATATCAAAGTCATGGTGGTGTCTAATCACCTAAAATAAAGCACTTGCTGGGTAGTAATGTGGTCGGGCGAGATCAAAGTCGTAGTACAGAATGCGCGCCCACTGTAATTGCCTTTTCATAAGCGTGTACTTAAGGTTGGTTGCCATATGTTCTAATTTGTTCGAGCGCTGCGGCTAGGGTTGGCGTATAGCTGCTGACGCCGGGTACAGGCTGGATGCCGGCACGGGCAAGGGTTTTGAGTGGCTGAAATTGCAGGTCGGCAATGATGACTTGTTTACCATGGTGTTGGCAATGGTCGATCAGGCGCGTGAGTACCATCAATCCACCTTCGTCAATAATACTCACGCCATCCATATATAGAATGATCCCCTCATGCTGCTGGAATGCGGTGGTGATTGCTTCATGGAAGCGGTCTGCAGCAGCAAAAAATAGAGGACCATTGATTTTATATACGGCCCAGCCTTGCGGTAATGGATGCTCAATCAAGCGGGGGTGCTCACTGATATCGCTGATTTTGGTCATTGCAGCAACTTGTTGCACAAACATTAGTGCAGCAAGTAATACACCTGCTGTAATGGCTACGACCATATCGACGAATACAGTTAAGCCTAGGCAAGTAAAGAAGACGAGTATATCCGGTAGTGGCGCTGTTTTGAGCAGGTGCAGAGCTTTGGGTGCTTCGCTCATGCCCCATGCAACCATCAGCAGCAGTGCTGCCATGGATGCCATCGGTAACCACGCCAGAGCCGGGGCAAGTACCATAATCGCGGCAAACACCAACAGCGCATGAACGGTAGCAGCAATGGGCGAGGTTGCACCGGCTCGCACGTTAGCCGCTGAGCGCGCAATGGCAGCAGTTGCGGTAATACCACCAAAAAATGGCACAACCAGATTACCGATGCCTTGACCAAGTAGTTCGCTATTGGCGCTGTGGCGGGTATTGGTCATACCATCGAGTACCACCGCACAGAGCAATGACTCAATTGCACCAAGCATGGCTATGGCGAATGCAGCAGGAAGCAGATTGCCGATCATTGTCCATGAGAAAGTCAGGCCATCGCCATGTGCCCATGGCCAGGTAATATTCGGTAAAACTGGTGGAATGCCATTGCCACTGGTTCCATCAGCGAGCAGATAATGGAAACGACTGCCAATGGTATCAACAGGATGCCCACTTTGATTGAGCAGCATCGCAACGATGACGCCGACCAAAACGGCAGGTAAATGCCCGGTAAGTGGCAGGCGACCTTTAACATGTGGCCAGATCAACATGGTAGCCAGTGTGGCACTGGCAACTAACAGACTTGGCCAGTGAGTTTGCCCAAGGTGACCAAGCAGGGTGCCGAGTTTAGGCAGAAAGTGCTCGGGCAGCTCAGTGATATCAAGGCCAAAGAAATCATTGATTTGCAGTACAGCAATAACGATTGCAATACCGCCAGTAAAGCCGAGCGTGACTGAGTGTGGTATATATTCAATCAAGCGACCAAGGCGGAGTATTGCCATCAGAATCAGTATGATGCCGGCCATGCTGGTTGCAACAAGTAAGCCGGATAAGCCATATTCATTGGTAATAGGAAGGAGGATGACGACAAATGCAGCAGTGGGGCCGGAAATGCTGTAGCGGCTGCCGCCCGTCAGGGCAATAATCAAGCCAGCAATGGCAGCAGTATAAAGCCCGTATTGCGGTGCGACACCGCTGGCAATGGCCAGCGCCATGGAAAGGGGAATGGCGATGATGCCGACGGTAATCCCAGCGAGGCAGTCAGCGAGCAGACGCTTACCATTGTAGCGTTCAGTTATGCAGGCTTGGCGCAGTGCGTAACCGATGCGCAAAGAACGAAGCGGGTGCTGGCTGGTCATGGTTCATCACCGTACAAAAGTGTTTATTATATCGTGTGTTTAAAAGCTTATTTACTACTTTTGTCATGGCGGCCGAGTAAATAATTGAGCTGGGTTTTTACGGTTGGCATTCATTATCGAGAATGGAGAAGACGACGGTATCGCGATAGCTGCCGTCAGGCATTTTCATGTGGCGGCGCAGGATACCATCCTGTTTTGCACCCAGACGGGCAATTGCATTGCGTGAACGCTGATTGATCCAATGGGTTCGAAATTCGACCGCGACGCATTGTAGCGTTTCGAAGGCGTGTTGCAGTAGCAGCAATTTGCAAGAGGTATTGACTGCGCTGCGCTGTACGGATTGTGCGTACCATGTATAGCCGAGTAGCAGGCGCTGGCTTTTGTCGTCAAAATCGTAGAAGCGCGTGGTGCCAACAATTTGACCATTGCGTTTATCGATGACGACAAATGGTAGTGCGGTGCCGTGTTGCTGTGTGGTTAGTGCGTGGTTGATATAGGTGGCTATGGTTTCCCGACTTGGGACGCTGGTGTACCAGATGTTCCACAGTTGACCATCGCTGGCAGCGTCAAGCAACGCATTAGCGTGTTTATGGCGCAGTGGCGAGAGGATCACGTGCTCGTTTTGCAGGGTGATTTCTTCCAGATACATGTGCTGTCCGAAGGTGGGAAAAGCGTGTGATTATGCCTAACATACCGCAAAGTTCATATAGCTAATCAGATAATTAAAATCAAAACTGCATTATTTTTTATATGCGGCATAAATTGTGCGGAAATTCATACTTGCATGGCCGGAAATTTTTTCTTTAACGAAAAGAAAAGCCCCGCCAGATTTTTGCGGGGCTTGTGATTGATTGAGCGTAATTCTAAGGGGTATAGAACGTTGCAGAGCCAGGGCCAACCGGCAAGCCGAACACGAATACCCAAAGGTAGAATAATGCACTCCAGCCGACGATAAAGGCAATTGAGTACGGCAGCATCATTGCCATCAGCGTACCAATCCCTGTATCGCGCTTGTATTTGACGGCGACAGCCATAATCAGGCCAAAGTAGCTCATCATCGGGGTGATGATGTTGGTTGTGGAATCCCCTATACGGTAAGCAGCCTGAATGACTTCCGGAGCGTAGCCGGTGAGCATCAACATGGGTACAAAGATTGGCGCAGTAACCGCCCATTGTGCGGATGCCGAACCAAGCATGAGGTTGATAAAGCCACAAATCAGGATAAAGCCAATTAATAGTACCGGGCCAGTGAGTCCAATATCGTTGAGGAACGTTGCTCCCTTGACGGCAACTACTGAACCAAGATTCGTCCAGCCGAAGAAGGCGACAAATTGCGCTGCAAAAAAGACCAATACAATATAAAGGCCAAGTGTACTCATGGCATTGGCCATGGCATCAACGACATCACGGTCATTTTTCATCGTACCGACGGTTTTGCCATAAATGAAACCCGGTATCGCGAAGAAGATAAAGATAAAGACGACGATGCCACGCAAGAATGGTGAGCGAGCGATTTCGCCGGTTTCCTGATTACGCAGAACGCCATTTTCGGGAATAATGGTGAGTGCGAGTATGCCAAGAAAGACAAGAATAGAAATTCCTGCAAGCTTTAACCCCCGCTTTTCTTCGGCAGTGAGTGGGTTCATGGAAGGGTTGGTTTCGTCAAGGTCGTCAGAGGCGTCTGTTTCCTGCCATTTTCCCAGTTTGGGTTCGACAATTTTTTCAGTGATTAAGTAGCCAAGTAGGGTGATGAGGAATGTTGAGACAATCATGAAATACCAGTTGGCTTCAGCACCGACGACGTATTCGGGATCAATTAACCGCGCAGCTTCCTGAGTGATACCTGAGAGCAATGGGTCAACTGTGCCGAGTAACAAGTTTGCACTATAGCCACCTGATACACCGGCAAATGCAGCAGCAAGACCAGCAAGCGGATGACGCCCTAAAGCATGGAAGATAATTGCTGACATTGGAATCAGGACAACGTAACCAAGCTCAGATGCTGTATTGGACATAATGCCGGCAAAGACGATAACTGCAGTGACCATCTTGCGTGGTGCGCTAAGTACCAGTCCGCGTAAGGCTGCAGAAATCAGCCCGGCACGTTCAGCGATACCGACGCCAAGCAAGGCGACGAGCACCGTGCCGAGGGGGACAAAATTAGTGAAATTAGTGACGAGATTTTCAACTATACGACGTAACCCTTCGCCGCTCATCAGGCTGACGACGGTTATCATGCCATCGGGAGCTCGGCCACGAGCACCCTCAGGACGCGGATCGACTACGCTGACGTCAAAATAGGCGCAAATACCTGAGACGACGATAATCAATGCACAGAAGATAGCAAATAGGGTAACAGGATGGGGAAGAAGATTGCCGAGCCATTCGACGCCGTTGAGGAAACGGGTCATGCGCCCCGGCCGGGTATTGTTTACGGTGCTAGACGATTGTTGTTTTTGCATCGCGAGTTTCTCTTATATTAAGGTTGAGTGAAAAACAGCGAAGTATAATGAATAAAGCACCATTTCTATTTAACATTATCGTTATTTTAATTTTTCGTTGGTTTTTTGGTAATCTTTTTGGTGGCTTTATCAAGGCCGTTTCTAGCTCCATAAGTACATACACGGAGCACTAGGCGTAAATAAATAAAGTGCTGACAATGTGTTATTTATGGGGATTGAGTGTGCGATAAGAATTAAGGGGAAGATAAAATAGGCTGCCGATCATTAACTGATTGGCAGCCTGATATTTGCTTTGCCTATGTTAGTTACATCTCACATAGTAAAAGCGGCTAAACCATATGCATCATCTAAGGTGCATGTGATAGATAGTTTTTGCGCTTAGTCGAGCTGCAAAGGTGTATCACCATTTTGCATGTTGCCAATGATGCGCGCGTCTTCACCGTGTCCTTGCAGTGTAGTGATGATGCTCTCAGCTTCATTTTCCGGTGCGATAATAACGAAACCAATGCCCATATTGAACGTACCAAAGCATTCGTCTTTACTGACGTGCTGCTGGATGCGTCCCATTAGTGGCAATTCCGGCAATGTAGCAGTATCGATATGAGCGCATAGCTTCTCGCCATAGGCTCGTGGCAGGTTTTCCGGCAAACCACCACCTGTAATATGAGCAAGACCGTGCACACGGTGCTTGGCCAGCACATCGAGTACGGATTTGACATAAATACGGGTCGGTGTCAGTAAAGTCTTACCGACGCTTTTACCGTCAATTTGTTCATTGAGGTCAGTGAAAATTTTACGCAGTAGTGAGTAACCATTGCTGTGATAGCCGCTTGAAGCCAAGCCGATGATAGCATCACCGGCCTGAACGCGACTGCCGTCAATCAGATCAGCTTTTTCAACGACACCGACTGCAAATCCGGCGATGTCGTATTCGCCTGGATCGTAGAAGCCCGGCATTTCCGCTGTTTCACCACCAATGAGTGCAGCGCTGGATTGCTGACAGCCGTCAGCGATACCTTTGACGATATCGGCCGCAACTTCAGGCTCAAGCTTGCCACAAGCGAGATAGTCAAGGAAGTATTGTGGTGCTGCGCCGTGGCAGAGAATATCGTTGACGCACATGGCAACTGCGTCGATGCCGATGGTGTCGTAACGTTCCAGCGCAAAAGCGATTTTGAGCTTGGTGCCAACGCCATCAGTACCCGATACGAGTATTGGGTGCGTATAGCCTGAAAGGTCATAAAACGCGCCAAATGCACCAATTTGCCCAAGGACACGAGAATTGTGTGTGGCTTGAGCAAAGCCTTTGATGCGCTTGACCGTGTCGTAGCCAGCTTCTTTGTCTACACCACTGGCTTTGTAGTCAATTTGGCTCATGCGTTGTCCTTGCTCCATTTTTCAAGTCGTGCGAGAACGTCACGGTAGGCATCTGTCAGGCCTCCAAGATCTCGGCGGAAGCGGTCTTTATCAAGCTTTTCTTGAGTTTCTTCATCCCATAGGCGGCAAGTATCAGGGGAGATCTCATCAGCGAGAATAATATTGCCATCTTTGTCTTTGCCAAACTCAATTTTAAAGTCGACAAGGGTTATGCCACAATCGACAAAAAGATTATCGAGGGCTTGGTTGATCTCATCAGTAAGTTCATAAATGCGATCAAGATCTTCATAAGACGCAGCACCGAGAGCAACGGCGTGGTCGTCATTAATCAGTGGGTCGCCGAGTTCATCTTTTTTATAGCACAGCTCATAAATAACGTTTGGTGGAATAGAGCCTTCTTCAATGCCGAGGCGCTTGGCCATTGAGCCGGCAATACGGTTACGCACGATCACTTCAAGCGGAATAATCTCAACTTTTTCGCAAAGCTGCTCTCGTTCGTTAAGTGTTTCGTGGTAATGAGTCGGTACACCTGCTTTGTTCAGTACGCCATAGATAAGCGTAGTGATACGGTTGTTAAGTACGCCTTTGTCAGCGATGACGTCGTGCTTTTCGCCATTGCCAGCGGTGGCATCGTCGTTGTAGTGGATGATGACGCGGTTTGGGTCATCTGTTGCATAAACTGCTTTGGCTTTGCCAGTGTATAGCAGGTCTTTTTTTTCCATGACGTACTCCTAAAATGTGTATCAGGTCGAGGTGGGCAGGATGGTATAAATCAGGTAGCCATTGTAGGCGATGAAGGCAAAAAGCAATAGGGCACCTTCGTAGCGGTTAATGCGTCCGCCGCGTTGGTAGAGCTTGATACCCATAAGCATGAGTGCGATAGTCATCCCAGCCATGACCGGGATATCGCGCGATAAAACTTCCGGAGATACACTCATCGGTTTGATGGTACCGGCGATACCAACTACAGCGAGAGTGTTGAACAAGTTTGAGCCAATGACGTTTCCCATAACGATATCTGGTTGGTTTTTGCGCATCGCTGCTATCGCTGAAGCAAGCTCGGGTAGAGATGTGCCGACAGCGAAGATGGTTAGCCCAATCAGCAGCTCATCTACGCCAAAATGGCGCGCTATTTCAGCCGCACCCCAAACCATGATGCGTGATGAAATCATTAATACGATAAGCCCAACAAGCGTCCATAGCCATGCGGCTGTGATGGTCATATTAGGTATATCTTCTTCCTCAATAGGGAGTTCTTCCGGGTGCTTCATGCCTTGGTAAATTGTCCATCCCATAAGTAGGACAAATAAAACCAGCAAGACGATAGACTCTGTTCGGGTGATAACCAGGTCTTGCAGCTGCCAGGCTGCAATGCCCGTAACCAGTAAAAGTAATGGAAATTCGCGACGCATGAGGCTGCTCTGCATAGCGATAGGGCTAATTAAAGCCGCGATGCCTATAATTAGGCCAATGTTGGCAATATTCGAACCATAAGCATTCCCAAGAGCAAGGTTTGGCGTTCCTTGCCATGCAGAAAATGCAGAGACGACGATCTCCGGTGCAGACGTACCGAAGCCAATAATAACGATACCGACCAATAAAGGCGGCATACCGTAGTGTTTTGCAATGGTAGCGGCACCATCAATAAAGCGGTCTGCGCTCCAAATCAGAAAACACAGACCGCCAAGTACCGCAATGAGCGGAAGTATCATATTTTAGCCAAGACCATATAATGCCATTAAGACTTTAGAAGATTGCTGGCTGGTGATGTCCCCATTGATCACATGATCTTCGAGTTTACGGCCAAATTCAGAGTTGCCTTTGTCCTTCCCGCCAGCAATATTCATGCGGCTACGACGTTCGGCAATGCCAGCTTCGGAGCGGTCAATACCTTCAAAGTTGTTTGCTTGATTCTCAGAGATGAGCTGATCAAGTACTTCCTGTGCTTTTGCTTCATTACTCATAAATTTCTCCATAAATCTTAAGGTTATCCTTAGGTGAATGCGCGTACACCCGCAAGGAAAATATCCTGCCCCCGGAAATTGGGGTAGTTTTGTTGTCCGTGCTGCTGGTGGCGTTCACTGTGCCCCATCTTACCG
Source organism: Cardiobacteriaceae bacterium TAE3-ERU3 (assembly GCA_019218315.1). NCBI lineage: Bacteria > Pseudomonadati > Pseudomonadota > Gammaproteobacteria > Cardiobacteriales > Cardiobacteriaceae > Cardiobacteriaceae bacterium TAE3-ERU3. The sequence continues at coordinate 126,850 of JAHUUI010000002.1, read as the reverse complement.
AATATCTTCCCACAAGTACTAGTAATTCCCTCGATGGCTAGCGATGAGCCATTGGGATTGTATAACGGCGACATACTGGCTTGGCCGTTATAATCGACATACTGAGTAGCGATTTGCCCATTATCAATAAGCTGTTGCAATAACTCATCACTCGCAGTAAAGCGCCCCTCACCGTGTGAGAAGGCAACGTCGTGCTGTTCACCAATGGTAAAGTCTTGAAGCCAAGGGCTGTGATTATTGGCAACGGCTGTGGTTGCAACACGCGCTATATGTCGGCCGATGCGGTTGTGGGTCAAAGTAGGGTCACCAGCTTGTGGGCTGGCAATTTTTCCATAAGGCAGTAATCCGGACTTAACCAGTGCTTGGAAGCCGTTGCAAATGCCAAGGATAAGCCCATCGCGCTCCAGCAAGGATTCTACAGCCTCAGCAACAGATGGGTTGGATAATACTGCAACGATAAATTTGCCTGAACCATCCGGCTCATCACCTGCACTAAAGCCACCGCTTAAAGCGAGAATTTGGCTGTTGTTGATGTTATCGACCAGCTGTTTTATAGAGGCGCTGATGTCGCTGTGGTTGCGGTTTCGGATTACCGTTTCCTGAATAACGCCACCGGCACGGCGAAATGCTCGTGCGGTATCGAGCTCACTATTCGTTCCCGGGAATACGGGAATGCAGATGCGTGGCTGTGCAGTTTTTGCTGGATTGAAGGTAATACGTTGCGCATTGGTCGCCAAATCAATCATTTCATCTGGCGTATCTTCATAAAGTGGGTAAACCTCAGCAAGAACATCGGCGGAAATCTGGTGCAATGCATCAATCTCGGCAGTGTAGCCATTAATGCGCAGCTCTTGTTCGGCAATGGTATAGCCAATGTTGTGCAAGTTCTCGGCAATACCCAAGCCACCTTTGGCACTGATTAAGTAACCACCGTATTCTGCTGTAAATAGATCATTTAATTGCTCTATTTCAACGCCAATGTTATTGCCTAAGCTGCTTTCGTAAATTGCCTGAATAATGCCACCATGGCGAATACTGCGGATACTTTGCACATTGCCCTCAGCAATCGCTTGATGCAAGAAAGCGTTATTTTTGCAGAAAGTTGCGAAGTCCGGGAGTTGCTGTTCATTTTGTGGGCAACGCAGCCAGTAAAGCTGATGTCCTGCATCCTTGAATTCAGGACTGACTACGTGGTGCGTATCGACAGTACCGACGGCGAAAGCGATCAATGTTGGTGGAACATGCAGCTCGTTAAAGCTACCACTCATTGAGTCCTTGCCGCCAATAGCAGCGCGTTCCAAGGCATTGAGCGCATGATGTGCGCCAAGTAAGGCACTGTATGGTAAGCCCCAGTTATCAGGGCACTCACCAAGGCGACGGAAATATTCTTGCAGGGAGTAATGTGCTCGTTGAGCATTACCACCACACGCGACCAAACGTGCCGTTGCCTCAACGACTGCATAGACGCCACCATGATATGGGCTCCATGCGCTCAGGTCGGGATCAAATCCGTAGGCGAGAATTGAAGCTGTATTTGTATGTCCTTCGGTGGGCAGAGCATAGACGGATGCTTCTGCAGGGGCGCGCTGAGTTTTTCCACCATATGGTAATAACACACCAGCTGCACCAACGCTGTGGTCAAAGCGGTCGCCAAGGCCTCGCTGATCAGCATACTTGAGCGAAGCCAGCTGCTCATTAAGTGCAGTACGCCAATCATCCGTTGGTTGTGGGGTGTTGAGAGGGCTGGCTGAGAAATCTGGATTGTGTAAATTGACACCAGACTGTGTGCTCGGTGCGCCGGCTGTATCGAGAAACTCGCGGTCAAGCGAGACAATTGTTTCACCTTGGAAAACGATCGTCAGGGTGTTGTCATCAGTCACAGTCGCGACGTGGCTGGCTGTGAGGTTTTCCTCGGCTGCAAGACGCTGCATGACTGCAACGTCATCAGCATCAACGACTACTGCCATGCGCTCTTGGGACTCAGAAATGGCTAGCTCAGTTCCTGACAAGCCTTGGTATTTAACTGGTACATTGTCCAAGTTAATATGTAAACCATCGGCGAGTTCACCAATGGCAACAGCAACACCACCTGCACCAAAATCGTTACAACGTTTGATCCGTTTGGCAAAATCAGGGTGGCGGAATAAGCGCTGTAATTTACGCTCCTCTGGTGGGTTACCTTTTTGCACTTCAGCAGCACTTTCAGTCAATGATTCGCCGTGCTGCGCGCGTGATGAACCGGTAGCACCGCCGCAACCATCACGACCTGTTGCTCCACCGAGTAATAATACGACATCACCAGCTGTTGGTTCTTCACGGCGGACGTGCTCGGCTGGTACCGCAGCAACCACAGCCCCGACTTCCATATGCTTCGCTTTGTAACCCGGGTGATAAACTTCGACGATTTGCCCGGTCGCCAAGCCAATTTGATTACCGTAAGACGATGAGCCGGCAGCTGCACCTTCAGCAATAGTGATTTGCGGCAATTTTCCTTCAAGGGTATCAGTTACTGCTTCACGAGGGTCTGCTGAGCCTGAAAGACGCATAGCTTGATAGACGAAAGCACGGCCGGATAAGGGGTCGCGAATCGCACCACCGATACAGGTTGCCGCGCCGCCAAAAGGCTCAATTTCAGTTGGGTGGTTATGGGTTTCATTTTTGAATTGCAACAGCCATTTTTTGCTTTCTCCATCCTCATCGACATTGATGAAAACAGAGCAAGCATTCACTTCAGCAGAAAACTCAACATCATCGATTTTCCCAACTTGGCGCAGATATTTGGCATCAATAGTAGCCAGATCCATCAGTGTATCGCTGCGTGTAGCAGCTTTTTCACCGTAAACGCTTTGGCGCATATTCTGATAGTGATTGAGCTCTTGTGCTAAAAACTGGCCAAAGTTGCTTTGTGGTGGATTTACCTCCTCAATAGCGGTGGTAAAGGTGGTGTGGCGGCAGTGATCTGACCAGTAGGTATCGAGCACACGGATTTCTGTTTCACTCGGAACGCGGCCTTGCTCACGGAAATACTTTTGTACCAAAGCAAGGTCGGCTTGTGTCATGGCAAGGCCGTGGGCTTCGTGCCATTCATTTAATGCTGACTTGTCGAGGTCGTTAAAGCCTTCGTAGCGTGGCACAGGATCCGGATTACCTGCTTCAGGTAGGCGCATGTCGCTGAGGTCTTTTTCGCGGCTTTCTATCGGATTAATGAAGTGGTCTTTAAGGCGTTGTTGCTCTTCGGCACTGAATGTTCCTTCAAAAATATAAGCAGTCGCTGCTGTAACGACTGTATCGTTAAATTCTTCATCAATCAGACGCAGGCATTGCTCGGCTGAGTCAGCACGCTGATCAAATTGACCTGGAAGGGGCTCGACAACGAAGCAAAAATCACCAGCTGGTAATTCATTAATAACCTCATCACTGACAGGGTCGGCAAAAACTTTGCTGATGGCAGTGTCGAGTAATGATTCAGGACAGTTGTGGACGTCATAAATAACCACGCTACGCACAGCATTAAGCTCGGGAAGGCTGAGCTGCTGGCTTAAACGGGATGCAAGAGCAGTGAGGTGGGTAAATTCAGCGCGTTTGGCAATAAACAGACGATGCGGCATGACTAATCCAGTCCAGTTAGAAAATACGTAATTTTACACCAAGCAAACGATTAATGTGGAGATTGGGTGGTGAAACAAAAAAGGGCAGCATCACTGCTGCCCTGATATCTTTCAAGAACGATCAAAATCGGTAGATAAAGCCGATTGAAGCTACTGAGAAAAATTTGAAGTCATTAGTATCGTTTGAATATTAATTTTATCATTACTTTTAAGTTAATTATCAATACTCTATTTTTATAGGGCGATGTTAAAGCTGTAATTTTTTTGATATTTGCTTTATCACCAGCGGTAATAAGCTTTACTATGCTCAACTTAGGTATAAATAGATCAACTAAAGATTATTCCTTTTTGAATAGCCAAAGGGGTAAATTTTAGGTGATGAGGCTTGGTCAACAGACAGGTAGAGTTTTTTGTGCAAGATACTGCTGCTATAACGGTGGCTGATAAAGAAAGTGATAACCATAGCCAAGAGTGCACCCATAAGCTGCAATCCTTCCGAAATTGCTTGGCTGAGCCATAGAGTAGTGATGAAACTCAGTAAGGGTATAGCATAAGTAAAGAAACTGAGTTTATTGAGAGTATCGGTGGCAATGCTCAGTGTGGCGCTATCGCCTTCAGCCATGGGGGGCGTGGTTTGAGGGAGTTTGAGAGCATGGCGGTTGCGAAATAAGCCTCGAAACCACGGCATACTGCCACAACCTTGGCCAGCTTCGCAGCGAGCGCAATTTTTTTGCTCATCAACTGGTATTACACTGACTGTTAATGCGTCCGCACTAACGATAAGAACATTAATTTTTTGCGCCATGATGTAGTTCGCGAAGTAAGTTTTGGCTATAAAGTAACGCTTTGTGTGCTGCTTGGGATGCAGCGACTTGATCACCATCGTGAAGCAAAGCTTCTGCTCGGCTAATTTCTGATTGTGCTTCTTTCAAAACGTCACACGCGCAAGGTGACGCAGCAGCACTATCCTCACAGCGACAATTGGCCATTTGCATTGCGGCTTGGGTTACAGCAGAGCGCGCATCACTGATTTCCTGAAATGTAGAGGCCGGCGTCGCGCAACCTAATAGCACTAATGCGGACAATAATGCGGTAAAATATGCAGCTGCTTTCATGATGGCTCTCTGTATTGAAATATTTAATGAAATGTTCTTGGGCGTTATTTATACCTGCATTAGGTACATTTTACAAAATCTTGTGTAAAACCTGCGCAAAAGAGCAAGTCAGTAAAAAACAGCAAAAAATAATAAAAAGAACTTTTTTAGGCCTAATCGGGAAATAATACGGGTTTAGTGGGAGAAAGGGTAGTGATAACAGTTTTAGTACTTTATTATTCGGAAGGTGGTGCAACTGAGGCCTTGGCTCAGGAAGTCGCACTGGGCGTTGAGTCAGTTTCCGGTGTTGAAGCGCGCTTGCGCACGGTGCCCGCTATTCGCGCGGCCCGACAAGACGATCCTGATCAGGTGCCGGACAGTGGTGCGTTGTATGTGACACCAGAAGATATACAGCAGTGTGATGGTTTAGCACTTGGCAGCCCAATTCACTTTGGGCAAATGGCATCACCGCTGCAGCATTTTTTCGAGGAAAATATTGGCTTGTGGCTATCGGGAGCGTTGATGAACAAGCCCGCAGCGGTATTTGCCAGTGGCGGCAGTATGCACGGTGGGCAGGAATCCATGTTGCTGGGCATGATGGTGCCGTTATTGCATCACGGCGCATTGATCTGCGGTATTCCTTATAGTGAGGCAGCGCTGAATACGACCGAAGGCGGCGGCTCACCTTATGGTGCAAGCCGGGTTGGGATGAGCAATGATGTGCTTCAGGTCGAGCGTGATCTGGCGCGCGCTCAAGGGGCTCGGGTTGCACGCTGGGCATTGCAGCGCCCCAAATTATGATTTTATGTTAGAGAGTGCTTTATGCGTTTTTTGCTAGTTTTGTTGAGTTTGATATTTTGTGTCGCACAGGCGCAGACCGCTTTGACAGTCAGCATTGTGCAGCCACAATTCAGTCCGGTCGAAAAGTCTGTAACGGCAAGTGGTTACCTTGAGCCACGCGATGAAGCGGTGGTCAATGCCCGTTTGAATGGCACAACGCTGGAAGAAATCCACGCAGAGCTTGGCGACTGGGTTGAGAAGGGGCAAGTTTTAGCCCGCTTTGATGATGCACTGATTCAAAACGACATCACCAGTGCCAAAGCACAATTAACGCAGGCACAAGTCGGGCTAAAGCAGGCGCGAGATAATGCCAAACGTGCCAATAAGCTGCTTAAAGCAGATGCGATGAGCCGCATTGAAGGGGAGCGCTACATCAGTGCTGAACAGGACGCACAAGCAAACGTCAATGCCGCACAAGCGCAGCTTGATTCCAGCCGTTTACAGCTCGGCTATAGCGAAGTTAAAGCGCCAGTCAGCGGTATCATCAGTGATAAACAGGCAGTGCTGGGCGCGACGGCCAATGTCGGCATGCCCCTGTTCCGCATCATTGCCAATGGAGTTCTCACGTGGCGTGCGCAAGTCTCGCTCGATAACATTGGTCAAATTAATGAAGGCTGTGTTGCTCAGGTAAGCTTGCCCGGCGGCGAACAAGTCGAAGGCAAAGTGTATAACATCGCGCCAACCATTAACCAGCAGAGCAGAGAAGTCACTGTATTCGTCAGCTTACAGCGCAACCCGGCGTTGCGTGCTGGTATGCTGGTGTCAGGAGAGTTTTTGCTCGGTGCTAACGAACAAATGTTGATTCCGGCCAATACCATTCAACCTAATGACGGACGCAATTACGTGTGGTTAGTCGATAGCAACGATACCGCGCATCGGCAGCAAGTTGAATTGGGGCGGCGTGTTGGGTCTATGGTTGAAGTCCACGATGGCTTAACGCCTGAAAGCCGCATTGTTGCACGAGGCGGCGGTTTTCTTACCGATGGTGATCATGTACGTGTGGTCGCCAATCCAGAAGAGCAGTAATTCATGAATTTTTCCGCGTTCTCCATCCGAAATCCGGTTTTTGCCATCATGGCATTTGTGCTGCTGACCTTTGGCGGCATCATCAGCTTTGAGCGCATGAAGGTACAGCAGTTCCCGGATATGGATTTTCCTGTTGTCGTTACCACGATCGTTATGCCCGGGGCATCGCCTGAACAGCTAGAAAATGATGTAGCCAAAAAAATCGAGGATAAAATCAGCGGTATTGAAGGTGGGAAGAAAATTCTTACCACTATTCAAAGCGGTGTTACCACTGTAGTACAGGAATTCCGTCTTGGTAAAGACATTCAGGAAGCGCTAGATGACGTACGTTCAGCTGTTGGCGAGATTCGTGGCAACTTGCCAGCTGCTGCTGAAGAACCTGTTATCTCGAAAATTGGCACTACCGGATTGCCAATCGTTACTTATACGATCAGTAATGATGCTATGGATCAAGAAGCACTTTCCTGGTTTGTTGATGACTATATCTCGAAACTGTTATCCGGGCTGGAAGGTGTCGGCAGTGTTGGGCGCGTTGGTGGGGTGGATCGCGAAGTCCACGTAGATGTCGATCCACTCGCGTTAAAAGCTTATGGTGGCACGGTTGCTGGTGTATCTGATCAACTGCGTGCCATCCAGCAGGACGCACCCGGCGGCGAAGCCAGCGTGGGTGACAACAAGCAATCTATCCGCGCACTTGGCGCGATCAAGCAAGCGAGCCAATTGCCAGATATGCAAATTCCGCTTGGCAACGGCAACATACTGCGTTTGGGGCAGATGGCAAACATCAAAGATACTTATGCCGAGCCAACATCCATTGCGCTGCTAAATGGGAAGCCAGTGGTTGCTTTTGAAATCACCCGTAGCCGTGGTGCAAGTGAGGTCGAAGTCGCTGGGCGGGTACAACAAGCACTTGATCAGCTGGTTGCAGATCGACCTGCATTCAAAATTGAAAAGGTTTACGACCTTGCCAAACCAGTAGGCGATGACTACCATGCCTCGCTACAAATGCTGATTGAAGGTGCGATACTCGCGGTCATCGTGGTATTTGCCTTCCTGCGCAATCTACGCGCGACAATCATCGCCGCTGTAGCATTGCCGCTGTCGGTCATCCCGACTTTTGCCGGTATGTATTTGCTCGATTTCAGCCTGAATATTATTTCCCTGCTCGCGCTGTCGTTGGTAATCGGTATTCTCGTCGATGATGCGATTGTTGAAATAGAGAACATTATTCGCCATTTACGCATGGGTAAAACGCCGTACCAAGCGGCAATGGAAGCAGCCGATGAAATAGGGCTCGCAGTTGTGGCGACGACCTTTACCTTGATCGCCGTATTTTTGCCAACCGCATTTATGACCGGCGTTGTCGGGCAGTTTTTCAAGCAATTCGGGTGGACGGCTTCCATTGCCATTTTTGTATCGCTGTTGGTTGCGCGCCTGCTCACACCGATGATGTGCGCCTACCTGATCAAGCCGGAAAAAAAGCACCCACAAAAGCGTAGCCGCATGATGGACGGCTATCTACGGATCGTACATTACGCGCTCAGCTGGCGATGGCTGACGCTCATTATCGTGGTGGCGATGTTTACAGGTTCATTGTTCCTCACCCGCTACTTGCCAGCCGGATTTTTGCCACCTGATGATTTTTCACAGACACGGGTAAAAATCGAACTTGCACCGGGTGCAACAATTGAAGAAACCAGTGAAGTCGCGCGTTGGACGCGTGAAACCATAGAAGACTTACCTTCAATTGAAAATATTTATACCTCGATAGGGCACCTTCAAGGTGGAATTGATCCCGCACAAGGTGGGCATGGTAGTGTGCGTCAGGCAGCGCTTAACATTGAGTTAATTCCACGTGGTGAACGCCCGGTGAAAACCGAGATTGAGCAGCAGATCCGTGAACGGTTGGCAGATATACCTGGTGCACGCTTCAAAGTTGGCTTGAGCAACGGCGGTGAAGGCGGCTATAAAGTTTCGATTTACGGCGATAACTATGCGCAGCTGCGTGAGAGTGCGCATAAAATAATGCGCGAAATCCGTGATATACCCGGCGTTGCGACTGTTACCAGCAATGAAGGCATTGCCAGCCAAGAGCTGCAAGTCATCCCCAATGAGCTGGCAATGGCTGAAAATGGCGTCAGTACCGAAGCGATTGCACACGCTATTCGCGTTGCAACTGCGGGTGAGTATTCACAGCGTTTACCCAAGCTGAACCTTAACACCCGTCAAATTCCTATCCTTGTGCGCTTGCCCAAAGAAGCACGAGGTGATCTGGCAATATTGGAAAACCTCAACGTACAAAGCAGCACTGGTCAGCCAGTTCGCCTTGGCGATGTAGCCAGCTTGCAATTCGGATCTGCGCCCTCTGGCATTAGCCGCCTTGACCGCTCGCGCGAAATTACCATCACCGCCGATACTGCAGACGGGCAAATTGGCGAACTGGTCAAGCAAGTCAAGGCATTGCCTGCCATGCAAAGCTTACCGCCAGGTGTGCATGCAGCAGACCAAGGGCAAGCGGATGATATGAAAGAACTCTTTGAAGGCTTTGCAACCGCAATGGGCATCGGTGTTATATCTATTTACGGCGTTTTGGTATTGCTGTTCCGGCGCTGGTTACAGCCATTTACCATCCTCATGGCGCTGCCACTGTCACTTGGCGGAGCATTTGTCGGGTTGATGCTCGCACATGCCGGGCTATCCATGCCGTCGCTGATCGGCCTGATCATGCTGATGGGGATTGCGACCAAAAACTCAATCTTGTTGGTTGATTATGCGATCATTGCCGAAAAGAGCGGCAAATCACGCTACGATGCATTGATTGACGCCTGTCGTAAGCGCGCACGCCCAATCATCATGACCACCATCGCCATGGGTGCCGGGATGGTGCCGCTGATTCTGGGCTGGGGCGGGGCTGACCCGACTTTCCGCCAGCCAATGGCAATCGCTGTATTCGGTGGGCTGATCACATCGACCTTGCTCAGCTTGATCGTTATACCGACGTTCTATACCTTTATGGACGACATTGCACGGCTGTTCAAGCGCCTGTTTGGTAGCCGTGAAGCTAAACCTAGCGAACACACCGCATAAAAGAAAAAGGAAACATCATGTCACGGCAAAAAGCGGGTTATCTCGCTACCATTATTTCCCTGTTTACCTTGATTGCCAGCTACGCAACGCTTATCTGGCTGTATCGCACCGGCAATATCATGCAAATGCTTACTGGTGCATTACTGACCCTTGCGCCACTGCTGCTCTTTGCCCATCGCGCCATCAGGGCTGAGCGTCGCGCCTTTGCTGCACTTGCGTTGCTTGCGCCGGTCTACTTGTTGATTGGCGGCATCATTTGGCTGTGGGATTATCCGCTGATTGGTGCATGGCTGAGTTTTTGGGCTATTGTGCTCGAAGTCGGCACGATTGTGCACAACTACAAAAAGCGCGATAAGAGCAAGAAACGCCGCTCATCCACGCAAGGAAGCTAACCACAGGCGTAATTTTAGACCGTATTTGCTTGTCCAGCCGCTGGTTGCAATACTGATGCGTTTATTGTGAACAATAGCTATCGTCGGTGTAGCGACTACTGCGAATGCCGCGCTGATTTGCCCATCAGGATCATTAACCACCGGGAAATCCCAGCCGTGCTCACTAAGATACGCCTGTACGTCGCTTTCACTGCCTGATTGCATGGCAATTGTCACCACAGGGTAGCCTTCATTGTGTAATGCGTCTATTGTCGGCGAAGTATAGCGGCAATAAATGCACCAGTTGCCCCAAAAATAAAGAATGGTAGGCGGCGTTTGTGGTGAAAAATCAATTTGTTTGCCGTCTATTGTGGTAAGCGTCGCCTCGCTCAATCCACGCCCATCCGGCGTACGGTATATATCCAGTACCACGATCACTGCGATGACCACTACAGCATAAATACTCCAGCTGCGTATATAGCGCCACATATGTATTCGCTTTCGCTCAGATTGATCTTTCATATTTATTGTCGATAAGGGTTTAAAAGCGCGCATTATGCGCAATAAATGGTGAATCATGGCATTATTGTGAAAACTTCATGACATATAGTCACGATCAATGTCGCTATGGTTTATTCATGGTTCAAGCACCATCACACACAAAAAATTCTGTCAAAAAGGTATAATCTCCACCTTTGACATAAATATATAACTTGATGTTCAACCTCCTCACCGCAGGCGAGTAAGCAAGACCGTGCGCCTGACAGCCATCCATCTTAGCGGCTTCAAGTCGTTTGCCGATAAAACCGTCTTTCCCGTCGATGCGCCGTTAACCGGTATCCTCGGGCCAAACGGTTGTGGCAAATCCAATATCATCGACGCAGTACGCTGGGTACTGGGCGAGAGTGCTGCCAAACAGTTGCGTGGGCAGGCGATGAGTGATGTGATTTTTGCCGGTTGTGCGTCACGGCGGGCTGGAAGGCAAGCATCAGTCGAGCTGCATTTTGACAATAGCGAAGGCAAGGCGGGTGGTGCATTTGCCGATTATGCTGAATTGGTGATTCGCCGTGAAGTCGAACACGACGGGCAGTCGCGTTATCTGATTAACAAAAAACGCTGCCGACGCAAGGATATCGTCGAATTGTTGCAGGGCAGCGGCGTTGGTGCGCGCAGTTATGCGGTGATCGAGCAGGGCATGATTAGCCGAGTGATTGATGCCAAGCCGGAAGACTTACGCAGCTTTATCGAAGAAGCAGCGGGCATTGCCGTTTATCAAAACCGACGCAAGGACAGCGAGCGGCGCATGGCGCAAGTCAATGAGCATTTAAGCCGCCACGATGACCGACTGTACGATCTCGAACAGCAACGCGAACGCCTTGCTGCCGAAGCAGACAATGCCAAGCGCCATCGAGAATTGCAGCGCAGCTTGAGTGATGTGCGTCATCGTTTGGACAGTTGGCGCTTACATCGCACCGGACTGACACATCGCGAACAGCAGCAGGCATATGAAGCAGCGCAAGCAGCCTTGACCGAGCGCATGGCAACAGTCTCACGCAATGAAGCAACATTAGACAGCTTGCGCGAACAAGCACAGACAGCGGAGCGCGCTGTGAGTAAAGCACGAGCATTGCACCACGAAGCGCGTGAAGCACTGCGCAGCAGCGAACGTGAACACGAACGCTTGGCGCAGCACCGACAGCACGCCAAGCAGCAGCTTGAGCAGCAGGAGAAACGCCTCGAACAAATCAGCCGACAGCAAGCTGACGACAAACGCCAACTCAGTGAGACACAACAGCAACTCACCGAGCAAACGCAGCAACTCGATGCATTGAATACAACTATCCCCGAGCTGGAAAACAAGCGCGATACAGATAATCGCTATTATGACAGCCTGCGCCTTGAAGCTGAGCGCCAACAAAGTGCCGTAGCACAAGCCCGTGCACGCCACGAAGAAACTTGCAAGCGCTACCGACAAATAGAAGCTCGCCTTGATGATCACCGCCAGCGTCTCGCTGAACTCGACAATGCTGATGTGGATGATGATCTGGCCTTGCTGCATGAAGAGGCTATTATGGCACTTGAGACGCAGCAAATCACACTCGAAAATGCACAACTGGCTGCCGAGGAAAATGAAGAGGCGATTGCTGCGTGTGAAGCACAATTAACGGCAGCACAAAATGAGCGCGAAGCTGCGCAATATGCTTGGCAACAAGCCTATAGCCGCGCTGAAACTTTAAGAGAATGGCAACAACAGCAGCAGAGTGCTGATACTGACTTACCGGGCTTCAGGCGCTTGCTGGATGAAATTAAAGTAGATGCAGCGTGGCAGCCTGCATTAGAAGGTTATCTCAATATACGCTTACAAGCATGGCATGATGATGGTGCTGACCGTGGCACGGGCTTGCAGTATCACCATGCTGTGGTTGAATGTGGTGACGTTCCACCTGCATGGCTGGGCATTATCCAAAGCAGCGCCGCACTTAAAGACTGGCTAGGCAACATTGAGCCATTGGCGCAGCACGACTGCGATATAGACCTCACTGCGTTGGACGCCGCTCAGCAATATCTCACTCTTGATGGCACACTGATCAGCGCCCATACCACTACTCCGGCAACTCAACATGATGGACAGGGCGCCTTGGCACGAGCTGCGGCACTGAATGAACTCAACGAGCGCTTGCCAAACCTTGAGCAGGCGTTGCAGGAAAGCGAAGCTCAAGTTAACCGTACGCAAGCCGAGCTGCAACAGATGCGCCAAGCTCAGCAGCAAAGCAGGGCTACATTAAAAATACAGGAGCAAGCGCTCGCACAAGCGCAGCGTGAAGTTGCATTACTGGCTGCTAAAAGCGAGCATCAGGCTGCTTTACACGCTGAGCGGCAGCAAACACGCGCTGGTTGGCTGCGAGAAATCAGCGCCTTAGAGCAGGATTTAGCCGCTACCACAGCAGCATTACAGCAAGAAGCTCATAGTGAGCAGCACCCCGAGATCAGCCACGAAGCACTGATGCAGGCTCAACACTGTGCCGATAGTAGCCGCAAAGCATACCAGCAAGCATTTCAGCAACAACAAGCATTGCAGCAAAGCCTTGCCAGCTTACGTGCGCAAGAGCGTGTGTATATTGATCGCGAGCAGCGCAATTTACGTGAACAGGAAGCATTGCAAGCCGAGCGGATCAGCGCCGAGGAAGTGCTAAACGAAAGCGAGACCAATATCGCCTTGCTTGACGATACCCGTATCGTGCAACAGGAAACGCTGGATGAAGTGCGCATTGCACTAGAAGACGCGGAAATGCAGGCGCGTGAACACAGCGAAGCATGGCGTAACAGCGAAAAAGCGATCAACGAAGGCAAGCACCGCATCGAACTCGAGCAAGCGCGTATTGACCAGCTCATTGAGCGCCTTGAGCGCAGCGAAGAAACCTTGCGCAGCTTGACGCAGCAATTTCTGGAATCAGACCGCAAGCCAATTGTATTTGACATCAGTAGTACGCTTGATGAAGCATCACTGGAAAGTGAAGTACGACGTTACAGCCGCGAGTTGGAAGCGTTGGGTGCGGTTAACCAAACTGCGGTAGAAGCTTTTGCTGAAGTTGGTGAGCAGTATCAAACGCTCAAACAGCAATGTGAAGATTTGCGCGATAGCCTTGAGATGCTGAGCACGGCAATTGCTGAGCTTGACGAAGAAACGCGTGGCCGCCTTAGTGAAACCATGGCTGTGGTTAACCATCACTTTGCCAACTTATTCCCGCGCCTGTTCCGCGGTGGTGAAGCAGCGCTGACATGGACGGGGGATGACGTACTTGAGGCTGGCATCACGATCAGCGTAAGGCCGCCGGGCAAGAACGTCAAAAATCTGAGCGTCTTGTCAGGTGGTGAAAAAGCCCTGACAGCTATTGCATTGGTATTTGCACTGTTCCGCTTAAACCCGGCGCCATTCTGCTTACTCGATGAAGTGGATGCGCCGCTTGACGATGGCAACGTCAACCGCCTCACCGCAATGCTGCGCGACATGGCGGACAACACTCAATTCATCATCATCACCCACCACAAAAACACCATGCAGGCTTGCGATCATCTCATTGGCGTGACCATGAGTGAGCCGGGCATCTCGCGGCTGGTTGCGGTGCAGATGAATGATTGATGCTTATGCGGAAGTAAAGAAGATATACATAAGATGCAGATATTCCCCCGATGTCCAGTTATTATTATTTAGGGCACCCCATTTATTTTTTATTAAAACAAATGAATTAATGCTGAATTTGGCGACTAGCGAGGTTGTTATAATCGAGATTATATTATTATTTGGTGGCCATTAAATAGGGAACAAGGAATGTCCAACATCTCATCGAAGCTAATAGCATCATTACGTCGTTACTGGCTACGCAAGCAACCACTATCCAGTGAAAAAATACTTACCAAGCCTGCAAAGATGCCGATTGTACCGACTAGCTATGGTGTATTCTTGGGAGGCGCGCTAATTTTGATGTTTGTGTGGTCGGCAAATCATCAGCTTAATCTTGGCTACGCATTAACGTTTCTTGTTGCGGTAATAGCTATGCTAAGTGCAGGGTTGACAGTTGGTGAGTTAGCCAATCTACGTGTTCGAACCCGACAGCCACAGCCAGTTTTTGTAGGTGATCATGTTTCGTTTCCTATTGAAATTCATGATCCTAAAGGACGGCCTCGCGGAGCAATGTCCTTGTCGTGTGATGGTGGGGCGAATGTATTGGTTGGAGGGATACGCGCTGGTGAGACAGTGACTACCAATCTTACTCTGCCAGCACTATCTCGTGGCTGGATGGGCTTACCGACGATAACAATTACATCTTCCCATCCATTTGGTTGGTTTGTGAGTTGGCAATGGCTGCGCTTAGACAGTAAGGCTGTGGTATATCCTTTTCCGGAAGGTGATTTGCCATTACCTCAATCGTTAACGCCAGAACGTGGTGAAGCCGAGCAGACTTATGCAGGTGAAGAGGAACTGCACGGTTTGGCCATTTATCGACATGGTGATCCACTTTCCCGAGTGGCATGGAAACGCTCCAGCGGGGGGATAATGTATATCAAACAATTTAGTGGGCAAGGCAGTCATCGTATCAATCTTGATATTGCCGAAGCACACGGTGATGTAGAAACACGCTTATCGCAATTAGCGCAATGGATTGTAGATGCTGAGGCAAAAGGCGTTGCATACAGCTTACGTCTTGGAGATGCCTATATTGCACATAATAAAGGGGATGAGCATTTTCATCACTGCCTACGCACACTGGCACTTTACTAGGCTAAATTAACAGGATCTAAGAATGATTAAATGGGTTAGCGCACCTGAATATCGTCGTCAATTAGCCAGTGGATTATGGCTTCAGGTATGGCTAGGCTTTGTATTGACGATGTTGCCGCTATGGTGGTTTCAACCGCGATTTTTCGCTTTGAGCTTGATCGTAGCCACAGGCTGTAAATTTATTGCCATATGGCGTAAGCAATCATGGCTTGGCTGGCTAGGCTTGGCTGCTGTTTTACCAATTGGTTTACTTCTGATTTATAGCAATTACCGTTCACAGAGCTTGACGTTCAGCTTTCTTGCATTGCTTGCTTTGATGGGTACGGCAAAAATGCTTGAATCTCGCAATGAGCGTGATTGCAAGATTTTATTCTTACTCGAATTAACTTTGATGATGGCATTTCTGATGTATTCACAATCTATTGCCATTTTTATCTATTTACTATTCGTACTTGGCTATATTCTACTGGTGCAGATGCGCATTGCGCAGCGAGGTAACCGTGTCATTTTGCTTGGGCGCTGGCAAGAGATTGGCAAGCTGCTAATGCTGGCATTGCCATTTACCATCTTGCTGTTTTTCTTTTTCCCTCGCATTCAGCCGTCATGGGGGATTCCTCGCAATGAAAATCAGGCTGTTACCGGCCTTCCTGATGAGATGGATATGGGAGATATCGCTTCGTTGGTACAGAGCAACGAACCGGTTTTCCGTGTGCGCTTTGCCAATAATGAATTACCACCACCTTCTGAGCGCTACTGGCGTGGGACAACATTGTGGTCATTTGATGGTAAGAATTGGCGGCAACGTAATAATGACATGCGTATTCAGCCATCAAACATTCAATATAATCAAGAGAGCGAATTTTCTTATGATTTAATGCCGGTTAAGGATTCACTTAAATGGCTACCTGCTTTGGAGTTGTCGTTTTCATTTCCCGATGCACTACAAATCGGCGGTTCATATCAGCTCAAGTTACCTGACAATCATAAAGTACCAGCGCGTTATCACTTGAAGTCTGCAGTAGATTATCGCACTGTGGGCGCTCTTGATGATGCAACAAAAGCCGCAGCACTACAATTACCAGATGATGTGGCAATTCCCCAAACGCGCGCCTTGGCTGAGCGCTTGTATCATGAGAGTGGAGAAAATGCGGTAGGTTTTGCTAAGGCGTTTGCCGATTATATCCAAGATGAGGAGTTTTACTATACTCTGGAGCCACCACCTGGCATGGGGAATGTCGAACAATTTTTATTTGAAGGCCGGATGGGTTTTTGTGAGCATTACGCCAGCGCAATGACTCAAGCTGCACGAAGTGTTGGCATTCCTGCAAGAATTGTTATTGGTTATCAGGGTGGTGAGCATAATCCTTTGAATGATGATTTTTTGGTGCGGGAAGAATCTGCACACGCCTGGGTTGAATTATGGGATGATGCGCGCGGCTGGTTCCGCAGCGACCCAACAGCAGCTGTTGCTCCGGAACGCATTAATCAAGCGCAGCTCAATGCATCGAGCCTACAACGTGGTGAAGATCAGCGTGCGTTTGGTACAAGGCTGGCTGAAAATATGGCTTCATTTGCTTGGCTACGCAATGCTTATGGCGCAGCAAATGCATTTTGGCAGGACTGGGTGATTGATCTCAATCGTGATCAGCAGGGAAGTTTACTTGAAAAGCTTGGCTTGAAAGGTGCTGGGAATAAGCTGCTGATAGCTATTTTGCTATTTTGCACTATGGCTGGAGGTACTTTGCTTTGGTTGTGGTGGCAGCGCCGCCCACGTCATGACGATGATGATGTTGCGAAGGCTGTGAGGCTACTGCTAAAGCGCCTTGAACATAGTGGGTTGCGCAAGCGCAACCGCGAAAGTGTGGCGGACTTTTTGCTTCGAATTGCACCATATATGCAGAAGGAGAATAGTGCTGAGCTGAAGCGAATTAGCGCACGTTATGAGCAGGCGCGATATTACGGTAATGAAAACAATTCTCAATTGATTGATTCTATTCATCGTTTTCGCGTTCGTCATTAATAAATTTAGAGATGGGATGCTTGCCCAAATGATAACAAAAAGATATAGTACGCCTTTCGTTCGAATTGAAATCTTATGATACGAATTACCAAGGAAACTGAATATGCTTTTTTGCTGTTGAGCGCACTGCTTGATAGCGATGAAGCGATGCACAGCGCGAATGCACTAGCCGAACTGACAGGCATTGCTGCGCCAGTTAGCGGAAAAGTACTTAAGCGATTGGTACGCGAAGGAGTACTAACTTCGACTCGCGGCGCATACGGTGGCTATCAGTTGTCACGTGAGCCAGAAAATATCACGGCGCTGGACGTTGTGCAAGCTATAGAAGGGCAGCCTGAGCTGGTTGATTGTGCTCATGGTACGTTCGATTGTGCATTTGCTGATCACTGTAGAATCAGCCCTTTTTGGCGTCATTTGAACGATGAAATTACTGCGATGCTTAAAAATCGCACCTTATCAGATATGTTGAGCATTGAACGCGCGGCAAATGCGCGCAAACTAAAGAAAGAGTTACCGTCATGAGTAATGAAGAGTTAAAACAAATAGCAGAAACTGAATACCAGTATGGTTTTGAAACGTTTATAGAGCAGGAAACATTGCCACCAGGTTTAAATGAAGATGTCATTCGCCATATTTCAGCAATGAAAAATGAACCTGAGTGGCTACTTGAATGGCGACTTAAAGCCTACGCTGCATGGCTAAAAATGGAAGAGCCTGATTGGGGGCACCTTAAAATAGCACCGGTTGATTACCAAAGTATTTCCTATTTTTCCAAACCCAAATCAGATAAAGATGGGCCGAAGAGCCTTGATGAAGTAGATCCAGAGTTACTACGCACCTATGAAAAACTTGGCATCCCGCTACAAGAGCAAGAAATGCTTGCCGGGGTTGCAGTTGACGCGGTCTTTGATTCTGTATCAGTTGCTACTTCTTATAAAGGTCGCCTTGCCAAAGAAGGCATCATATTTTGCTCTTTCTCTGAAGCTGT
This sequence comes from Cardiobacteriaceae bacterium TAE3-ERU3, assembly GCA_019218315.1. Lineage (NCBI taxonomy): Bacteria > Pseudomonadati > Pseudomonadota > Gammaproteobacteria > Cardiobacteriales > Cardiobacteriaceae > Cardiobacteriaceae bacterium TAE3-ERU3. The sequence goes on along the minus strand of JAHUUI010000002.1, from coordinate 108,535 downwards.
GCAAGAACACCCTGAACTGGTCAAGAAGTATCTCGGTACAGTTGTCCCTACCACAGATAACTTTTTTGCGGCACTGAATGCGGCTGTATTTACAGATGGATCTTTCTGCTACATTCCTAAAGGTGTACGTTGCCCGATGGAGCTTTCTACGTATTTCCGCATTAATGCAGCCAATACTGGGCAGTTTGAGCGTACGTTGATCGTCGCAGATGAAGGAAGCTACGTTTCTTATCTTGAAGGCTGTACCGCACCACAGCGTGATGAGAACCAGCTGCACGCAGCAGTTGTAGAAATCATCGCCCATGAAGACGCGGAAGTGAAATACTCGACCGTGCAAAACTGGTACCCGGGTGATAAGAATGGTCTGGGTGGTATTTATAACTTCGTGACCAAGCGCGGTATTTGCGCCGGTGATCGCAGTAAAATTTCATGGACACAAGTCGAAACTGGTTCTGCTATTACCTGGAAATACCCGAGCTGTATTCTCCGCGGCGATGATTCGGTTGGAGAATTTTATTCGGTCGCTCTAGCGCGCGATTATCAGCAAGTCGATAGTGGCTCAAAGATGATCCATATTGGGAAAAACACCAAATCAACGATCATTTCAAAAGGGATATCGCTCGGTTATGCGCAAAATGCTTACCGTGGGCAAGTGCGCATTCAGTCTGGCGCGGAAAACGCACGCAATTTTTCTCAGTGCGACTCATTGCTGATTGGCTCAGATTGCGGCGCACACACATTCCCGTATCTGATGACGCAAAACCCGACTGCACAGGTCGAGCACGAAGCAACTACAGCCAAAATTGGCGAAGACCAGATTTTCTACTGCATGCAGCGCGGCCTCTCGGAAGAAGATGCGGTCAGCCTGATCGTCAATGGCTTCTGTAAGGAAGTGTTTAATGAGCTTCCGATGGAGTTTGCTGTTGAAGCGCAGCGGTTAATCGAATTAAAACTTGAAGGTAGCGTTGGCTAAGCCTGAACAAAATATAAGGTCCTGAATAATGTTAAAAATTGAAAATCTACACGTCCAAATTGAAGAAGACGGCAAAAAAATTCTAAATGGGGTCAATCTTGAGATTGGCGCTGGTGAAGTCCATGCGATCATGGGTCCTAATGGCTCAGGTAAATCCACTCTAGCAAATGTAATTGCTGGCCGTGAGGGTTACGAAGTGACCGAAGGCAGCATCACTTATATGGGGCAAGATTTGCTCGATATGGATCCGGAAATCCGTGCGTGTGCCGGCTTATTCCTCGCGTTCCAGTATCCGGTTGAGATCCCCGGCGTGAGCAATATGTACTTCCTGAAAGCAGCGCTCAATGCCAAGCGGGCGTATCAGGGTAAACCTGAAGTGGATGCGATGGAATTTTATGAGTTGCTACAACAGCGCATGAAAACAGTCAAAATGAATGACAGTTTTTTGAGCCGCCCAGTCAACGTCGGCTTTTCAGGTGGTGAGAAAAAGCGCAATGAAATTCTGCAAATGGCTGTGCTTGAGCCACAGCTTGCGGTACTTGATGAAACAGACTCAGGGCTGGATATTGATGCACTGAAAGTCGTCTCAGATGGTGTTAATGAACTGCGCAGCCCTGAGCGTTCATTTTTGGTCATCACCCACTACCAGCGCTTGCTCAACCATATTGTGCCGGATTTTGTGCATGTATTGGTCAATGGTCAGGTCGTTGAAAGCGGCGGTAAAGAATTGGCATTGTCACTCGAAGAACGTGGCTATCAGGATTTCCGTGGTGCAGAAACCGGCGCGGCGCGCTCATAAGGAGGCGTCATGACGCAAAAACTGTTTACAGATAAGCCCGCATTGGCAAGCCATGATCTTGCAGAACAAGCATGGCAATCATGGTTTGATTACGGCTCTCTCAAGCGCGTTGAAGATTGGCGCTGGACGCCATTACACACGCTATATGGAATAGAACGCCGCATTGAAGCAGCAGACTATCAGGTCAGCGTACCAGAAGGCGTTGATGAATCGAGTGAGCAGGGTGCTTGCGCTGTATGGCTGAAGACAGCTGACGCACCATTCGCAGCGCTCAACCTCGCAGTGCTTGATGATACATTGCGTATTACGATTCCTGATGACTTCAATAGTGATGAGCCAATCGCGATCAACATTGATCAGCACCGCCGTACGATGCAATTTTCGCGTGTACATATTGAATGCGGTAAATCGGCAAAAGCAGCATTATGGCTTGACGCTGGCGTGAGCAAAGCAGGCGCACAATGCCCGATAATCCATCTTGAAGTTGCCGAGCATGCCGAGTGCGATGCAGTGCTGTGGTTTAATGGTGCACAAGATAGCGCACAGATTGGCCATATTCTCGTGCATCAGCAGGCGGGCGCTACTGTCCGCGTTAATGGTATTGTGCACAGTGGTGCATTAGCTCGCCTTGATGTGAGTGCGAGTTTGCACGGTGATGAAGGGCACTTTGCCTTTGGTGGTGTGCAGTGTTTGAAAGAAAATGAAATTGGTGATTACCACATCCATGTTAGCCATTTAGCGGAGAACTGCACCAGTAAGCAAGTGGTTCGTGGTGCACTTGACGATGAGTCATTCGGTATTTTTGACGGCATGATTTATGTTGCACATGGTGCACAGAAGACTGATGCCGAGCAGGATAGTCGCTATATTTTGCAAAGCCGTAGTGCTAAGTCACACAGCGTACCACGCTTGGAAATTTATGCTGATGACGTGCAATGTGCACACGGCTCAACGGTCGGCTTCCTTGACCCCGAAGCATTGTTTTATCTGCAAAGCCGCGGTATTGACAAAGAAACGGCAAAAAAAATCTTGATTTTGAGTTTCTTACATGAAGCAGTTGTTGTTGAGCATGAAGGCATTTCCGAGGCACTGCACAAAGCAATTAGCGACTTATGGCTCGGTGAAGCTGCAGCCGAAGAAATCAGCGGTGAAATAGACCATGCTTGACGTTTCTGGGCAGTTTCCGGTACTCGCGCAGCGGATACACGATCAGCGCCTTGCTTTTTTGGATAGTGCCGCGAGTACGCAAAAGCCACTGGCTGTTATCGAAGCGATGGATCATTGCTTACGCCAGGATTACAGCAATATCCATCGTGGTGTGCATCTACTCTCCCAACAATTGACCACGCAATACGAAGTGGTGCGAAAAAAAGTTGCCGCATTTGTTAATGCCCCATCAGCTGATGACATCGTTTTTACCAAAGGCACGACTGATGGGCTGAATTTATTGGCTTCTAGCCTTGGCCAGTATGCGCTTAAGCAGGGCGATAAAGTGCTGATCACCGCAATGGAACATCACGCCAATATTGTACCGTGGCAAATCGCCTGCCAACGCTTTGGTGCTGAGCTGGTAGTAGTACCGATGGATAAAAATGGTGAGCTGATTACCGATGATTTTGCCAAATTGTTAGATGGCGTCAAAATCTTTAGTATCGCGCATGTATCTAATGCACTTGGTACGATCAACGATATTGCGCCTCTGATTGCACAGGCCAAAGCAGCTGGTGCAATCACCATTGTTGATGGTGCGCAAGCAATTGCGCATTTACCCGTCGATGTACAGGCATTGGGCTGTGATTTTTACGTCTTTTCCGCGCACAAGCTCTATGGCCCTACCGGTATTGGTATTTTGTACGGGCGTAAAAACTTACTCGATGCTATGCCACCGTATCAGGGCGGCGGTGACATGATTTTATCGGTATCTTTTGAGAAAACCGAATATGCACCTGTGCCACATAAATTTGAAGCTGGCACACCGCCAATTGTTGAAGTAATCGGTTTAGGTGCTGCAATTGACTGGGTACAAGAACAAGGGCTTGATGTACTAGCCGTGCATGAAGAATCATTGCGCGCCGAAGCCGAAGCTGAAATGCGTAAGCTCGAAGGCGTAAACATCATCGGACAGGCTGCACACAAAGCAGCCGTGATTTCCTTTACTCTCGACGGTGTGCATCCGCACGATGCAGGTACGGTATTTGACCAAATGGGCGTGGCCGTGCGTGTTGGGCATCATTGCGCCGAGCCCGTAATGCGCTTTTTTGGTATTCCAGCGACCATTCGTGCATCATTTGCAGCGTATAACAAGCGTGAAGACATTAGCCAACTTCTCGCCGCCATTAAAGCCACACAGGAATTGTTTGCCTAATGGCAACGTCCAATGATATAGACGAACAAAACTGCATTCAGCTATTCACCAGTGAGGATGGTGAAATAGAGCTATCTGTGTCGTTGGATGAAGATACGGTATGGCTTACGCAGGCACAGATGGCGATGTTGTTTGAGGTTAAGCCACAGAACATCACCATGCACTTGAAAAACGTGTTTGCCGAAGGGGAGTTGGAAGAGGCGGCAACTTGTAAGGATTTCTTACAAGTTCAAGTTGAGGGTGGGCGAGAGGTCAAGCGAAAGCGCAAGCACTACAACCTCGATGCGATTATTTCCGTTGGCTACCGTGTCAGTTCGCGCCGTGCGACACAGTTCCGGCAATGGGCTACGCGAACCCTCAAGCAACATTTGGTTGAAGGCTATACCCTGAATCAACGCCGCCTTACCGAACGTGGTATCGAGCACGAGCAGGCAGTGAGCTTGCTGTCACGCACTTTGACCAATCAGGCATTAGTCAGCGATGCCGGTGAGGCAGTAATTGCCGTGGTGCAGGATTACGCACGTAGCTGGAGTCTGCTGCAAGGCTATGATGAGCAGAGCCTGGGTGAAAGCAAATATACCCAGCACGACATGCAGTCCCTTGAATTAAGCGCAGCTTTGCAAGCCATCGCTCAACTCAAAGCGGCATTGCTCGATAAAAACGAGGCAACGGAATTGTTCGGACAACGCCGTGGTGATGGACTCGAAGCTGCATTGGCAAGTATCGAGCAGGGCTTTGGTGACGTATGGCTATACCCAAACGTGGCCAGCCGTGCCGCGCATTTGCTTTACTTCATCATCAAAAATCATCCCTTTGTCGATGGTAACAAGCGCATTGGCTCATTTTTGTTTCTCTGCTATCTGCGTAGTAACCAGCATTTGCTGCGCAAGCCCGTCGAGCAACTGATTAACGACAACACATTGGTTGCGTTGGCATTGCTGGTTGCAGAAAGCCAACCTGAACAAAAAACACTGATGATTCGCTTGATTGAGCACTTTATCGCCACCATATCTGAAACAAAAGATAATTTACATTAAAATGGTTAGCAACAAGCCATGTGCTAATCAAGGAATAACGCTATGAATCACTTAAAATCACTTTATCAGGAAGTCATTCTCGACCACAGCAAAAAGCCGCGCCATTTCCATGCGCTGGAAGCGCCTTCGCATAGTGCGACAGGGCACAATCCTTTGTGTGGTGATAACCTGAAAGTGTATGCGCAGGTCGAAGATGGCGTGATTAAGGACTTGAGTTTCGTCGGTGACGGTTGTGCGATTTCTAAGGCCTCTGCTTCGCTGATGACCGAATTGGCACGCGACAAAACCCTCGAAGAATTCCGCGCCATGTACGATGAATTTCACCATGTCGTTACCGGTCAGGATGAGGTGCCGGATAGCGTGGGTAAACTCGCGGTACTGGTTGGGGTACGTGATTATCCGTCGCGGGTAAAATGTGCAACACTGGCATGGCACACACTTGATGCAGCACTGAATAATCAGGACGTCGTTAAAACAGAATAACCATGGTGCCACAAAGCAAAGCCGAATTATTGGCCGAAATCCACACCCATTACGACCGTTTGCGTCAGGATATACAGCGCGTTGACCCCTTACGTGCTACAGAGCGCAGCCTTGAAGGGCATGCTAAGGGCACAATGATGAGTGTCAACGATTTGCTTGCCTACCTGATTGGCTGGGGCGAACTGGTACTCAAATGGCACTGCTTAAAAGATGCAGGTGAAGCAGTCGATTTCCCCGAAAGTGGTTATAAATGGAATCAGCTTGGCCTACTGGCGCAGAAATTCTATGCAGATTATGATGGGCTGGATTTTGTGGCACGACAACAGCGGCTTGATGGTACTGTGAAGAAGCTGGTTGCGTTGATTAACAGCAAAAGTGATGACGAACTTTATCACCAACCGTGGTATAACGACTGGACAATGGGGCGCATGATTCAATTTAACACATCATCGCCGTACAAGAATGCACGCACAAGACTGCGTAAATGGCTAAAAACAACACAGGAAGCATAAATGGAACTAGATGAAGTCCCCTTCCAGAAAGACATCGAAGACCCAACCCTTACGCCCGTTGAGCGCGATATTATCCTTGCGCTAAAAGAAGTGTATGACCCTGAAATACCGGTAGATATCTACGAACTTGGGCTGATTTACGATATTGTCTACGATAAAAAAACCGGCAATGCCGAGGTACGCATGACGCTTACAGCTCCAGGTTGTCCTGTGGCCGGTATCATGCCGGATTGGGTGCGCGACGCGGTTGAAGGTGTGGATGGTGTGGAACAATGCACCGTAGAGATGGAATGGGATCCACCATGGCGTATGGATATGATGAGCCTGCGCGCTAAAATTGAACTCAATATGATTTAAGGTTATAAGGCTATAACCACAAATGATTATGCTGCACAGTCAGCTACCGCTAAACTAAATTACTCAAGAGGTAACTATGGACACGATTGAACGCATTAAGGACCAGATTGAAAACACGCCCGTACTGTTGTACATGAAAGGCACACCGGATTTTCCAATGTGTGGCTTTTCAGCTAAAGCTGTTGAATGTATGAAGCAGGAAGGTCAACCATTTGCATACGTCAATATTCTGCAGGATCCTGAAATTCGCAGCGAACTGCCTAAATATGCTGATTGGCCAACATTCCCGCAATTGTGGATCAATAAAGAGCTGGTTGGTGGCTGCGATATCATCGTTGAAATGCATGAAAGCGGTGAATTAGCTGATATGCTCAAAGACGTAGAATGGCCTGAGCAAGAATCCTAAATATTCCCTAAACCCAAAGGAACTTATGAAAAAAATCCTCATTAGCGCTGCAATCCTCGCAGCAGCCAGTGCAGCACAAGCTAGCACGTTAGACGATATCAAATCTCGTGGTGAACTGCGCTGTGGCGTTACCCAAGCACTACCGGGATTTTCTGTTGCCGATGAAAATGGACAGTGGAAAGGGCTAGACGTTGACTATTGCCGCGCACTGGCAACCGCCATCTTTGATGACCCGAACAAAGTATCTTTCCGCCCAACATCATCGAAAGAGCGCTTCACAGTCCTCAAAGCGGGCGATATTGATGTGCTTGCGCGTGTTACAACTTGGACGCTCTCGCGCGATGTAGATCTTGGCTTCGACTTCATCGGCACCAACTACTACGATGGCCAAGGCTTCATGGTGCGTAAGGACCTGGGCATTGACAGTGTTAATGAACTTGACGGTGCCTCTATCTGTACCAATACAGGTACCAGTACAGAAGTTAATATGGCTGATTACTTCCGCTCACACGATATGACATATAATCCTGTGATCTTTGAAAAATCAGAAGAAGTAAAGACAGCTTACGACAATGGTCGTTGTGATGCCTATTCTTCGGACGTTTCTGGCTTGTATGTGCAGCGGGACCAACTCGCAGACCCATCGGCACACGTTATTTTGCCTGAAGTTATTTCTAAAGAGCCACTAGGCCCATTGGTACGCCAAGATGATCCACTATTCAAAGACCTCGCAAGCTGGACACACTACTGCATGGTTAATGCTGAAGAATTGGGCGTGACTCAGGAAAACGTTGAAAGCAAGCTTGGTAGCGATAATCCAAATCTCCGCCGCTTACTGGGCGAAGAAGCCAATGGCTCAGAAAAGCTTGGCGTCAGTCAGGACTTTTGCCGCCGCATCGTTGCCAATGTTGGTAACTACGGCGAAGCATTTGCTCGCAACGTCGGTAAGGATTCACCCCTGAAGATCGAGCGTGGCTTGAACAACCTTTGGAATAATGGCGGCATCATGTACGCGCCACCACTGCGTTAAAATTACATAATCATCAAAGCCTGGAAGCGGATCATATGATCCGCTTCTTTTTTGTTTATAGTAATTTTTTCCATCATTTATTCTAAAGAACAAATATTTTGGCCTATTAAGAAGAAAGAAAAGATAGCTATGGGCTGGAGAGGTATTTCGGCACGGGTATCCTTTAGTCAATAACTATAGCCAAGCGATTATAATGGCGCATTTGCAGATCAATTAATAACAAGGGGAGTACATGCCGCATACCAATGTACAAAGCCCGCAGTTACATAGCATAAAAGATCAACTCTTTGATGTGGTGCGGGAGGTAAACCGATGAGATTTAAACGTCCACCGCCCAGTAAGGAATACCAAGATATGGTCAGATATCTTTTTAACCACTTGGAAGAAGCAATACGGTTATATGGCGAAGAAATTATTGAACAGCTTATAACGCTTTTTAAAATTCCGGTTCTTAAAGAAGAAGATGTGGGAGAGATTATTTCTTATCGCCTTGATAAGGAAGAGTTACCGGAATTGACGTTAACATTGAAGCCAAACAGTGAGAAAACGGATATGGATATCCGGGTTAAGATGAATTATTGTTGCCCAAGCGAATATTACGGTGATATCAAGTTCCACTTTGATGTAATGGCTACTTTGACTGCTAATGGAGGCATTGATATCGATCCAGATATTAAAAATTTGACGATTGATTCACCGCCGGCCTGTTTTTACACCTATCAAGATTCTAAATTTTCTCCTGTTAAATATGGAGATTTAGAAGCATTATGGTATGTCATCATAGCGTTTCTTGAAGATTGGGATAGCTGCGTATACGAGATCGCTCGCCAATGTATTTACAATAATATGCCTCAGATCTTTGATGAACTTGCTCGCTTTAAATCCAAGGGAAAAGGCGGCATATTAATTGATAAAAAGTTGGTCACAGAAAACAGCCAGAAAGCTGAGCTTCAATAAAGAGCACTCTTTCTATTTTGTCATTTTACTTTTATCAATATCAACCTACTTTTACAGTAATCATTATTAGATTGCTCAGCCACAATTCTCCGCAAAAATAGGCATAAACTCCTTTTCAGAATATAGAAATTGAATATTAAGAATGGTGAGAGTTTACTCTAAGTTAGCGACGCTCAAATTACCTGGAGCTAATCCTATTTATTTAACTTTATAGGTATTTTCAAATCAAATACATTTCAGCTATCAGTAAGGAAAAATTCATACCTTCATGATGGCTATACATCATTAAGTAACTGGCGGAGTAATCCACCAGTTACAGAGATATGAGCCAGCAAAGCTTTAATAAACGCCTTGTGCCAGCATTGCATCGGCAACTTTGACGAAACCAGCAATATTTGCACCATTGACGTAATTAATGCTGCCTTTTTGCTCTCCATATTTGAGGCAAGCACTATGGATATCAAGCATGATTTGATGGAGCTTTTTATCAACCTGTTCATGGGTCCAGCCCAGACGCTGGGCATTCTGTGACATTTCAAGCCCGGATGTCGCGACGCCGCCAGCATTAGCTGCTTTTCCCGGCGCAAACATGACTCCAGCGGCATGCAGCTTATCAATAGCATCGTTGGTACAAGGCATATTTGCACCTTCGGCAACCAACCTCACACCATGATCAATCAGCAATTGTGCATCACCTGCATTGAGCTCATTTTGTGTCGCACAAGGTAGGGCGATATCGACTTTTACGCTCCACGGGTTACTACCTTCATGGTATTTGAGATTATATTGCTTCGCGTAATCTTCAACGCGGCCATAGTCCTCATTCTTGATTTTCTTGAGCGCTGCAACTTTTTCTTCATTAAATCCATCAGGATCAACTACAGTACCACTGGAATCCGAGCATGTGACGACTTTCGCACCAAGCTGCATGGCTTTTTCAATGGCATATTGGGCAACGTTACCAGAGCCTGATACGGCAACTGTTTTGCCATTGAGGCCATCATTGCGATGATTAAGCATTGCTTCCGTGAAATAAACCAATCCATAACCGGTTGCTTCTGGGCGAATCAGGCTGCCGCCAAAGCTAAGTCCTTTACCGGTGAACACACAGCCGGTTTGGTTGGAGAGTTTTTTCATCATGCCTGTGAGATAGCCAACTTCTCGGGCACCGACACCAATATCACCAGCAGGGACATCTGTATCAGGGCCTAGATGGCGATATAGCTCTGCCATAAATGCCTGACAAAAGCGCATAACTTCATTGTTACTTTTACCTTTAGGGTTAAAATCCGAGCCACCTTTGCCAGCCCCCATTGGCAGAGTAGTCAGGGCATTTTTGAAAGTTTGCTCAAAAGCGAGAAACTTGAGAATGGATAAATTGACTGATGGGTGAAAACGTAAGCCCCCTTTAAATGGCCCAATAGCACTATTGAATTGAATTCGATAGCCGCGATTAACTTGAACGTCACCATTATCATCCGTCCACGCCACGCGGAACTGGATAATACGCTCCGGCTCGACCATGCGTTCAAGTAATCCCTGTGATGTATAAATAGGGTTGTCGGCCAAAAATGGCTTCAATGACTGAAATACTTCAGTAATAGCTTGCTGAAACTCACTTTGGTCCGGATCACGCTTTTGTATTTGCAAGAGAAAATCATCAATATTTTTGCTGCTACCCACAATCTACCTCCTAGGCAAGGTGAAAAAATTTATTTTATCACTTTGTTATTTTTTAAAAATGACCGTTAGTAAAAAAATGTTGATAAATGGTATTTTCTGGTGGATTTAAGATGAATGATAAAAATCTACAGCTAAATAAACACATAACACTCTATGGCAATGATGTATAAATCACGATTTTTGAGACAAAAGCATAATGCGAGTTGGTTAGCGACGCAGGACGCGTTAGAATGCCCGTTGTTTTACACAGAATGAATTGTAATGAGCGAGATGCTTATCAGTCAGCGCTTCCGCAGTTTTTTGCCGGTCGTTGTTGACGTTGAAACCGGCGGGTTTGATCCCGTCAAAGATGCGTTGCTTGAAGTGGCTGCAACGTTCGTGAATTTTAATGAAGACGGCATGCTGGAACCAAAAGCGACGTTGCATTATCACGTTAAGCCATTTGAAGGCGCCAATATTGACCCTGAATCTTTAAAGATTACTGGTATTGATCCATATCATCCTTTGCGACCGGCTTGGACGGAAGAAAAGGTTGCAGATAAGTTGTTCAGCCAAATCCGCGAATACCAAAAGGCACAACAATGTACGCGTACGATCCTCGTAGGCCACAATGCGCAGTTTGATCTCGGTTTTATCAATGCCTTGGCTCGACGCACGAATTATCAGCGCAATCCATTTCACCCGTTTAGCGCATTGGATACAGTCTCGCTTGGTGCGCTGGCATATGGGCAGACGGTTCTCGCACGTATCGCACGCCATGCAGGGCTTGAATACGACAACAAGCGCGCACATGGTGCAAAGTACGACACCGAATTGACAGCAGATATTTTTTGTAAGATCGTCAATACTTGGCAGGAAAAAGTCGGTAGCGTCATCCCCTCTGAAGAATAGTATGTGAGGAAGTCAATTGTTTGACTTTGTGATTGCCTGTTGATCAGTTAAAATATGCCGCCTCTTATAGCTCGGAGGCGTCATGCGCATCATCGAAGAAGCCCTAACTTTTGACGACGTTCTGCTTGTACCGGATTTTTCCGACGTACTGCCACGTGATGTCAATTTAACTGTCCCACTCGCTCGCGGTATTACACTCAATATTCCAGTATTGGCAGCTGCAATGGATACCGTATCTGAAGCACGTCTTGCCATTGCTTTGGCTCAGCTCGGTGGTCTTGCCATCATTCACAAAAATATGACACCTGCCGAACAGGCTGCGCAAGTACGCAAGGTCAAGCGCTTTGAATCAGGCGTCATTCGTGACCCAATTACTACTTCACCTGACCACACGGTAGGGGATGTTCGTCAAATTACCCGTGAACACAGTATTTCTGGTCTGCCAGTTCTTAAAGACGGCAAACTGGTAGGTATTGTCACGCGCCGTGACATTCGCTACGCAGAAGACAGTCAAATGGTTCGTGAGGTCATGACACCGCAAGAAAAGCTCGTCACTGTACGTGAGGGCGAAAGTTCTCAAGCAGTCAAAGCACTGCTGCAAAAACACCGTATTGAAAAGGCACTTGTCGTTGATGATGAATTTGCACTGCGCGGCCTGATTACCGTTAAAGATATCCGCAGCGCACGTGATTATCCTAATGCGTGTAAAGATTCAAATGAAAGCCTGCGCGTTGGTGCGGCTATTGGTCCTGGTGGTGATGCAGATGAACGTATTGAACTACTGATTGATGCTGGTGTCGATCTGATTACGGTTGATACTGCCCACGGGCACTCTAAAGGCGTCATTGATAAAGTGGCCGAGTTGCGCAAGCGCTACCCTGACCTGGCCATCATGGCGGGCAATATCGCTACAGCAAAAGCTGCTGAAGCACTTGCTGATGCCGGAGCAGATATTGTTAAGGTTGGCATTGGCCCGGGTTCAATTTGCACAACACGCGTCGTTGCCGGCGTCGGTGTTCCTCAAATCAGCGCTATAGATAGCGTCTCGGAAGCAATGCAAAAGCGTGGCGTTGCCGTCATTGCTGATGGGGGTATCCGTTATTCTGGAGATGTTGCCAAAGCAATTGCTGCAGGTGCTAACGCAATTATGGTCGGTGGTTTGCTTGCAGGTACTGAGGAATCGCCCGGCGAAGTTGAGCTTTATCAAGGCCGTTCGTACAAAGCTTATCGTGGTATGGGCTCACTAGGTGCTATGACTGCAGGCTCATCTGATCGTTACTTCCAGTCCGGCCAAAAAGCTGAAAAGCTGGTTCCTGAAGGTATAGAAGGGCGCGTACCTTACAAAGGCTCTTTGGCAGGTGTAATTGAGCAATTAATGGGCGGCTTGCGCTCATCAATGGGCTATGTTGGCTGCCACGATCTCGCAGAAATGCGCAGTAAACCGACGTTCGTCAAGATTACCAATGCTGGTGTGCAAGAATCACACGTACATGACGTAACTATTACTAAAGAACCACCTAATTATCAAAGAAGTTAAGATGACCCAAAACGCCAACGGGCTACATGCCCATAAAATTCTGATCCTCGATTTTGGCTCACAATACACACAATTGATTGCACGTCGGGTACGTGAAGCAAACGTGTATAGCGAGATTTATGCTTGGGATGCTGCTGAACAAGCCATTCGTGACTTTGCACCACAAGGTATTATTCTGTCTGGTGGACCAGAAAGCACCACGCTTGATGGGGGGCCGAGAGCACCCGATGTGGTATTTGAACTGGGTGTGCCTGTACTGGGTATTTGCTATGGCATGCAGACGCTCGCTGTGCAGCTGGGGGGCAAAGTCGAAACATCCGACAAACAAGAATTTGGCTATGCTCGAATTAATGACATCAGCGATTGTGCTTTATTCAATCCACTTGATACAGAGCAAGGTCTGGACGTTTGGATGAGCCATGGTGACCATGTGGTTGCATTACCAGATGATATGCGTATCGTTGCGTCATCGCCCAATGCGCCAATTGCTGCTATTGCGCATAAAGAGAAACCTTATTTTGGCTTGCAATTCCACCCTGAAGTCACCCACACGCCACAGGGTAGCGAGATGCTGCGTGCTTTTGTCATTGACATCTGCGGCTGCACACCAAACTGGACGACCGGAAAATTCATTGAAGAAAATACCGTGGCTATCCGTGAGCAAGTTGGCAATGATCGCGTGGTACTCGGGCTATCAGGAGGCGTTGACTCCTCAGTAGTTGCGGCATTACTACACGAAGCCATCGGTGAACAATTAACCTGCGTTTTCGTTGATACGGGGCTATTGCGCCTCAATGAAGGTGATGAGGTAATGGCCGTATTTGCCGAGAATATGGGCGTTAATGTTATCCGCGTCAATGCTCAAGAGCGCTTCTTTAATGCTTTGGCTCAAGAAGCTGATCCTGAGCAAAAGCGTAAAATTATAGGTCGCCTGTTCGTTGAGATCTTCGATGAAGAAGCTGCCAAGCTTGAAAACGTTAAATGGCTGGCACAAGGAACCATTTATCCGGACGTCATTGAATCAGCTGGTAGTGCAACTGGTAAAGCGCACGTCATCAAGTCACACCACAATGTTGGCGGGCTGCCTGAGCATATGAGACTCAAGCTGCTTGAGCCACTGCGTGAGCTATTCAAGGATGAAGTGCGTGAATTGGGTGTTGCCCTCGGATTGCCACCAGCCATGCTTTATCGTCATCCTTTCCCAGGCCCAGGCTTGGGGGTTCGTGTCTTGGGTGAGGTAAAGCCTGAATATGTAGCTTTGTTACAGCGTGCTGATGCAATATTCATTCAAGCATTACGCGAGCACGATCTGTACGACAAAACTTCACAGGCATTTGCCGTATTCCTGCCAGTACGCTCTGTTGGGGTGATGGGGGATGGGCGCCGTTATGATTATGTGATCGCTTTGCGCGCAGTTGAGACGATTGATTTCATGACTGCTCGCTGGGCTCACCTCCCTTATGACTTCCTCGATGAAGTCTCGCGCCGCATTATCAACGAGATAAATGGTATTTCTCGCGTCGTTTACGACGTCTCAGGTAAACCACCTGCGACGATTGAGTGGGAGTAATTCCATAAAATTCAACCCAGTGGCTTATTAGTGGTATTTTTTTCGCCAAAGAGCTTGCATCAGAGTCGAAAATCTCTATAATAGGCCACCTAGTCGATGCGGGATGGAGCAGTCTGGTAGCTCGTCGGGCTCATAACCCGAAGGTCGTTGGTTCGAATCCAGCTCCCGCTTCCAAGTTTTTTTAAAAGCCCTTTTTAAAGGGCTTTTTTCTTGCCTAAACTCAGGTAAGACAATCATTGAGGAGGTATCCGTGTCACGCGAAGAACTGGTCACCGAACTGTGCAAACCGACTGTTGAGTCGATGGGCTACGAATGGTGGGGCGTGGAGTACCACCACAACTCTCACAATGCAATTTTACGCATCTATGTCGATAACCCTAACGGCGGTATCAGCATGGAAGATGTTGTTGCTGTCACCGAGCAGATCAATCCATTGCTGGATGTAGAAGATCCGATAAAAACTATGTACACATTAGAAGTATCTTCTCCTGGCGTTGATCGCCCGCTGTACACTATTGAGCAATTTGCTCGCTACATTGGCCAACCAGTCAAACTTAACGCCCATCAGGCCATTCAGGGTCAACGTAAATTCACTGGCGAAATTGCTGAAGTGGATGTTGATGCAGGTACAGTTGAGTTGGTCTTTACGCACAGCAAGGAACAGCAGCGCGTAACTTTAGAATTCACAAATATTGACAAGGCGCGTCTCGTGCCTGTTTTTGAAGATTGAGGAGCAGTCATGGCCAAAGAACTACTGGCAATTGTTGAAGTTGTTGCCAACGAAAAAGATGTTGATCGCGATGTGATCTTTGAAGCACTGGAGGCTGCTCTTGCCGCTGCAACACGCAAGCGTCATCAAGATGAAGATATTGAAGCTCGTGTAAGCATCAATCAGCGCACAGGTGAATATGAGACCTTCCGAGTTTGGCACATTGTTGATGATGAAGCGATGCTAGAAAACCCTGACGCTGAGATGCGTGAAAGTGTTGCCGAGATCGAATTGCCTGAAGAAAACCTCAAGGCTGGCGATATCTATGAAATAAAGATTGAGAACGAGCCTTTTGGCCGTATCAGTGCACAGCAAGCCAAGCAAATCATCATCCAAAAACTGCGTGAAGCTGAACGTGAAAAAGTCTATCAGCAGTTTATTGAGAAAGAAGGGCAATTGGTTCATGGTATCGTTCGCCGTCACGAACGTCGTAACGCAATTGTCGATATCGGCGGTGTTGAAGGAACAATCCTGCGTGAAGACATGATTCCACGCGAGCCTTTGCGCAATGGTGATCGTATCCGTGGCTATTTGGTCAAGGTTAATCGTGAACTCAAAGGCCCACAACTGCAAATTAGCCGTGTTGCTCCTGAGTTACTGATTGAGCTGTTTACGCTCGAAGTGCCTGAGATCAATATGGGTAATATTGAAATCATGGGTGCTGCACGTGATCCGGGTCAACGCGCCAAGATTGCTGTACGCAGCTTTGATCCACGGATCGACCCTGTTGGTGCTTGCGTTGGTATGCGTGGTTCACGCGTACAAGGTGTAATGAATGAATTAAATGGCGAACGCATTGATATTGTCTTGTGGGATGAAGACCCTGAAGAATATGTGCGTAAGGCTATGGCTCCAGCCAATATTCTCAATTCTCGGGTACACCCGGGTGAAAAGATCATTGATATTGCTGTTGCGGAAGACAAGTTGCCGCAGGCAGTTGGTCGTGGTGGGCAAAATGTCCGTCTTGCGAGTGAACTGACAGGCTGGCATATTAATGTCCTTTCTGAAACCGAGTTCCACGCTCGTAGAGAAGCTGAGCAAGATGAGCAGGAAGCCAAGCTTGCTGAAATGCTTGACCTTGAAGAAGATATTGCCAACGAGCTTACTGCAGCCGGTTATTTAAGCGCTGAAGATATTGCTTATGCAGATCGTGATGATCTTCTTGCGATCGAAGCGTTTGATGATGGTTTAGTTGATGCGTTACTTGAGCGAGCAACCGATTATTTACTCACTCAGGCATTTGTTGCCGGGCGTGACCCAGAAGAAGACATGCAGACACCAATTAGTGAGATGGATCTGCCCGAAAATGTGGTGGAGCAACTAACGGCGCACAACCTCAGCACGCAGGAAGACCTTGCCGAATTGGCAGTGGATGAATTAGTTGACATGACTGACCTTGATAAAGATCAGGCATCGGCAATTATCCTGCAGGCTCGTGAGCCATGGTTCCGTCAATCTTGAAGTAAGCAAAGGGAGGTCATATGACTGTCGCAGAATTAGCAAAACAACTCAAAATCCCGGTAAACCGCTTACTGGATCTGATCAAAGAAGCCCAGATTGATGTCAGCGATGCCGATCAAACAATGTCGCCAGCGCAGAAAGTTGCTCTGACTAAACATTTACAGAGCCGTAAATCTGGCAAACTAAGTATGTCGCCGCGTAGTAACAACGCGAAAAAAACATCAGAAAAGCCCAAAGAAGCACGTAAACCAGCAGCTGGCAAGTCAGCAAAATCCAAGAAAACTGCTAGCGCTGCTGCAACCGAGAAGAAGCTCAGCCCGCTGGAAATCGCCAAGCAAATGGCTGAAAAGAAGCGCATGGAGCAGGGCGAAGTAATGCGCGATAACGAGGAGCGAGAGCGCCGCGAAGCTGAAGAAGCAGAGCGTCAGCGCATTGCCGAAGAGAAAGCGCGCAAAGAACGCAAAGAGAAAGAAGCAGAAGCAGAAGCAAAAGCCGAGAGCGAACGCAAAAAGCTTGAAGAGAAATTCCAATCTCAGCTTGCTGAGCAAGAAAAAGACCGCAAAGCGCGTGAAGAAGCAGAAGCAAAAGCCAATGCTGAAGAGCAGCTGCGTAAGCAAAAAGAACGTGAAGCACGTTCTGCCAAAGAAAAAGAGCAACTTGAGCGTGAGCGCCAGGCCGCACTTGAAGACGTCAAAAAGCGTGAAGGCTATGAAGAAGAAGCAGAGACTCGCTTCCATATTCAAGCCAAAGATAAGCAATATCATGGCAGCAAAAGCGACCGTTCAGGAAAGCGTGCTGTTCGTGGTAATGACGATGATCGCCGTGGTGGTGGCCGTGGCCAAGCCAAGGGTCGTAGTGAGCGCAAAGGTGGTAAATTTGAAAAGCCGGTAGCGCCAGTGAGTAAAGAAGTCCGTATTCCTGAGACGATTACTGTAGGCGAATTGGCACAAAAAATGAGCGTCAAAGCCAGTGATTTGATCAAGGCAATGATGAAAATGGGCTCAATGGTCACCATCAACCAAATTCTTGATCAAGAAACTGCTGCTCTGGTGGCGGAGGAACTTGGCCATAAATACGTGTTACTCAAAGAAAACCAACTCGAAGAGCAGGTCTTTGCTGAAGCAGATGAAAATGCAGGCGAGATGGCTGAACGCGCACCGGTTGTAACGATCATGGGTCACGTTGACCATGGTAAGACTTCATTGCTTGATTATATCCGTAACACCAAGGTAACAGCTGGTGAAGCTGGCGGTATTACCCAGCATATCGGAGCATACCGCGTGACTACTGATGGCGGGCGACAAATCACCTTCCTCGACACCCCGGGACACGCAGCCTTTACAGCAATGCGTGCGCGCGGTGCTGATGTTACTGATGTGGTTATCCTTGTCGTCGCAGCTGATGATGGGGTTATGCCACAGACGGTTGAAGCTATACAGCACGCAAAAGCAGCAGGTGTTCCGCTGATTGTTGCAGTCAACAAAATGGATAAGCCTGAAGCTGACCCTGATAGAGTTAAATCTGAACTCTCACAGCACGGTATTATTTCTGAAGACTGGGGCGGCGAGCATTTATTTGCCCATGTTTCGGCCAAAACTGGTGAAGGCATTGATGATTTGCTTGAGCAAGTATTGATTCAATCAGAGATCCTTGAGCTTCAAGCTCCTGCAACTGGCGTTGGTAAAGGTGTAGTCGTTGAATCACGCCTTGATCGTGGCCGCGGTAGCGTCGCAACAATTCTGGTTAAAGCCGGCTTGATGAAAAAAGGTGACATTATTCTTGCTGGTATGGAATATGGGCGTATTCGTGCAATGCTTGATGAGCATGGTAACGAACTTGATGAAGCAGGGCCATCAACACCGGTTGAGATTTTAGGCCTTTCAGGCACACCAAATGCTGGTGATGATGTCGTCATCGTTGAGAACGAGCGTAAAGCGCGTGAAATTGCCAACTTCCGCCAAGGCAAGTTTAAAGAAGTCAAAATTGCCCGCCAACAGAAGGCAAAACTGGAAAATCTATTCAATAATGTTGGCGATAGTGAAGTTCACACCGTTAACTTGATGATCAAGGCTGACGTTCAGGGCTCCGTTGAAGCGTTGTCTGACTCATTAGTCAAATTGTCTACCGATGAAGTCAAGGTGAATATCGTTTCAACTGGTATTGGTGGTATTTCAGAATCTGATGCTCAGCTCGCAATAGCGTCTGAAGCGATCATCATTGCCTTTAACGTTCGTGCTGAATCCAATGCGAAGAAGCTGATCGAAGAAGAGGGTGTTGACCTGCGTTACTACAGCATCATCTACGAAGCGATTGATCAGGTTCGTGATGCGATGCAAGGTATGTTGTCACCTGAAATTCAGGAGAACATCATTGGTGTTGCAGAAGTTCGCGATGTATTCCGTTCGTCAAAGCTTGGTGCGATTGCCGGTTGTATCGTTGAAGATGGTGTACTGAAGCGTTCTAACCCGATTCGCGTGCTGCGCGATAACGTGGTTATCTACGAAGGTGAGCTTGAATCATTGCGCCGCTTTAAAGATGACGTTGCAGAAGTGCGTGCCGGTACAGAATGTGGCCTCGGCGTTAAGAACTACAACGACGTCAAAGTGGGCGACCAAATTGAGTGTTACGAGCGCGTCAGCGTTGAGCGGAGTCTGTAATGCCTAAAGGTGTAGACAGAACCAAACGCATTGGCGAACAAATGCGCCGTGAT
This sequence comes from Cardiobacteriaceae bacterium TAE3-ERU3, assembly GCA_019218315.1. Classification (NCBI taxonomy): domain Bacteria; kingdom Pseudomonadati; phylum Pseudomonadota; class Gammaproteobacteria; order Cardiobacteriales; family Cardiobacteriaceae; species Cardiobacteriaceae bacterium TAE3-ERU3. The sequence goes on along the minus strand of JAHUUI010000002.1, from coordinate 88,995 downwards.
CTGGCCTCAGCTGTGGGTGACGTACTCGATCACCCACACGCTACCATGCTGTCATTCACTGATGTGCGTGTCACTCGTGATCTGGCTTACGCCAAGGTCTATGTCACGCACGTGCTTGATAATGAGCACGAACGCGCAGAATTGGTGCAAGCACTCAACGATAAAGCAGGGCAGTTCCGACACTATCTCGCCAAGCGTTTAAGTATTCGTAAAATGCCAGAACTGAAGTTTTATTACGATGAATCAGTTGAGTATGGTGCGAAAATGGAAGGATTGCTTGAAGACTTAGTCAAAGATATTGACGATGACAAGCAATCTGAAAGTGATTCACAGGAATCAGGTAGTCACTGACCATGGCGCGCAGGCGCAAAGGTAGGGCGGTTAACGGTATCTTGCTGCTTGACAAAGCAGTAGGGGTGTCAAGTAATCAGGCAATGCAACGTGTACGCAGTATTTATCGCGCACAGAAAGCGGGGCACGGCGGTACGCTTGACCCATTTGCTGAAGGATTACTGCCGATACTACTGGGCGAAGCGACCAAATTTGGTCGCTTTCTGCTTGATGCAGATAAAAGCTATGAAGTAACACTGGCTTTTGGTAGTGAAACTGATACGGATGATCTCACTGGTGAAGTTATCCGCGAAGCTTATATCCCACAGCAAAACGAAATAGACTGGCCAAATATACTGCAGCGTTTTCACGGCAAACAATTACAAACGCCTCCCATTTATTCTGCATTGAAAATTGCAGGGCAAAGAGCCTACGATTTAGCGCGCAAGGGTGAGTTGCCAGAAATGACGCCAAGAGAAATCACCGTCAATAGCATTGATTTGCTTGAGCATAATCAAAATATGGCGACTTTACGCGTTTCTTGCAGTAAGGGAACATATATTCGTGCATTGGTACGCGACATCGGCCGTGAGCTTAATAGTGCTGCGCATGCAGTTAAATTACGTCGCTGCGGTGTTGGATCACTGATCGGAAATTTTCACGATATACGTGAGTTATCTTCATTACGAGAACAGGAAGATTACGCCGCACTGGATCAGCTGCTATTGCCACTTGATGACTGCGTACGTACGTTACCTAAAGCCAATATTCCAGATGAAAAATTGCGCTTTTTCCGCCATGGTAATGACGTTGAAATATCAAGCAGTTATCCAGACGATGAATATGCCTTTTACCATCAGAATAACTTGCTTGGTGTCGGCAAAATTGTTGCAGGGCGTGCATACCCCGAACGCTTATGTGCTTTAACGGAACAATGCTAAATGAGCAAACAAAAATATAAAAAATCAGACTTTACTTACGACTTGCCTGACGAACTGATCGCCCGTTATCCATTAGCGCAGCGTAGCGCCAGTCGTTTATTGCATGTCCATCCAATCTCAGCGCACAGTGCAGACCTACATGACCACCAAGTAACTGATTTTATTTCTTTACTCAACGACAACGACTTGTTGGTATTCAATAATACCCGAGTTTTGCCTGCTCGCCTTCACGGCTGCAAAGCAAGTGGCGGCAAAGTCGAGATCCTCATTGAGCGGGTCAAATCAGCTCATGAAGTGCGCGCCTATATTCGTGCCTCGAAATCACCGAAATCTGATAGCCAACTCAATATCGATGGCTACCAAGTGACGGTAACAGGGCGAGATGATGCATTATTTACTTTATATAGCACGACGCCGTGGCACGACTTACTTAGTAAAACTGGCGAAATGCCAATCCCACCTTACCTTGATCGTGATGCTGAAAAACTTGATGATGAGCGCTACCAAACGGTCTATAACGCTGTTCCCGGAGCTGTTGCTGCACCGACAGCAGGCCTACACTTTGATCAGGCAATGCTCGATGCCATTGATGCGCGAGGTATTGCAACGACTCAAGTCACTTTGCACGTTGGAGCAGGAACATTCCAGCCAGTTCGCCATGAAAATTTGGACGAACACATCATGCACGAGGAGTGGTTACAAGTCAGTGAAGAGACAGTTAAAGCTGTAAACGACTGCAAGAAAAAAGGGGGGCGAGTCATTGCCATTGGCACAACCAGCTTACGTGCTTTAGAAAGCGCAGCCCAAAGTGGTTTATTACAACCATTCGTCGGTGATACAAACTTGTTTATTACGCCAGGCGATCAATTTTACTGCGTCGATGCATTATTCACCAATTTTCATTTGCCTGAATCCACCTTATTGATGCTAGTAAGCGCTTTTGCTGGAGTTGATAATATTCGCGATACATACCTGTATGCAATCAAGCAAAAATACCGCTTTTACAGCTATGGCGATGCAATGTTTATTGATCGCATCGCACCACATTAATTATTGCAATTAGTTAACATCCACATACACTTGCTGTGTTAACCTAAATCGAATTATTTAACTAATAGAGGATTATAGAAGTGAAAAAATCTGTTTTATTGGCAAGCGCAATTGCATTTGGTCTGACTGGCTGCGTTGGTTCACAAAACCAAAATGCCGCAATTGGTACAGCACTTGGCGCAGTGGCTGGTGGCGTATTAGGGCATCAGGTTAATGACGACAATGGCCGCTATGTTGGTGCCGCAGTAGGTGCTTTGGCTGGTGGCTTGGTTGGTAATTACATGGATCAGCAGCAAAACCAGTTACAGCAACAAATGCAAGGCACTGGCGTTGATGTCAACCGTGTTGACCAAGGCACTTTGCAGCTCAATATACCTGATTCCGTACTGTTTGCTACCAACCAAAGCCAGCTAAACCAGCAGGCGTACAATACGCTTAGCCAAATTGCACAAACACTCCAGCAATATCCAAACACCATTGTGCATGTGTATGGCTTCACAGATGGTAGTGGTACTGATCAATACAACCTGCAGTTGTCACAACAACGTGCACAAAATGCAGCACAGTATTTAATACAGCGTGGTGTTAATCCACAGCGTTTGGTCGTTCAGGGCTATGGCGAACGCTTTGCTACCAGCCAAAACAACCCAAGTGATCGCCGTGTAGAAATCTTTATCCGTGCGGTAGATGAGCGCAACCCTCAAGCTGCATATACGCCAGTTTATTAAAATTAGCCCGTATATCGCATCAAAAGAGCTGCACATGCAGCTCTTTTTGTATTCTTGTAAATTTATAGAGGAGAAAAACTATCTGAACTGAAGCCTAATCCAGCATAAATTTAACATAATATATATTCTACGAAGAAATACAAGCTATACTCACAGCGTGTGACATCATATACAACTGACTTTTAAACATATATCAAAAAAATAGATTTTATGCTTAATAATAAACAATTTGTTATGATACTTTTCCACTACTTGATGGACACACATTAATTGATGCGTCATCTGGTTCGCTCGAGGTCTTTATCCTTAGAAGTGATATTCAAACCACGGTATTTAATTTAAGAGGAGTGGCCATGCTGTCTTTTTTACGCAAGTTTTTCCGCCCTGCACCACAACCTATCGTTGAGCGCGTGCCGATCGCTGGCTTGCAATACTATCGAGCAAATGATCTCGTCCAGTTTATGGATCGTGGTGATACTTTGGATTTGGTACAAGAACCCGGTAATCCACATGATCCTAATGCGATCATGGTTGAGTGGCGGCACAATAAAATTGGCTACATCCCGAGTGAAGAGGCTAAAAATGTGCGCAAGCTGCTTAAAAGACACAAATGCATTTGTGCCAAAATTACCGAGATTGACCCCGCCGCCAACGAAAGACGCTGGGTAAAGCTCAATATTTATCCTTGTTCCGCAGCCAATTTTAAAGAAAATATCTAACATTCATCATGGGTTACAAACAGTCTGGGTTCGTGCCCAACAAAAAATAAGATGTGAAACAAAACAGAAACATTTCACACCTAGACTGCTCCGTGAACGCTTACATACACGGAGTAAATCCATGAAGAAAATCATCCTGAGCGCTGCTGTTGCAGCCATGACTGTTTCTACAGGTGCTTATGCACAAGCCAGCCGTGACTACATCAGCATCGTTGGTTCATCAACTGTTTATCCTTTTGCGACTTTGGTCGCAGAACGCTTCGGCAGAACCAGCGGCTTTAAGACCCCTAAAATCGAATCAACTGGTTCAGGCGGTGGCTTGAAGCTGTTCTGTGCTGGCCTTGGCCCAAGCAATCCAGACATCACCAACGCTTCTCGTGCAATTAAAGATAGTGAAGTTGAAACTTGTAAGGCTAATGGCATTGAAGGCATTACCGAAGTCAAAATCGGTTATGACGGCATCGTTATCGCCAACAGCAAGCAAGCTGATCAATTTGATCTTAGTGAGCAAGAAATTTTCCTCGCGCTCGCCAAAAAAGTACCAAATCCTGATGGCAGCGAAACGCTGGTAGACAATCCATACAAGACTTGGGCTGATGTGAATAGCGACCTGCCTAACCAGAACATCGAAGTGCTTGGCCCTCCTCCAACTTCAGGTACGCGTGATGCTTTCGCTGAGCTGGCGATGGAAGGTGGTTGTAATACCTTCGAATTCATCAAAGCGATGGATAAAGAGCAGCACAAAGCAGTTTGCCACGGTCTGCGTGAAGATGGCGCTTACATCGAAGCTGGCGAGAACGACAACCTGATTGTTAACAAGCTGGTCGCTAACCCTGCTGCCCTTGGCATCTTCGGTTACAGCTTCCTTGAAGAGAATACCGATAAGGTACAAGGCAGCAAAATCGATGGTGTTGCCCCAACTTTTGAAGCAATTGCTGATGGTGAATATCCATTGTCACGTCCGCTGTTCTTCTACGTCAAGAATGACCACATCGGCGTTATTCCTGGCTTGAAAGAATACGTCAGTGCATTCGTATCAGAAGATGCGAGTGGCGCGAATGGCTACCTCAAGCAAAACGGCCTTGTTCCTTTGAGTGGGGATGAGCTCGAAGCAGTTCGCAGCGAAGTTGAAGCACTTTAATTTCCCTGCCTTTGCTGAACAAAAGCGCCGTTTCGATGGCGCTTTTGTCATAAATATGGGTGGCTATTTATACTTAAAGCAACCGCTAAATAGCGCCCTATCCTCCACTTTGATTTGGAAGTCATCATGAATCTATCCAATCTTCAGCTGCTAGGCATCGCTGCACTGATCGGTGCGATCAGTTACTGGGTCGCACGCAGTCGCGCAGTGGGCTATCGCCGCGATCACAACATTCATTCAATGCCGCAATATCACGGCAGTTACGCTTTTCTTTGGGTATTTGCACCTGTCGCATTGTTCTTGCTGGTTTATCTACCAGTCAGCAACGTCATGCTCAGCAATAAGTTAAATGCGCTCATGCTCAATGCGGGCATTGAAAATGCAGGTATGCAGGCACTCGCTGCCAATGCCGTCGGTAACTACCTTTCTGGTGCCACTTCGAGCATCAGCAACAAATTCATGCCCATAGCAGAAGGCTATCAAAGTATTGAGGCCGAGCTGGGCCTTTACCGCACGATCATCGCGATTATCTTGATGGCTGGCGGTGCGTTTTATGCACTTAAACGCAGCACAGCTGATTTTCGTGCACGTAACCAAGTTGAGAAATTTGTACGTTGGCTGATGATTGCTTGCGCAGGTATTGCTGTACTGACTACTTTCGGCATCATCCTTTCGGTTTTGTTCGAGTCTATCCGCTTTTTCGGCAAAGTCTCACCAATGGACTTCTTTTTCAACACCCATTGGAACCCGCAAACCGCACTGCGCGAAGGTCAAGTCGGCGGTTCTGGTTCGTTCGGCGTGATCCCGCTGCTCACCGGCACCCTGCTTATCTCACTGATTGCACTGCTGGTCGCCGTGCCTATTGGGCTATTTTCAGCCATTTATCTCTCTGAATACGCATCCAGCAAGATCCGTGGCTGGGCAAAACCCATGCTGGAAATTCTCGCCGGTATCCCAACGGTTGTTTACGGCTTCTTTGCCGCTTTGACTGTCGCACCGCTGGTTCGTTCACTAGGGCAATCAGTCGGGCTTGATGTTGCTTCTGAAAGTGCGCTTGCAGCGGGGCTCGTCATGGGGATCATGATTATTCCATTTATTTCTTCGCTTTCTGACGACGTTATCAACGCCGTACCGCAAAGCCTGCGTGAAGGCTCTTATGGCTTGGGTGCAACCAAATCCGAAACCATTAAGCGCGTGCTGCTGCCTGCTGCATTGCCCGGCATCGTCAGTGCGGTGATTCTTGCGGCCTCTCGCGCGATTGGTGAAACCATGATCGTGGTCATGGCTGCGGGACTCTCAGCCAACCTCACCTTCAACCCGTTCGAAGCGGTCACCACAGTTACCGTACAGATCGTGACCCTGCTCACCGGCGATCAGGAGTTTGACTCAGCGAAAACGCTTTCAGCCTTTGCGCTTGGTTTAACGCTGTTTGTCATTACTTTCCTGCTCAACGTCTTCGCGCTGCATATCGTGAAGAAATACCGCGAACAATACGAATAAAGGTGCATCATGTCTGACGCCAAACGACTCAAAAAACGCCACGTTGCCGAAAAGCGCTTCCGTGCTTACGGCATCATCTCTCTGCTACTTGCGCTGTGTTTCCTTGTCGGCTTTGTGTATTCGATTGTCTCGGATGCCGTTCCGGCATTTACCCAAACGGAGATCAAGCTCGACATTGATTTTGATCCCGAGCTGATCACCATGGATCCGGAAGCCGACGAAGAGCAGCGTGCTGCACAATTGCGCATGATGAACTACAACGCTTTAATCGGTAATGCTTTGGAGAAAATTTTTCCGGTCAGCGAACAGGATGCATATAGCCTGACCAATGATCTGGTCAGTAGCTCTGCACAGTACCGCTTGATGAATATGCTGCTCAGCGATCCGGAATTGATTGGCACCACCCAAGAAGTTTGGTTGCCAGCCAGTGGTGATCTCGATACCGCATTTCAGGGCTACGTCAACGAAGAGCTAGACGAATCCAACCGCTCGGTAAAAAATAACGTCTTGCAAATGATGGTCACGCTACGCGGAGAAGACCGCTTGCGCACTGGCTTTAACAAGACCATGTTTACCAACGGTGACTCACGCAGCCCACAAGATGCCGGTATCAAAGGCGCAATCATCGGCTCTTTCTATACTCTGCTGGTAACACTGGTACTCTCCTTCCCAATCGCGGTACTTGCAGCGGTCTATCTTGAAGAATTTGCGCCGAAAAACCACTTCACCGACTTCCTTGAGGCCAACATTAACAACCTTGCCGCAGTACCTTCGATCGTATTTGGTTTGCTTGGTCTTGCCGTATTCATTGGGTTTTTCGGCATGCCACGCTCAACGCCACTGGTCGGTGGTATCGTGCTCGCACTGATGACGCTGCCAACGATCATCATCTCATCACGTGCGGCGCTGAAATCTGTTCCCCCATCGATCCGCAGTGCAGCGCTGGGATTAGGCGCTTCGAAAATGCAGGTTATTTTCCATCACGTGCTGCCACTTGCCCTTCCCGGCATGCTGACCGGTACCATTATCGGCATGGCGCAAGCACTGGGTGAAACCGCACCACTATTGATGATTGGTATGGTCGCCTTTATTGCCGACCCCGCCAATGGCATCCTTGATCCTGCAACGGTTATGCCCGTACAGATCTTCATTTGGTCTGACCTGCCGGATCGTGCATTCGTTGCACGCACCTCATTTGCGATCATCATCCTGCTCGGGTTCCTGATGGTCATGAATGCCCTCGCCGTGCTTCTGCGCAAGAAATTTGAACGCAAGTGGTAAATAATATGCTCCTTGATAACGCATCACAGACTACACAGGAAAACGCCATCATGAATGCCGTAGAAAAAAACGCACCACAGAATTTTGACTTTAACAGCATCGAAACCATCGGCACGCCGTTTGTCGATAACCCCAAGATTACCGCCCGCAATGTCGACGTGCATTACGGCGATAAGCAAGCCATTTTCGACGTCAGCCTCGATGTCGCAAATAACGAAGTACTGGCGATGATCGGTCCGTCAGGTTGTGGTAAATCGACCTTTTTACGCTGCTTAAACCGCATGAATGACACCATTGATATTTGTCGCGTGACCGGTGAAATCAAAATCGACAACGAAGATATTTACGACCGTCGCCTCGACGTCGTTAACCTGCGCCGTAACGTGGGTATGGTTTTCCAAAAGCCAAACCCGTTCCCGAAAACTATCTACGAAAACATTGCCTACGGACCGCGTATTCACGGCATGTCGCGCTCTAAAGCCGATATGGACGAAATCGTCGAAACCTCACTGCGTAAAGCTGGCATCTGGGACGAAGTCAAAGACCGCCTCGATAAACCAGGTACCGGGCTTTCCGGCGGTCAGCAGCAGCGCTTGTGTATTGCCCGTGCGATCGCAGTCAAGCCTTCAGTGATTCTGATGGACGAACCTTGCTCAGCACTTGATCCGATTGCGACCGGTAAAATTGAAGAACTGATTGACGAACTGCGCGCTAACTACAGCATTGCCATCGTGACCCACTCTATGCAGCAGGCGGCTCGTGTATCACAGCGCACTGCCTACTTCCACCTTGGCAAATTGGTTGAAATCGGTGAGACTGATCAGATCTTCACCAACCCGGCACACAAACTGACCGAAGACTACATCACTGGACGCTTTGGCTAAAAAGGACATACCCATGAATAAGCACCTCAGCAAACGCTTCGACGAAGCCCTACTCAATCTGCAAAATATGACCGCAGAAATGGGCAAGCTCACTGAGCAACAATTCACCATCATGCATGATTTTCTGCGCAACAATGCACAGCGCAGCGAACTTGAAAAAATTGAAGCATTGGATGAAAAGGTCAACCAGTACCACCTCAATATCAACCAAGAGTGCGTACGCCTAACCGCGACACGCGCTCCGGTTGCCGTTGATTTGCGCTATCTCAGCGCCACTGACCGCATCGCAACCGACTTTGAGCGCATCGGTGATGAACTGACCAAAATTGCCCGCTTTTTACTCAGCGAGGACGTCGATACCGACAGTAAACTCTGGCAAGAATTGCGCCCAACAGCCCGCCTTGCACACAGTATGCTCAGCCGCATCATCAACGTTATTGCGCGTATTGATATTGATGAAGCGATCAAGCTTCTGCACGATGACCGCGAACTTGACGCCAACTATGCCAGCGTGACGCGCCAGCTCATCACCTATATGATGGAAGATCCACGCTATATCAGCCAGGCAGTGAACGTATTGTTTGCGGCTAAAGCGCTAGAGCGCGTCGGTGATCACAGCATGAATATCGCAGAAGCCATTATTTTTTATGATAAAGGCCATGATATTCGCCACAAAACACCAGATGAAGTCAGCAAACTATTGAACTACTGATCCTTCATAAGTGCCGGATCGCCACAAGCATTAGCCGTGGCAACATCCGGCACAATTTGCGCAAGACATTTTCTAACCTTTGCGTTAAAATCCCATTTTTCCCCAAATTCAGTATATGCGCTTTATCAATTTGAGTTTGATCTGCGCTGCAGCGTTACTAAGCAACTTTGCAGCCGCCGACACCCAACGGGCTTACTATACCCGAATGACGACTGCCCCCTTATTTCACAAAATAGATGCCACAGTCAGCCCGGAGCGCATCTCTTTGACGCAAGACTCTCAACGCAATGATCTGGTCGAATTTGCCAAGACGCTAATCGGCACACCATATAAATATGGCGGCACAAACCGCAACGGATTTGATTGCTCTGGATTGGTTCGCTTTGTCTTTGCCAAACTTGGTCATCAATTGCCACGCATTAGCCGCGATCAGTACCAAGCACTAACGCCGATTGAGAACCCTGAAATTGGTGATTTGGTCTTTTTTGGCCGTGGTGGCCGCGTCACCCACGTTGGCATTTATGTCGGTGAGGATAAAATGCTACACGCACCCTCCACGGGCAAAACAGTCGCCATCGATTCTTTTACCAGTGGTTATTGGGGCAAGCGCTATATGGGCGCGCGCAGCGTCATAGAAGCAAGCGATGTTCAAATAGCAAAGATTTCTACCCAAAAAGCAAAAAATATCCAGTAGTAAATTTTCACCAACAAAAAAGGCGAGAAATGTCTCGCCTTTTTTGTTATTTGCAACTGGATAAAGAGCACGCTTTAGCTCTGGCGCAGCAACATCAAAATCCGCCGAATACCGGACTCAAGTTCTTCAATCAAGCTCTCAACCTGCTCACCTTTTGAACGGCGATAAATCACCACAAAGCTGTAGTGATTGCGCAGCGCTGTGTAGTTGATGCCGTATCCATCTTTGCATGTCGGGGCAAAGGCGATGTGGCCAATATGGTCATGCGTGCCGAGAGAGGTTGTGGAAAAAACATCCTCGCCAAGCTGGCGATAGCCGGCATCTTTGAATATGGCCGCATCAACTTCTGCTTCTTTGGCCTGAGTCGCCAAGCCGAGCAAATGGCGATGGACGCCTTCACCACGCTTGCAAGCCTTAATCCGGTTTTTATGCTCAGCCACAAAGTCATCAAATTGCCGCTTTGTTGCGACGCCATCATATAGCGCTTTAATCAAGGCAACAGATTCGCGTGATACCGGGCGCAAACACTCCGTACGCCCATTGGCAAAGTGGCGCATATCCACTGCTTCATAGGTGTTGTGTATTTTGCCAAATGTCGCGTACTGCGCGTATTGCAGTAAAATCTGGCAAAGAGCATCTTTGCTGTAACCCGCAAGTAGCTGCTGATCCGCTTCACTGATAATGATTTCACTGTGACGAATACGCAGCGTTTCAGCACGACGAACATATTCGGCAAGATGCTCTTTAAGCAGCAAACGGGTTTGTTCACCGATACGCCACTCCAGCGCCGTCATGCCTAGATCAGCTGGTAATTGGTTCTTGCGTGAGCAATCTTGCTCATCATAGTGCGCCTGAGCACAAGCAATAATATCAGCAATGGTGCCAGCATCTGTCCATGTATGTTCAAAATGTACGTAATAGCGGTCATCATTCAAATAACATACGTAATTTAAAGGCTTATAAGCCCAAATGTCGCTACCATCGTTGAACAGCGTCTCAGTTAATGCCGCGTCCCCATCCTGATGATGGGTTTCATCAAGGCTGAGGACGAATAACGCCCCTTCAATACACTGCCAGGCATTGCTATTGTCACCTCTGCAAATCAACTGTGCACGGATTTCGCAAGCGTGCTCCGCTGGCAAAATTGACGGTGCTGTAAAGGCAATCTCGGCTTCCTGCTCATGGGCATTCAGAATAATATGAATCACGTGATCAAGCTGAGCCGGGCTGGCAATACCACCTTTTTCATCAAGAACGTTGACTCGCCAAGCATAACCCTTGCACAGAACAACGATATACCCTATCCCGGTTGTATCTTCATTAAAGACGAATTTGTCTATGCCCTGATTTGGGCGACGAGAAGCACCTAAAAGAATCTTTTGCTGCTCACGGCACAGCGCCTGACCGCGCTGTTCATGTGTATCAATGGGTTTGCCGTTACGGTAGTCAGCGTGTACTTGGACCAATGCATTGACAAAATGTGCAACACGCTTAAGGCCGGTCTGGGTCGCAGACCATTCAATGCGCATTGCAACATTGGTTGAAAGCGGCAAGCTGTCACGATTGGCAAGATTTGCTTCACGCCATGTCTCGATTAACCATGAATCAGGGGCTTTGTCTGCAGCAAAACGCTCTAACCGCGCTTGCAAATCTTGGCCTTCACCTGCGTGAAAAGCTTCCGCAGCTTTCTGGCTGTTTTGCAGGGTTTTATCATCGACGATTGGGCTGAGCCAATCAACAAAACGCTTTAGCGTACTTTCCAGCGGTGGTACGGGTAATTGTGACATTATAGATTATCCTCTTTCAAATCACTTATGCTCTCGATGTTGCGGTAGCCCTTAGGCAAAAAATGCCCTTTATGGCCACGAGCTGCGAGATATTGCGTATAGTCTTTACGCTTGATGTACATTTTTTGGCGGCCACTGTGCAGTGCTACTTCACCATCACAGCCAAGGTAGGTCAGTGAATGCAAGCGCACACCATCTTTAAATGCTTTCGAACTGATGCCAATTAGCTGGTTTCCTTTGCCTTTGCTCAGGGCTGGCAATTCACCGGCAACAATGATCAAAGCCCGGCCTTCGTTACTGGTCAGCAAAATATGCCCGTCTTCCTCAATCGGACCATAAATACCCAGAGCTTTTGCTTCTTTGCCGGTATTAAGGATAGCTTTGCCAGTCTTGGTTTTAGACAGCAAATCTTCCCCTTTGATCCTGAAGCCATAGCCATTGTCCGCAGCGACGAGATACATCGCTTCAGGCTCAACGGCAATTGCATCAATGATTTTTTGGTTTGCGTTGAGGCTTAAGCTACCCGACAGTGGCTCACCATAGCTGCGCGCCGAAGGTAAGCCATGCATTGCCAAGGTATAGCAGCGCCCATCATCAGCCAAAAGACATGCTGATTGATTTGAGCGCCCCGCTGCTTGGGTCAAAAATGCGTCACCTGTTTTGTAATTCAAAGCTGCGCCGTCGATATTGTGCCCTTTAGCAGCACGAACCCAGCCCATTTCAGAGAGAACCAGCGTCACAGCTTCACTCGGCATCAGCTCACTTTCATCAAGCGCCGCGGATGCTTCACGCTCAACGAGCATGGTACGACGTGCATCCCCATAAGATTCGCTATCTTCTTTGAGTTCTTTGCCAAGCAATTGATGTAATTTTTTTCGGCTACCGAGCAAGGCGTTGAGCTGATCGCGTTCTGTAGCAAGAGCATGCTGCTCATCGCGAATTTTCATTTCCTCAAGGCGAGCCAAATGGCGCAAGCGTGTGTTAAGGATCGCTTCGGCCTGAATTTCGCTGAGCCCGAAGGTGCTGATCAGGACTGCTTTTGGCTCGTCTTCTTCACGAATAATGCGGATGACTTCATCGATATTGAGATAAGCCAACAGTAAAGCATCAAGAATATGCAGGCGATCATTGACTTGACCAAGGCGGAATTCCAAGCGACTGCGCAAAGTCGCTTCACGGTAATGCAACCATTCGTCGAGAATGTGGCGCAGCGGCTTCACTTGTGGTTTGCCATCTAGCCCAATCATGTTGAACTGCACGCGATAATTCTTTTCCAAATCTGTGGTTGCGAATAAATGCTGCATCAAGCGATCCGCATCAACGCGATTCGAACGTGGAATCAAAACCAAGCGAATCGGGTTCTCATAATCAGATTCATCACGCAAATCTTCCAGCCATGCCAGCTTCTTCGCCTGCATTTGCTTGGCAATCTGCTCTTGCACTTTACTACCTGATACTTGATACGGCAGCTGATCAATGACGATATTGCCGTCTTCATGGTGGTACTTAGCGCGCAGCTTGAGTGAGCCATTGCCACTGCGATACATATCTGCAATTTCGCTGCGCGGCGTAATCAGCTCACCACCGGTAGGGAAATCCGGCGCCGGTATATGCCTGAGCAAGCTTTCTTCGTCTATTTCAGGGTTTTCAAGTAAAGCCAAACACGCTGCAACGACTTCACGCAAGTTATGCGGCGGAATATCTGTCGACATTCCCACTGCAATACCACTCGCACCATTGAGTAAAATATTAGGCAATCGTGCTGGTAAATGCGCTGGTTCGCGCATCGTACCGTCAAAGTTTGCAACCCATTCAACCGTGCCTTGGCTGACTTCACTGAGCAAGCTCTTTGCATAAGGCGTCAGTCGTGATTCGGTGTATCGCATCGCAGCAAATGATTTCGGGTCATCCATGCTACCCCAGTTGCCCTGCCCGTCGATCAACGGATAACGGTAACTGAATGATTGTGCCATGAGTACCATGGCTTCATAGCACGCGCTATCACCATGTGGATGGTATTTACCGAGAACGTCACCCACCGTACGAGACGACTTTTTGTGTTTGGATTGAGCTGACAAACCCAATTCGGACATCGCATAAACGATGCGCCGCTGAACTGGCTTAAGCCCATCAGCAATATGCGGCAATGCACGATCCAAAATAACGTACATTGCGTAGTCGAGATATGCCTTTTCGGTAAAGGCGGCAAGCGTTTGCTGTTCTTCCATCGTCTTCATTCACTGACCTCCGCTTCTTCGGCGGCAAGCGTCATATCATCGGCAATATCGCCCTTCAGTTCCAACCAGTGACGGCGATCGCCACTGCGTTTTTTCGCCAGCAACATATCCATGATCTCATGTAACCCAGCATCTTCAGTGAGCTGTACAAGACGGCGAGTATCTGGGTTCATGGTCGTTTCACGCAGTTGTGGCGGGTTCATTTCACCCAGCCCCTTAAAGCGCGTCACTTCGATATTGCCTTTATAACCATCACGACGAATCTGCTTAATCAGCGCATCCCGCTCACTCGCATCAAGAGCGTATTCAATACGTTTGCCGGCATCGAGGCGATAAAGCGGCGGCATGGCAACGTACAAATGGCCAGCACGCACCAATGCCGGGAAATGACGCACCATCAATGCGCAAATCAGCGTCGCTATGTGCAATCCATCCGAGTCAGCATCAGCCAGTATACAAATCTTTCCGTAGCGCAAGCCGCTCAAATCTTCATTGCCGGGGTCAATACCAATAGCGACAGCAATGTCGTGAACTTCTTGCGAAGCCATCAGCTGGTCGGGATCAACTTCCCAAGTATTGAGGATCTTACCGCGTAACGGCATGATCGCCTGAAAATTACGATCACGTGCCTGCTTCGCCGAACCACCAGCCGAGTCCCCTTCAACGAGGAAAAGCTCACCACTGCGAGGGTCTTGATTGACGCAATCGGCAAGCTTACCCGGCAATGCCGGACCACCAGTAATGCGCTTACGGGCGATATTTTTACCTGCACGCTGGCGCTTTTGCGCATTATTGATCGCCAGCGTAGCAATCGCTTCCCCTATCTCACTTTGCTGGTTTAAATAAAGACCAAATTTATCTTTAACCACACTGCTGATCCAGCCTGCACAATGGCGCGAAGTCAGGCGTTCTTTGGTTTGGCTGGCAAATTGTGGTTCGGGTATTTTGACCGATAAGACGTACTGACAGCCTTGCCAAACATCTTCCGGCGTGAGTTTGACACCACGTGGTAATAATTGGCGGAATTCACAAAATTCACGAATGGCTTCAACCAACCCGGCACGCAAACCATTGACGTGCGTACCACCCAGACTGGTCGGAATCAGGTTCGCATAGCTCTCTTCAATGCCATTGACGCCGGATGATTCAGCAAGCCAAGTCAAGGCAACGTCAATAGTCCCATCGTCGTCAACATGACTGAGGGTAAATGGTTCTTCCGGTAGTGTCTCAAGCCCATCAAGCTGGGTTGTCAGGTAATCATACAATCCATCTTCGTAGCACCACTGTGTGGTTTCATCGCTTTGCTCATCGTAAAAACTGATATGCAAGCCTGAGCACAGTACAGCTTTGGCTTTGAGCGCATGGATCAAGCGGGGGACAGAAAAGTTGGCGCTGTCAAAATACTGCGCATCCGGCCAAAAATGAATACTGGTACCATGCCGGCGTTTACCGATGGATTCAATCTGCTGCAATGGCTCAGTCACATCGCCATTTTCGCAAACCAGACGATACAAGCCGCCACTACGCTCAATTTCGACTTCCAAACGCTTGGAAAGCGCATTCACCACAGATACACCGACACCATGCAAGCCGCCACTGAATTGGTAGTTCTTGCCGGAGAACTTGCCGCCAGCATGCAAGCGGGTGAGGATCAATTCAACACCACTGACGTTCTCTTCCGGGTGAATATCGACCGGCATACCACGCCCATCATCCTGAACTTTAACCGAACCATCTTTATACAGCGTCACATTGATATTCTTTGCATGTCCTGCCAGCGCTTCATCGACACTGTTATCAATCACTTCCAGCGCTAGATGGTTTGGCCGCGTGGTATCGGTGTACATACCGGGACGCCGCTTAACCGGATCCAGTCCTTTAAGTAGCTCGATATCGGCTGCCTGATATTGTTTGGTCATTGTGCGTGTAACAACCTCATATTCCTTACGTAATAGATCTGAGTTGCTTATTTAAGCAAGCCAAAATCCCACAATGCGGGCGCACTATAGCTTAAGAAAAAGCAAAACCCAAATGGAAAAAAACTGAATTAAAACATCACGAACGTTTTTTCCGCTGCTCCGCCAAGCGCGCTTTGAGCATTTCATGCTCCACACTTTCATCACTGCGAACTTTGAAAAACTCACCGGCCGCTTGCAACTCGGGCGGCAACTGGCGTGTAGATTGATTACGCAGACGCACGCGGAAATCATTACTTGAATTCACATTTGCTTCTGCCTCTTCGAAATCAATCAATCCTTGTTCGTAGAGATTGAAAATACACTCATCAAAAGTGAAAACGCCATCATCAGGATTCGCGCGCTTCATCGCATCAGGAATTTTGCTCAACTCTCCATCGTGAATTAACTGCTGGATAAACGGCGTATTCATCATCATTTCCATTGCTGCTATACGCCCACTACCATCTGATTTTCGAATTAACCGCTGAACAACAATACAGCGTAACTGCCCCGCAAGTTCTTTTTGTAGTTGTATGCGTTGATCTCGCGAAAAGAAGTTTATGATTCGGTCTATCGCCTGTACTGCATTGGTCGCATGCAATGTTGCGAGACATAAATGCCCGGTCTCAGCAAAATGCAAGGCATACTCCATAGTTTCCGTATCACGGATCTCACCAATCAAGACAACATTAGGCGCCTGACGTAGTGAGTTTTTTAATGCTGCTCCATAGGAAGCAGTATCAATCCCAACCTCACGCTGAATAACCACCGATTTCTTACTGGTGTACATAAACTCAATCGGGTCTTCAACAGTAATAATATGATCAGCAGCTTCTTGATTACGCAAGTCAATCATCGCTGCAAGTGTGGTAGATTTACCATTGCCAGTTGCACCCGCAACAATGACCAAACCACGACGCACCATCGCTAGCTTCTCAAGGTGTTCACTACCAGGCAAGTTTAGGCTTTCAAGTGAAGGAATGGCACTAGGCACCAAGCGCATAACAATACCCGGCTTATTACGCTGCATATAAGCATTAACACGCAGAATCGTCATATCTGAAACTTCAATCATCGCGTTCATTTCATGAGTATCGATGAACTCTTGATATGCTTCAGGTCGTACAATTGCTTTCAACAAATTAAAGACGTCATCTATTTCTAACCAAACTTTTTTTAGGTAGTGTAGCTCACCATCACGTTTTATCGCAGCATGATTATCAGAGTTAATAAAAATATCCGATGCATTATGTTGCTTGGCAAGCTTGACAATTTGCTCAAACAAAGGCGTTAATTTTTCTTGATCAATAGCCATATATCCCCCTATTTAGAATGCATTTCTGTCATGAGCTTTACTACGTGCCAGCTCAATATCAACTAACCCTTGTGCAACAACATCCTTCAATCCCTGATCCAGAGTCTGCATACCGTATTGCTTACCGGTCTGAATCATTGAATAGATCTGTGCCACTTTATCCTCACGAATCAAGTTTTTGACTGCTGAAGTACCAACCAAAATCTCATGCACAGCAACTCGTCCACCTTCGCGCTTTTTAAGCAACGTCTGCGCTACAACGGCACGTAGGGACTCGGACAGCATTGAACGCACCAGCTGCTTTTCTTCTCCGGGGAATACGTCGATAATACGGTCAATAGTCTTCGCAGCAGAGCTGGTGTGCAACGTACCAAATACCAAGTGACCAGTTTCAGCAGCAGTCAGCGCAAGCCGGATCGTTTCGAGGTCTCGTAATTCGCCAACAAGAATAATATCGGGATCTTCACGTAAAGCTGCACGTAATGCATTACTGAAGCTCTGCGTATCACGATGTACTTCACGCTGATTGATCAAGCACTTTTTACTTTCATGAACAAATTCAATTGGGTCTTCAATGGTAAGAATATGCTCGTGCTTGGTCTCATTAATGTGATTAAGCATTGCCGCCAGCGTCGTTGATTTCCCCGAACCGGTTGGCCCGGTTACTAAAACCAAGCCCCGTGGTACATCAATAATATCGACAAACTTCTCTGGTGCTTTTAATTCCTCAAGTGATAAAACCTTGCTTGGAATCGTACGAAAGACTACCGAAATACCACGATTTTGATTAAACACATTGACACGGAAACGGGCAATACCCCTAATTTCGGTCGAAAAGTCCGCTTCCCAGTGTTCTTCAAAGGATTTAACTTGTGCATCATTCATAATGCCATAAATCATTTGCCGCAGTTCTTGCGCTTCAAGCGGGGGAGCATTAAGCCGCCTGACGTCACCATCGATCCGTACTACAGGTGGCATACCAGCACTTAAGTGCAAATCTGATGCGCCTTGTTTATGGGTAAAGTGCAGCAAATCATCCAATGAAGCTGTCTTTGACATTTTGTGTCCCTCTCAAATAGAACCAAACCGTAACAAACGACTATCTTAGCTTGAAATCAGCAGACTGACCAAAGTTTCATTCCATGATAAAATTCGCGACTCAATAAATTGCCGTAGAGGCTTATTAAAATGAATTTACCCACAATAGGTTTCATTGGCTGTGGCCACATGGCTCAAGCCATTATTTCTGGCCTGCTCGCAGATGAAAACAACACCTTCCCTGCAACTAATATCTTAGCTACCTGCCAAAGCCAAGCCAGCGCTAATCGTGCCAGCGAACTCTGCGGCATAGAATGCAGGGCGGATAATCAATGGCTGATCCAGCAAGCTGACATCATTATCCTCGCTGTCAAGCCCCAGCAAATTCGTACAGTATTGGAAGAAATAACCAGCTATGATCTCAATGAAAAAATCATCGTGACACTGGCAGCCGCAATCAATTCCACCTCCTACCGCAAGTTCATCGGTGATGATCTACCATTGATCCGTGCCATGCCCAATGTTGGTGCTGAAGTAAATGCTTCACTAACCGGTATATACACCGATCAGGATTTATCAGATGAAGATGCTGGCCTGATTGAAGCAATCTTCTCTACTGTGGGCGAAATCGCTTGGCTTGATGATGAAGTACAAATTGATGGCATAACAGCGATTACCGGTAGTGGTATCGCCTACTTCTTCCGTTTTATGCAGGCAATGGCTAAAGCTGGTGAGCAATACGGCTTTGAGCGAGATGAAGTGTACGACTTAGTGACCTTGACTGCGATGGGCGCTGCTACTTTGGCACTGGAA
Organism: Cardiobacteriaceae bacterium TAE3-ERU3; assembly: GCA_019218315.1. Lineage (NCBI taxonomy): Bacteria > Pseudomonadati > Pseudomonadota > Gammaproteobacteria > Cardiobacteriales > Cardiobacteriaceae > Cardiobacteriaceae bacterium TAE3-ERU3. Next base: position 69,867 of record JAHUUI010000002.1, on the reverse strand, counting down.
AATGATGCAGAAAAACCTGATTTTGCAGACCTATGCCGAAGTGTTGCAGTTGAAGGGGGTACCACCGCACAAGCTCTCGCCGTGTTTGAGCAAGCTGAGCTAGATCGCGTAGTCACTCAGGCAATGGATGCTGTTGTGAACAAATCCACCGACCTCAGACAATCGCTAACCAAAGATTGGTGATCCATGATTATATTTATTATTAAATTACTGATTGCGGTATTTATTGTTCGCTTTCACGTCAATGCCTACCGCCTTGGCTACAATCCTGTAGTCGATAAGCTTAACCAGTTGACCGATCCCGTCGTCCTCCCCTTTAAACGCTTAATGCCCAGCAAGCGCTACGACTATGCAGCTTTGGTCCCTGCAGTGATTATCGCCGTACTGGCTGCATTTGTGCTGTTCCGAAATATTTCAATTGCTTTGCTGTTTGGCATCAACATACTTTTCATCACCACTTGGCTACAAGTAATTTTCTATACCATGTTGATCGTTGTGATCGGTTCATGGCTCCAAACTGATCCGCGTCAACCAGTCATGCAAGTTGCGCTGTCTTGCTCGGATTGGCTGCTTGCGCCAATTCGTCGCATCATTCCATCACTTGGTGGGCTCGACTTTTCACCAATCATTGCCTTGTTTGCGATCCAATTCGCGCAAAGTGGGATGTATAAGCTAACTTTTTCTCTGATTGGCTCTGCACTGGTTGGTCATCCATGAAATACCCCCAGCAATATCAAGTTATCGTTGTTGGTGGCGGCCATGCAGGTGTCGAAGCAGCCTGCGCTGCTGCGCGCATGGGTGCACGCACGCTACTACTGACCCACAATATTGAAACAATTGGCCAAATGAGCTGTAATCCAGCAATCGGCGGTATAGGTAAAGGACATCTGGTCAAAGAAGTCGATGCTCTTGGTGGTCTGATGGCTAAAGCTGCTGATTTATCTGGCATTCAGTGGCGCATTCTCAATAGCCGCAAAGGTCCGGCTGTACGTGCAACTCGGGCTCAGGCTGACCGTATTCTTTACAAAGCGGCTATCCGCAATATGGTCGAACACCAAGCCAATCTCGATGTTTTCCAGTCGCCGGTTACAGACGTCATTCTTGATGGCGAGCAGGTCTGCGGCGTCAAAACACAGCATCAAATTGATTTTTACGCTGATACTGTGGTGCTCACAGCCGGTACTTTTCTCGGTGGCAAGATCCATGTTGGCCTGAACAATTTTGCAGGTGGTCGCGCTGGTGATCCTCCATCAAATGAGCTGTCTGCACGTCTGCGTGACTTACCGTTTGATGTTAATCGCCTGAAAACCGGTACGCCTCCTCGTATTGATGCACGCTCAGTTGACTATAGTGTGCTTGCCGAACAGCCCGGCGATGAACCGATGCCAGTATTTTCATTCCTTGGTAACGTCAGCCAGCACCCACGGCAAATATCGTGCTATATCACGCACACCAATGAAAAAGCGCACGACGTCATCCGTAAATACCTCGACCAATCGCCCATGTACACTGGTGTTATTGATGCCAGTGGGCCACGCTACTGCCCTTCGATTGAAGACAAAGTCATGCGCTTTACCGATAAAAGCAGCCATCAGGTCTTCATCGAGCCAGAAAGCCTAACCACGAACGAGCTCTACCCTAATGGCGTTTCAACCAGCTTGCCTTTCGCAGCACAAATTGAATACATTCAGGCGATGAAGGGGCTGGAAAAGGCCTTTATTACTCGCCCTGGTTACGCAATCGAATACGATTTCTTTAATCCACAAGGCTTATATCACCACCTCGAAACCAAGACCATCCGCAACCTCTTCTTTGCTGGTCAGATCAATGGCACCACAGGCTATGAAGAAGCTGCGGCACAAGGGCTTCTGGCTGGTATCAACGCCGCACTGCGCGTCCAGCAACGAGACCCTTGGTATCCACAACGTGAGCAAGCCTATATCGGCGTCTTGGTCGATGACCTCGTTACTCAAGGAACATCAGAGCCCTACCGCATGTTTACCTCGCGTGCCGAATATCGCCTGCTGTTACGCGAAGACAATGCCGATGCACGCCTAACCGCAATTGGTCATGAGCTTGGCGTTGTCGGAGAAGAGCACTACCGCGCATTCAGCGAGAAAATGGAGGCCATTGAGCGTGAGCAAGGCCGCCTTGCACAAACTTTGGTTCGCCCAACACAGCTACCAGAACTCAAGCAGCCTGTTCATGCCATTGAACTGCTCAAGCGACCTGAAATTGATTATGCGACGCTAGCCGCATTGCCTGAATTCGACGCCCCTGAACTCGACCCAGCCGTCATTGAGCAAATTGATATTCATGCAAAATATGCTGGATACATTGCCAGACAACAAGACGACGTCGCAAAAATGCGTGGTCAACGCGAGCAAGCACTTCCTACACCGTTTGACTACTTGGCTGTGCGCGGGCTTTCTTCCGAAGTTGCAGAGAAGCTACAGCGGATTCAGCCAATAAGTATGGATCAGGCTGCTCGTATTCCGGGGGTCACACCTGCGGCTTTATCGTTATTGCATATTTACCTGAAAAAACACCATATCAACACACGAGAATCAATTTCATGAAACTATTTGGCAAAAAACCCCGTCTTGAGTGGAAATTGATCACTTCAAAAGGTGGTCCCAAGAAGCCTTTTTTTCGTACTCCCGTTCCTGGCGGATGGTTGATCAGTTCAGCCGAGGGAGAAAGCCTCACTTTCCTTCCCGACAGCGAACACAGATGGAATGGCGACTCACTACCCTTCATTGAAGATTAACCAATAGGTTATTGGATCAAATGGCCTCGCCATGCGAGGCCATTTTTTTATGGCAAAGCACCTTAATGGCACATACTGCATTAGCCAGAATAGAGCATTGGTTACTCAAAATCTGGCCACAGAATAATACCCAAACAACCCCAAAATACATTCGATACAAAAAGCCCATTGAGTATTTTCATAACTACTCAATGGGCTTTAGAAGTTTTGGCGCAATAAACACGCCACACTAATATTAAGGGTTACTCTTTAGTGATGGTTACTTTTTCACGAATACGTTCAATTTCATCTTGTGGCGGCAAAGAAATCCCTACAGCCATAATATTGGCGACGCTGTACGCAGTCGCTGTGCGTGCAATTTCTTCCAAAGGACGATTCAGCAGCAAGCCACGAACTGTCCCGGCAACCATGGCATCACCAGCGCCAACCGTACTAGCCACTTTGACTTTTGGCGGCTGTGCATGAATAACAGTATCTTCGGTTACAAACCATGCCCCTTTTTCTCCAGCCGATACCACTGCGAGTTTAACTCCACGAGCGATAAACTCTCTTGCCTGTTCAACGATATCTTCAGCGGTCTCAATCGAGCGACCAGTCAAGCCTTCCAGCTCATGAATATTAGGTTTGATGACATGCGGCAACACATCAGCATTCATCATTGCTTTTAATGCACGATCACTGGTATCTATCACCAAATAACGGCACTTATCACGATATTTCGCAGCCATACGCGCATAAAAGTCTTTTTCAATACCCGGTGGCAACGATCCACCAAAAACAAGAACCGTATTCTCGTCAACTTCACGATCAAGATAATCAAGCTGCTGCTGCAACAATTCAGTACTGACGTTTTGACCAGGCATATTGATGTCGGTTGTTTCGCCATTGCTGTTATCAACGATTTTTATGTTACGGCGAGTATCACCCGGGTAACGAATGAAATCATCAACGATGTCATGCGCTTCAAAAGCACGAGTAAATGGTGCATCATTGTGTGCCCCCATCCACCCGGTAACACGGCTATGAATTCCAGCCTCTGCGAGATTTAACGCAACGGTCAGCCCTTTACCACCTGGTGTAACGAACATATCTTCCCCGCGGTTAACGCGCCCACGCTCCCAGTCTGAAACGTGCATAGTCAGGTCAATGGCCGGATTAGGAGTCACGGTTATTACTTTTTCCATTTTCAACTCTCCTTAGTTAATCTTCAATTCAATCTATTGGCTTTGCAAGAAAGCGCAAAACTTCTTCGCTGAATGCATCACTGCGCCAAGTATTGGTCGCTGTAATATGGCTCGCAAATGGCATTACCCAAAGGCCTGCTGACGGTATGGTGCGATACATATCCAAAACATCACCCAGCGGAGCGACTGGATCACGGTCACCGACAATCAACAAAGTCGGATTTTTTATTCGCTGTAAATCTTCAAGCTGGTGACTATGTGCAGAAGTCTGCGGATCAAGAGCTTGGCTAACACGGGCAATCACTTTTTTCCATGCCTCAGCGCCACCTTGTGGCTCATGAAGCTTAGACAACCATTTGTGCAATCCAAAGCGCTGCCAATATCCAGGGTCAGCCATGCTTTGGGTTTGTTCATGGGTTCCCGTATTTTTACGGTATGTGATGCGGTAAACAACCAAGCGCTTAATACGCTGTGGATAATTTAATGTTAACCATAAAGCGACTGCGCCTCCCATAGAAGACCCGCAAACATGCGTCTGCTCAACGCCAAGTTCATCAAGTAATGCAATCACCGCCTCACCCATACCATCCACAGTAAGCCTTTCACCTTCAAGCGGTGAGCGACCATGCCCCGGTAAATCGGGGACAATCACGCGGTGGCGCTTGGCAAGCGCATCAATCTGCGGCTGCCATTCTTCACCGGCCATGCCACCACTGTGTAGCAATAATAACGGCGAACCTTTACCTTCACAATGATAATAAAGCATATTTAATCCAATTTATTGAAAATATAATTCATTAATAATGATCGCGTATGTTCTTTGCCGTGCATCGCATAGTACAGCTCGCCCTCATCAATGGCTGCACGATGAATCCGCTGCTCCACTATCCGCTCTTTATAGATAATCAAAACACGATCATCTTTTTGCAGTGCGGTAGCAGGCTTTGGTAACAATATCTCTTGTTTGTTACGCAGCAATAACAGCGGAATCGCATCGTGCTGTGTATCCGGCTGGTGTGGATGCATCCACAAGCTCTGCATACGCAATAAATGGCCATTTGCCAGCTCTTTAACAACTGCTGGAGCACGCTGCTCATCAATGCGCAAAATATATTGGTATGGAACATGGTTACCAGCCAATGCCTCAATCCTTTCGAGCATGGCTTTGCCCCACTTTTCATTCTGATGGCGCAGCAAAACCAAAAAGCGGCTCATGAGTGGGCGAGCTACCTCGGGGAAACTTTTACTGACGATTAATTCAGCCTCTTCCATGACGCTATCAAAACCAGCCACGTCAAACAGACGATGATTACTGCTGCGGTTCTGTTTACCCACTACAAACAGCGACGGATGCATACTCTTTGCTGTCATCACAATAGAGAGGTTATCCGGATCATTCGTGCGCCCGGCAACAATCGCAGTCGCACGGTCTATGCGTGCTTCACGCAAGGTCACAGCTTCGGTGCCCGTCCCGATAACGTGGCGATCTTTGGCTTCTATGCCTGTATCTATGATGGTCGTATCTACGCCCTCATAGTCTAAAAAGCGTTCAAGCGTTTTCCCGAGATTGTCGTAGCCACAAATAATCCAGTGCCCGCGCGGTGGCTGCGGCGCATAGTGATGCTCCGTGCCTGGTTTGGCATGCATAAGCGACATCAGCTTGGCAATGGACGGTCGGCGCAAGCCAATGGTCAGCCTTTCTGTAAAGATTCGGTTCGTATTGATGACAACATCCGTCGCAAATGATTTTGCATTGGCACTGCCACGCCGGGTAAAGGTACGACAAATCACTTTGAAGCGAGAACGGTCACTGGAAAGCAAGCGTGCTGCCAGTGCTACCTTAATGTTCACCGTTTCTTCATCGGTGATGGCAATGACAGCACGGCAGTGCGGCGAACCAATTCCAGCTTTCTCAAGTAATTCGACATCAGACGCATCACCTTGTATCGCAAGCACTCGATGCAAGGCTGGATCGAGTGACATCCTGTTGACTCGATTCTGGTCTTGCTCAATCACCACACACTGATAATCGTCAGCCAAAAAAGAACTCACCAACCGTTGCCCAGCTTCACCAAAGCCACAAATAATCACAAAACGCTCGCGCTGCGACAATACTCTACGTGCAAAGCGGCTCTCTTCCAGTGCATGCTGGAAAGTTGGATCCTGCATTAGTGCGATAATTTTACCGGCCGCATAAAGCCAGGCCGGAACGGTGTAATAAATACTGAATGCAACCCAGATACGCTGCCAATCGGAAAATGGCACCGGCACTTCACCATAACCAATCGTCGTCGCGGTATAGCTCACCCAATAAAATGACTGAAAGACACTGAGATAAGTCATCTCACCGTCTTCACCAACCATCGGGATTAACGACATCCCAAGTACTGCGACCGAGTAAGCACTCAGCAGAATCAGCGCCGGACGTCGTATCTGGCGTAAAATCAGATAGACAATATCATTCACAATTAGCGCCGTAAGGTTGCCACTTCAATCACAACCAAAATCACCGACACGAGGTTAGCCACCAAAGCACCTGCGGTAAATGAAACGATTGTTGACAGTGTCGCTGCATCGAGCAAACCAGTGTTGAATGTCCATACACCAATCGCTGACAGCAATTGGACATCAGCAACGAGACTCGTTGCCAACAACAGCGCACCGAGATGCGAACGGTCACCAAACTTGAGAATGGTACATACCACACTCACCACAAATGCTAAAAATAATTCAATTTTATCGTGATGCTCGGGATTGTCGATGCTGCCATAGACGAATCCAAAATTGAGCGTAAGCGCCAATAAAATAAAGAAGCTGAACCAAACGCGTTCACTGCGCATAAAATACCTACCAAACGTTATCAAAAACCAACCCAAAAGGGTTGGCATAATTTAAAAATTAGCGATTTGTACCATAGCCGATTAATGCACCTGCTGCCGCGCCATACACTGTCGATTCTGTGTCCTGACCAACGACTTGCCCTAATCCACCACCAATCATAGACCCATAAGCTGCCCCTTCAAGCGGATTGCGCTGCTGGCTATAGCGTTGATGGCTTGCTGGTAGCAAGCTGGGCTGATCAAGTGGTGAATACGCCGGTGCTGGCGTAGATTGCGCAGCCAAAGGCACACCAGAGGGTGGCGGCTGATTAGCGCAGCCTGCTACGGCCACTACTACGGACAAAACCAATACTGTCTTAAACATGAGCGACCTCCCGATGGATACGCTTTAACACACAATTCCTTTCGCCATTGTCGCACAGTTTAGCGCGACTGTTGCCGCCACTTGTCGATTTGAACTCGAACTTGCTCAGGTGCAGTTCCACCGATGTGTTTACGTGCAGCAACCGACCCCTCAAGTGTGAGGTAATCATAGACATCATCTCCAATAACATTACTCAATCGCTGCAACGTATCCAAAGACAAATCACTGAGATCAGCGCCTTGCTCTAAAGCTATATGCACTGCTTGACCAACCACCTCATGCGCATCGCGGAAAGCAACGCCACGACGAACCAGATAATCGGCAAGATCTGTCGCTGTAGAGAAGCCCTGCTTCGCAGCTGCGTACATTTTGTCTCGATTAGGCTGCAAATGAGGCACCATATCCGCAAAAGCACGCAGACAATTAAGCACCGTATCAACGGTATCGAAAACTGGCTCTTTATCTTCTTGGTTGTCCTTGTTATAAGCCAAAGGCTGGCTCTTCATAAGAGTAAGGAGTGCGAAAAGGTGCCCATAAACCCGCGCACTTTTGCCACGCACCAACTCAGGAACATCAGGATTTTTTTTCTGCGGCATAATTGAAGAACCCGTGCAGAAACGATCCGGTATATCAATGAAAGCAAATGCACTGCTGTTCCACAAAATCAATTCTTCACAAAAGCGTGATAAGTGCATCAATAAAATACTGGCTGAGGCACAAAATTCAATCGCAAAATCCCGGTCAGAAACAGCATCAAGTGAGTTACGGCAAACACCATCAAAATTCAGTAGTTTCGCCGTCATTTCGCGGTCTATCGGATAAGTCGTACCGGCCAGTGCTGCTGCACCCAGCGGCGATTGGTTCAGGCGAGCGCGGCAATCGAGCAAGCGCCCACCATCTCTCTCCAGCATCTCGAACCAGGCCAGCAAATGGTGGCCAAATGTAATCGGCTGAGCTACTTGCAAGTGCGTAAATCCCGGCATGATGGTATCTGCTTCGCGCTCGGCCACATCGAGCAGACCATGCTGAAAGCGACGCAATTCGCCGAGACATGCATCAATCGCCGCGCGCAAGTACAGGCGTAAATCCGTTGCAACCTGATCATTTCTCGAGCGCCCAGTGTGCAGTTTTTTGCCGGTAATGCCGATCAAATCAGTAAGGCGCTTCTCGATGTTCATATGCACATCTTCGAGCGCAATAGACCACTCAAACCGCCCTTCAGATATTTCCTCACGAATTTGGCTCAATCCACTGCGAATTTGCGCCAGCTCCTGCTCATTGAGCACCCCGACTGCCGCAAGCATTTCAGCGTGCGCCAATGAACCGTTAATATCTTCATCAGCCATACGGCGATCAAATGCTACCGAAGCAGTGAATTCTGCAACAAAGGCATCGGTCGATTCCTGAAAGCGCCCACCCCAAGTCTGGTTGGCTTTTATCCCCTTCTGCTCAGCTTGATCAAACCCTGTGCCGCTATCAATACCTTCATTATGCATGTTCTGTCCCATAAATTAATTAAGCCCTACTGCCTTATAAATAAATGTCGCTCGCTCTAACTAGCTTGCTCAGCGTGATTCAAAGCGCTAAGCTTAGCGCCTGTTTGAGATGAAGTCGATATACACAGCTTATGAATTCCGTCACCAATAAAGAAATTCGCATCGCAACGCGACAAAGCAAACTGGCACTTTGGCAAGCCGAGCACGTCGCCAAACTGTTACGCGAATACTATCCCGAGCTCTCCGTATCATTAGTGCCAATTGTCACGAAAGGCGATAAGATCCTCGATACCCCACTCGCGCGAATCGGCGGCAAAGGATTATTCATCAAGGAATTGGAAGTCGCTATTCAACAAGGTGAGGCTGATATTGCTGTTCACTCAATGAAAGATGTCGGCGTTCACTTTCCCGAAGGATTTACACTCGCGGCCATCCTCAAGCGCGAAAACCCCTTTGATGCTTTTGTCAGCAATCACTACGCTCAATTTGAGGAACTGCCTCAAGGTGCAAAAGTTGGCACCTGTAGCTTACGCCGCCGTATGCAGCTCTCAGCAATCAGGCCAGATCTAGAATTACTGGATCTGCGTGGCAACGTCCAAACCCGCTTAGCCAAACTGGATAATGGTGATTTTGATGCCATTGTCCTCGCCAGCGCCGGCTTGATTCGCCTTAACCTTGAAGATCGTATTCAGCACCATTTTTCACCCCAAATTAGCCTTCCAGCTATTGGGCAAGGCGCCATTGGGATTGAATGCCTAGATACTCCAGAAATGCTTGATTTACTTGCGCCATTTAACGACCCTGAAACAGCGCAATGTGTACGTGCCGAACGCATCATCAACACTCGTCTCGAAGGTAGTTGCCAAGTACCAATAGCAGCTTATGGCCATAATCAAGATGGTCAATTCCATTTTGAAGCCAAAGTTGGCTATCCGGACGGTAGCAAAGTACTACATTACACACAGTCAGGCGACTTCGCCGAGGCAATGGATATTGCCCAACAAGCAAGTGAGCAACTTATTGCAGAAGGTGCTTTAGATATTTTGGCAGCTTTACAGGCAACGTGAAGCATCACCTGATTTATACCCGAGATACGCAGGATTGGCAGCGCTTTGTCAGCCGCTATCCTGCGTTAGCGCAACACAGTAGCCACTACCCCTTGCTCTGCATCGAAGAACAAGCACTAACACCACCGGATATTAATTTTCTAAAAACTGCGGACTATTTGGTTTTCACCAGCCAACATGCGGTAGAGCACCTGGTTAATCAATACACACCTTCCACTGAACAGTACTGCATTGCGATCGGGCAACGCACAGAAGCAGCCCTGAGCCAGAGCATACCGAATACGCCTATCGAAACTGCGCCCCCACCTTATAACAGCGAAGCACTGATTGAATCATGGTGGCCTGATGCAAAACGAATTGCCATTATTGGCGCACCGGGTGGCCGCACACTACTTTTGGAGTCATTGGGCAAGCGAAACCACACACAGTTCATCTCTACCTACACACGTCAATGCCGCCAGCATCATTCTCAGCTGCCATATCAACCAGACAAGTTCAATATCATCATGATCACGAGTGGCAGCAGCTTGAAGTGTCTGGTTGAAATTACCCCGCAAAAAAAGTTGAAGCTGTTACAATATCAAGCGATCATGGCTTGCATCAGCCCCAGGCTTGCCGAACTTGCCCGAAAGTCCGGATTTCAACAGGTCTTCAGTGCATCCCAAGCAAATGAAGATACTCTGGTGAGCGCAATTGCGGCATGGCGGCCACCTTTTTCAGGAACTATGGAGTACATTAATGAGCAGTAAAAACAATAAGCCGGTCAATAACCCGGCTAATAAAGACAAGAAACCACAGACAACCTCTGCATCTGGTCCCAGCAAATCTGCTTCAAATAAAGTGGACCAAAATAGCAAGCCTGTATTGGAAAACAACAAGCCACAGGCAAACAACACTAAAGATAACAAAACGCCAGCAGAGAAATCTTCGGTCGCCAACACCGCCACATCAGGCGCAAATAATAGCTCTGCTGCATTAGCAAGCAACGCCGATAAAGGCAACAACAAATCAAGTGATACTTTGGCTAAACCTATCCCTCCAAATAGCAAACCAGTAAGTGCCGCCAAGCCAACAACTTCCAGCACAACGCCTAACAAAGAAGCAGAAAAAAAAGCAGCAGACAGCAAACCAACCAACGCTTCTGCGAATAACAAAGGCAACGGTACACCTCCTCCCACACCGCCAAGTAAGAACGGTCCGTCAAAGCGAAGCCCACTACCATTGATCATCAGTCTGATCGCACTTGGTGTCAGCGGGTATGCTTTGTACAGCAGTATGCAGCAGGCACAATCCAATCCGGAAGAAGTCCAAAAGCTGCAAGAACAAATTGCGCAATTACAAAGTTCAATAGCTGAAAAAACCAATAAAGGCGATGTATCCAAGTTAGATGAGAGCATCAAGAGCCTTGAAAATCAGGTGGGAGAGCTTAAATCTGCACCAGCGCAAGGGCTTGGAGAAGCACAAATTCAAAGCTTGATTGCCGAGCAAGTTGACCAAGCCAAGCAGTCTTTGCAGGAGTCAGCCACATCACAGCCTCAGCAAGCTGGCCAGCCTACGCTGAGTAAAGAACAAGTTAGCACTATGATCAAGGAAGCGCTGATCAGTAGCGCTGATGGCGGTAAAAACGCGCAGCCTGCAATTGATTTAAGTAGTGAAATTAATGCCATCAAGCAAAACAAGGCAGAGATAGAGCAGTACCTTGAGCAAATCAAGCAACAAGGTGAATCACTTAAATCTGCACTGTCACAAACTGCTGAACAGGCGCAATCTAACCTCAGTAAATCAGTCAGCCAAGCTGAGCAAAAGATTACCGCAGCTGATCAGCAGCCTATTGTTTACCCATTAATCAACACCCTGACATTGGCCGAAGTTGCGAGCAATGCTCATCAGTTTGGTCTTGCCAGCCAATATTTGCAGCAAGCCAAAGCAAGCTTTGATGACTTACACCTCAACCAGCAACCATATGCTCAATTCGCTGGACAAATTGAAGAGTTAGCACAAAAGACTAAAGCCCTGGCAAAACAACAAAATAGCCAGCAAGAAATCGATAACATGATCAATAGTGTCGGAAACTGGCCATTTATCAGCACTGACCCTGAGAATGTACTCGATAACAAACCATCTAATAAACCAACTGAAAGCTGGAAGGATGACATTAAGCACATCGGCAACAGCATTCTTTCAAGCACTGTCACCATTACCAAAAATGATGCAGCGGGCCTGACTTGGGTCAACGAAAACCCTCATCTTCAGGAAATCATTCGCGAGAATGTACGCTTGGATCTGGCTATGATCCGCAATGCACTGCTGGTCGGCGATCAAGAGCGCGCTCAACAAATTGCAGCGACACTGCATGATCGAGTAGCACATTACTTTGATACCAATGCAGAGCAAGTCAAGCAAGCCATGAACCAGCTTAGCGAGCTTACCCAGCAGCAAAATGATAAGCCAGACATAGCTGCTCTTATCAAATCTATCCAGCAAGCCGGCTAATCAGGAGGTCATATGTTTCGTTTTTTCCTCGCACTGATCATCATTAGTCTGTGTGCCGTTACCGGTTACTTTATTAAGACTTTTCCGGCTGTTGTTGCCCTGCGTCTACCGGATTACACTATAACGACCAATTTAATCATTTGGTGTATTCTTTCTCTTATTGCAGCATGGGTTATCACGCTGATCGTTCGCCTATTCGTCTTTTTGTGGCGCTCACCACAGTACTTCAGCCGTTCAGCAGAAGTACGCAAGCGCAAAAAAGCGCATGACTATCTACAAAACGGACTTGCAGAGCTGATCAGTGGCCACTACAGCAAAGCAGAAAAATATTTTGTGCGCGGTGGCGACTTGGCTGATGAGATTGGTGAGTCCAGTGTGATCTATTTTGAAAATGCTGCCATTGCAGCGGATTACCTTAATGCTGACGAACGCCGTGAGCGCTATTTGCTCAATGCCCGTCAGCACGCCCACAGCAAACAACATACAGCCCTGACTAGACTCAATGAAGCTGAAATGCATATCGACCACGGCGATCATGACAAAGCCATTCCTCTACTGGAAGAAATTCGAGATCAGGAAAGCAAAAACGTCAAAGTATTGTCATTGCTCGAACAAGCATATGCTGACACAGGTGATTGGGAAAGCGGTTGGAGAATCTTGCCTAAGCTCAAAGGCTATATGAAAGAAGATGATTACAAGGCTCGCCAAAAATTCTACGCCAAAGGCCTACTTAAAGACACACCTTCAATCGAAAGTGTTTACGAGCTTGAAACTGCTTGGCGTGCATTACCAGCCGATATGCGTAAAGAACAGGAAATGGTTTTGTTGTATGCCAGTGCTCTGGCTGAAAATGGCCATAACGATGCCGCTGAGCACTTCCTCAATCAGGAAATTAAGCGCTCACAAAATTTAGATCTGATTCAGGCCTACAGTCAAATGCGCAGTGGTAACTTCAAAGCCCAACTTGCCAACATGCAACGCTGGGAAAAAGAGCATCCAAATGACGCAGTATTCTTATATGCTAAAGCATTAATTGCCTATAAAGCGAACGACTACGATACAGCTGGTCAGGCGATTGAAGAATCAATAAAGCGCCACCCTTCAAAAGAGGCTTTTGCACTCTGGGCTCAAATTCTCGAAGCAAAAGACCAACCTGAAGCCGCACTTGCCGCATACCGACAAAGCGTGGTCTCTGTAGCGGTTGATGAGACGCTTTCGGGTGATCTATTGCCTGCCACTCAAGATCAAAAAGCCATTTCTTCCTGATTTACCAGGAACACCATAATATTTGCGCATGAACGCTATTTTTTCACCGATTCAGCGCTTTTTGCGCAATCCATCGCTCGTCGGCCTAGTGCTTTTTGCACTAGGTTTGACGCTTATTTTTTACTTTCTCGGGCAATGGTTATTGCCCGTCATCATTGCGATCGTTATAGCCTATCTTCTTGAGGGCGTAATCGCCAAGCTAGAACGGCTCGGCATAAAACGGATAATGGCCGTCACGCTAGTTTATTTGGCATTCAGTATTTTCATTACTTATTTGATGATTGCGCTCATCCCGACCGTTATTCATCAGGCTAAAAATCTTATTTCAGCTTTACCCGAATACTTCGTGATAGGACAACAGAAATTACTGCTACTACCCGAGCGTTTTCCAAATATATTTAAAGACAGCGATATCCAATCACTACTCGCAACCATTAACAGCGAGCTGTCAAACTTCAGTAAAGATATCTTCTCACGCAAGCTGTTCGCTTCTCTACTCACAGCAATTACTGTGATTGTTTACGCTATTCTCATCCCCATACTGGTCTTTTTCTTTTTGAAAGATAAAAACCGTATCCTGATTTGGCTTGGCCGATTTTTGCCTCAAAATAAACAAATTCTGCAGGAAATATGGCAAGAAATGGATCAACAAATAGGTAATTACATTCGTGGTAAATTTATCGAAATCTTGGTTATTTGGGTCATGTGCTTTATACCATTCCACTATTTCAATCTAGAATACGGTCTATTGCTCAGCCTAATGGTTGGTTTGTCTGTATTGGTACCATATATTGGTGCGAGTATTGTCACAATTCCAGTGCTGGTAGTGGCCTATGTCCAATTTGGTATTACTTCTGATTTTTGGTGGGTAATTTCGATTTATTTGGTTATACAGCTGCTTGATGGCAATGTACTTGTTCCGCTGATTTTTTCTGAGGCTGTGAACATTCACCCCGTCGCTATTATTATTGCCGTATTGATATTTGGTGGTTTATGGGGGTTCTGGGGCATATTTTTTGCAATTCCATTGGCAACTTTGGTGAAAGCCGTCATTGAAGCATGGCGGCGCTACGCAGCCCGCGATTCTTTTACCACCTTTATTCCACCTTCTAACTCCCATTCAAAATAATATGCTTAGCTACAGACACGCCTTCCATGCCGGCAATCATGCTGATCTACTGAAACATTTGGTATTAATTAAGGTTCTTGAATACTATAACCGCAAGGATAAGCCTTATATTTATATCGACACTCATGCCGGCGCAGGCAGTTATGATTTGGAAGGTGACTACGCCCAAAAAACTGCTGAGCACCGTGCTGCTATTGGTGTGTTACGTGCAACCATGGATCAACTTTCTGAGCCACTACAAGATTTTCTTGAGTCCATAAACCAATGCACGGGTGGTGATGACCATCTCTACCCTGGGTCACCTGTCATCGCTTCAACACTTATGCGCAAGAAGGACTATATCCGCCTTTGCGAATTACACCCTACTGATGTAAAAATTCTTGAATTGACGATGGCACATTTAAAGAGCAACGTCCGCTACAGTATCAGCCATCAAGATGGTCTCAAAGCAGCCTTGGGCTGGCTTCCTCCCCCTAACCGCCGTGCGGTGGTTCTCACCGATCCATCCTACGAGGTTAAAAGTGATTATGACCACGCCCCTGATGCATTTCTGACCATGCATCAGCGCTGCCGTGAAGCTTGCTTAATGCTGTGGTATCCACTTTTACCCCGCCGTTCTGTATTTGAGATGCGCGATCGGCTCAAAACCATTTTTGCTGACAAATATTTATCCGCTGAATTGACTGTACAAGCTGCTAATGAACATGGCATGTATGGCAGTGGGATGTTTATCGTCAATCCACCATATATTCTCAAAGATCAGCTCAATGATGTATTACCCAACCTGGTATCTCTACTGGCACAAGACTCTTCAGCAAATTACAAAATAGAGCAAGCCTAAAGCAATTGTTGCGAGTATCAATCATATCGCCTATTATCTTTAACTTGAGCTTCACACGGCGAATAACCTAGGCTATGTACAATCACCATATCAACAGATAGAGAGATACCACTATGACCCGTCTATACATCGTAGCAGCTAAAAGAACCGCCATTGGCGCATTTCAGGGCAGTCTTGCTGGTCTGTCTGCAATTGAGCTCGGTGCCGCAGCCGCAAAGGCAGCACTTAAGCAAAGTGGCATTGACAAAGATGATATCGATGAGGTCATCGTAGGTAATGTATTGTCCGCTGGTTTGGGTATGGGTGTTGGTCGCCAAGTTTCGATCGCGACAGGTCTGTCTCACGATATCCCAGCCTATACGCTGAATATGATTTGTGGCTCGGGCATGAAAGCCGTCCTTGAAGCTTGCGCACACATTAAAGCAGGTGATGCTGACGTTATCCTTACCGTCGGTACTGAATCGATGAGTAATGCAGGTTTTGTCCAATCAGGTAACTTGCGGCGTGGCCAGAAAATGGGTCATATTGAAAGTAAGGATCTTATTCTCAGCGATGGGCTCACTGACGCTTTCCATAATTATCATATGGGGATCACAGCTGAGAATATCGCCAAGCGATACGAAATTACTCGTGAAGCGCAAGATGAATTTGCCCTCAGCTCACAGCAAAAAGCACAATCTGCCAAAGAAAATGGCTTATTTGATGCCGAAATTGTCCCTGTAGAAATTAAACAGCGCCGCGAGACCATCTCATTCAGTGATGATGAACACATTCGCAGTGATGCCAATATAGAGCGTTTAAGCAAGCTCAAACCAGCCTTCGATAAAGAAGGAAGCGTTACTGCGGGTAATGCATCCGGACTCAATGATGGCGCCTCAGCTATTCTCATCGTCTCTGAAGAAGCATTGAAGCGCTACAATCTTAACCCACTTGCTGAAATTATTAGCTATGGTCAAGGCGGTGTAGCACCGGAAATCATGGGGCTCGGGCCAGTACCAGCTATTGCACAAGCACTTGAGCGTAGCAACTATCGTTTAGCTGATATAGAGCGCATCGAACTTAATGAAGCTTTTGCATCGCAATCTATTGGTGTCATAAAAGAGCTGGCACAACAACACGAATGTGATTATGCGCACCTCAATACAATCACCAACCCAACGGGTGGTGCTATTGCTTTAGGTCACCCTATTGGTTGTTCCGGCAACAGGATTATCACAACGCTGGTATATGGCCTGCTCAGAGATAAGCAATCTTTAGGCTTAGCCTCTCTGTGTATTGGAGGGGGAATGGGTACTGCACTATTGATCAGAGCAATGGATAATTAATGGTGGTATGAGTAATAACAGGCTCGCCTTTATTTTGCACAATCCCCAAGGCAGTAGTGGATTGATTGGTGAATTACTCGGTGCGCAAGGCTACGAAATAACTTACTACTGTCCGCTAAATGGCGATACTTTGCCTGATCAAGCCTCTTTTGATGCAGCAGTTGTCTTTGGCGGAAAGATGAGTGCTAACGATCACAATGATTTACCAGAATTACTACAAGAGTTATTGTGGATACGTGAAACTGTCGAGCTAGGCAAGCCCTTTCTTGGCATATGCCTAGGCGCACAGCTGCTCGCGATGACGTTTGGCGGGAAGGTTACTCGCCACCCTCAGCGTATTACCGAAATTGGCTACTATAGAATTTACCCAACAATTGCTGGCTATAGTGATATTTTTACACAAATCCCTGAGCGTTTTTTCCAATGGCACAATGAAGGTTTTACTATTCCTGAATGTGGCGTCAAACTCGCAGAATCGGATCTATATCCAAATCAGGCTTTTCGTATAGGCAATTGTGCATATGGTTTTCAATTCCATCCTGAAGCAACTGCTGCACAAATAGAGCACTGGCATACGCGTGACAGCGAAGAGCTCAGCCACCCCGGTGCGCAGACAGTTGCAGCTCAAGCACGCTACTTTAAAGAGCTTAGCCCAGTTATTAGCAAGTGGCTAAACACCTTTTTACAACATTGGCTGCACAAAGCACCTTCAACCCAACATAGGCAAAGCTAATTATGGCGCTCTGCAAACGTATTATTCCATGCCTGGACGTCGATAACGGCCGCGTCGTCAAAGGCACTAATTTCGTCAACATTCGCGACGCCGGAGACCCGGTAGAAACCGCTAAGCGCTATAACGACGAAGGCGCCGATGAGCTGACTTTTCTTGATATCACTGCTTCATCTGATAACCGCGACACGACACTAGCAATGGTAGAAGCAGTTGCAGCGCAGGTATTTATCCCGCTAACGGTCGGAGGCGGCGTTAGAAGTCTTGGAGATATTCGTCGCCTCCTCAATGCTGGTGCGGATAAGGTCGCCATTAACAGCGCAGCTGTACACAACCCGGAATTTGTCAGAGAAGCCGCACAACACTTCGGAAACCAATGTATTGTTGTTGCAATAGATGCGAAACAAACAGCTGAAAATACATGGCATATTTTCACTCACGGTGGGCGCAAACAAACTGACATCAACGCCGTCAAGTGGGCTGAGCGTATGGCGGAATACGGAGCTGGTGAATTACTCGTCACCAGTATGGATCGGGATGGTACGCGTCAGGGCTTTGATCATCTGCTTCTCAGAAGTATCAACAAGTGCACCAATGTTCCTGTCATTGCATCAGGAGGCGTTGGCAATCTTGATCACCTCGTTGAAGGTGTAACAAAAGGCCACTGTGACGCCGTCCTCGCGGCCAGTATTTTCCACTTTGGCGAATACACCATTGCACAAGCCAAAGCTTATCTGCAAAAACACGGTATCAACACACGCATCTAATTTTCAAGCTACTGATTACAGGCTTGTATCTCAATCGAGATAGCTAAAACAGCAGTTTATCTTCAAGTCAAATAAAGCCTTCAAAATAACTGGCTTAGCGGCTTGAAATTATGTTATTCGGCATAAATTTAGCAAGGTGTAAAATCCAGCCTTGGAAAGTTTGATACAACTACGCGTCACTGTATATAATAGGATAAGTTAAGCTTATTTTAACTAATGAAAATAATTTCCGGGAGTAAGCATGGATAAAACGTTTCCCAATGCAAAAGAAGCATTGCAAGATGTCATTACAGATGGCGCTACGATTGCAGTTGGCGGCTTTGGCTTGTGTGGTATTCCTGAAGCACTGATTGATGCCCTACGCGATACCAATGCATCCGATTTGACCTGTATCAGTAACAACGCAGGCGTTGATGGTTTTGGCCTTGGCGTTCTTCTAGAAAGCAAGCAAGTCAAAAAGATGATTTCTTCCTATGTTGGTGAAAACAAAGAGTTTGAACGCCAATATCTCTCAGGCGAATTGGAAGTAGAATTGACTCCACAAGGCACATTAGCAGAAAAATTGCGCGCTACGGGTGCTGGTATTGCTGCGTTCTATACCCGTACAGGTGTTGGTACAAAAGTTGCCGAAGGTAAAGAAACTCGTGTTTTTGGTGAGCATGAATATTTGCTTGAGCACGCTTTTGAGCATGTAGATGTTGCATTAGTTAAAGCCTGGAAGGCAGACCGCAGTGGCAACCTCATCTTCCGTAAGACCGCACGCAACTTTAATCCTGACTGTGCCATGGCTGGGAAAATAACCATCGCGGAAGTCGAAGAAATAGTTGAAATTGGTGATATCGATCCTGATGAAGTTCATCTCTCAGGTATATATGTCCAACGGCTGGTCGTCAACACACATCCGGAAAAACGTATCGAACAGCGCACAACACGCTCAGGAGAATAACCATGGCATGGAATAGAGAACAAATGGCTCAACGTGCAGCCAAAGAACTGCAAAGCGGCTTTTACGTCAATCTCGGCATTGGCTTGCCTACACTTGTTGCTAACTATATTCCTGAAGGAATGGACGTCGTTCTACAATCAGAAAATGGACTACTAGGTATTGGTGCATTCCCAACCGAAGCAGAAATTGACGCTGATCTAATTAATGCCGGCAAACAAACTGTCACCGCCACCAAAGGCGCAAGCTACTTCTCTAGTAGTGAATCGTTTGCCATGATCCGCGGTGGTCATGTAAACCTTGCAATTCTGGGCGCTATGGAAGTCACTGATAAAGGCGATCTGGCTAACTGGATGATCCCCGGCAAAATGGTTAAAGGCATGGGTGGTGCGATGGATCTGGTTGTCGGAGTACAACGCGTCATAGTACTGATGGAGCATGCCACCAAGAAAGGTCAACCAAAGATTGTTCCTGAATGTTCCTTACCTCTTACTGCAACTGGTGTCGTCAATAGAATCATTACAGACCAAGGGGTTTTTGATGTCCATGAATCTGGCTTAAAAGTCGTTGAACTGGCTGACGGAGTCACACTCTCAGACGCGCAATCCATTACTGGTGTACCACTCATCAGTGATTAATCTTTCCCCATCAAATGGGTAATTGAGCTAGCATTTCCACAATATCCCGCGCAACAACTGCGCGGGCATTTTTTTGCCGGATCACCAAGTCAGCGGCCAAACCGTGATAGTAAACGGCCATAGTTGCTGCAACTTCCGGATTATACCCCTGAGCAAGATAGCCTGCGATCATACCGGTCAATACGTCACCACTACCGCCTTTAGCAAGCGCACTATTGCCCGTTGGATTAATCCAGACATTCCCTTCCTTACTGGCAATCACGCTATATTTTCCTTTCAGTACAACCGTTACATCCCACTTCATTGCATACTCACGGGCTTGCTGAATACGGTCATCGTTTTCTGGTATCGCTTCTCCTGTCAAGCGCGAAAACTCCACAGGATGTGGTGTCAATATCGTATTATCGGGTAGTTTATGTAAGTTCATTGGTAGCTGGGCAAGCAAATTCAAGGCATCTGCATCAACTACTCTGGCCCTGCATGGGGCAGCTAGCCATTCAGTTAATTGTCTCTCGCGCTCACTGCTTTGCCCCCAACCAGGTCCCATCGCCAGAACGTCTGCATTGACAGGAGGTTTCGCTTCTTGAGACAACATCACTTCCGGTAATGCCGCATGTATTGCAGCATGTAGATTTTCTGTAATGTGTAACGTACTTAACCCTGTGCCGCTGCGCAAACAAGCCGCTGCAGACATAATCGCTGCACCAGCCATACCATGCCCTCCTGCTGCTATGGATACACGCCCAAAGCTGCCTTTATGAGCGAAACGTTGCTGCGCCGGATGCTGCGCTGTAATCCATTCAGATGTTAACCACTGAGGAGAAGCTGACCAGGCATTTAGGGCAGTTTGTGCTGAGGCTAAGGGCAATACATGTAAATTACCAATATATCGCTCATGGCACGCCCATAATTGATTGTGCTTGGGTACACATAGCGATAGTGTAGCATCAGCTTGAACAACAAGCTGATCAGCATTTGCTCCATCATCTGTGAGGCCTGATGGCATATCAATGGCAATACATTCCTTCGCCTGCATTGAGTTGATACGACGTATATATTCACCGTAAGGCGCACGGATAGAACCGCGTAAACCTACACCAAATAAGGCATCAATAACCACTTCATCACGCTGCTCAAACCACGCTTCACCCAAGTGGCCAATTGGTAAAAGCTTTTTTGTACGTTGGTATTGCTGTAGCTGCAATGACCCCGTTTTTCCTTGCTCAGAAAAGACGCGAACACGATAGCCAGCCATGAATAACCTACGCGCAATAGCCAAGCCGTCCCCACCATTATTACCAGCTCCACATAAGACAAGAAAAGCAGTCTTCCTATCATGGCGATTGATCAGCCAATCAGTGCAAGCAGCTGCTGCTTCCTCCATCAGCATTGCATGACTGATACTTTGCGTTTTAAGAATTAATGTATCAATTTGCGCAATATCGACACCATTAACGATGGGCAGCGTAAGTAGCATTACCACAATCCCCCTTGATCCAATACGAATGGAGGCAAATTGAACTCACTTTCATACTGCGCATCAACAAAATACAATCCGTGTGCTGGAGCAGTAATACCAGCTTCACGACGATCCCGGCTTTGCAAAACTGCATTAACCCACAGTGGATCCTGCTTGCCGGAACCAACAGGAAGCAAGGTACCAACAATATTACGAATCATATGGTGTAAAAAGGCATTACCACAGACATCTACCCATAACCAATCGCCATCACCATGAATGCTAATTGATTCAATGAACCGGTTTGGCGTCTGAGCCTGACATTCAGCTGCACGAAAGGCACTAAAATCGTGTTCACCGATTAAATACTGAGCCCCTTCACGCATCGCTTCAATATCTAGAGGGTAGCGGTGCCAATAACAGCGCATACGCCATAGTGCCGATGGTTGATGCCTAGTACGGATTAGATAGCGATAACGGCGACGTTTGGCGCTGTAACGCGCATGGAATTCATCATTGACGCAATGTACCCATTGTAGGCGAATATCTGCAGGCAAATAGCGATTACAACCAGCAAGCCATGCATAAGTATCACGAGCAGCATCACTGTCAAAATGTATAATCTGCTGTAAAGCATGAACTCCTGCATCTGTACGGCCAGCACAGACAACTTCAACAGGATGGTTCGCAACCTTACTTAGTGCCTGTTCAACTTGTTCTTGAATTGTTTGCGCAAAAAAGGGCTGGCGCTGCCAGCCCGAGTAATGCGTACCATCGTATTCAACAGCTACTGCATAGCGCATCATGCACCACGTACTTTATCCATCAGTGCTTTTGCGCGTGCTTTTTGCTCATCTGTGCCCACTTCAAGTACCTCTTCAAGCCATATGATTGCTCGCTCTCCATGACCTGTTGCAATAAATGACACTGCAAGATCCAAATTGATCTCCATTTCTGCAGTATTAACTGCTACAGCTGGCTCAGCACTGTCTGCTAATACCTCATCAGCGACAAAAGGCACCTCTACTTCCAATTTCTTTTGATCTGTACTCGTACTACTTTCGCTAGCATTCTCTTGCTCAAAATTGCTATCACTAATAAACAAATCATCAAGATCATTTTCTTCATCTAACCAAGCCAAATCACCTTTCTCTGATGGATCCTCATTCAAAATAGGATTTAACTCAACAGCCTCATTATTAGGCTTCTCACTAAAGAAGTCTAAATTATCTTCTTCTGACAAATTTTCCAGATCTGCTGTCGTACCGAAATTTCTTTCCAAACTTCCGAGGTCAATATCAAAATTAAGGTCCTTTTCGATATGAGAATACTCAGATTTCCTCGTTTCAGCCACTTCTTCATTTTCAGCAAGGAAGAAATCATAATCTTCCTTTTCAACAGCGATATCAGGATCCCTTTCACTAGAACCCTCCCAGCCTTCTGTTGCTTTATCATGCTGATCAGTTTCGTAATCATCTAACTCATCAAGAGCAATCTCATTTTTCCACTCTGATTGTTCAATATTATTATTTTCAAAATCAGGATAGCTATCGAGTTCCGTTAGCATTGGTTTAGCGCTAACATTTTCATGACCATCCTCTCTTTCCAGTGCATTTATTTTTGCTAACACTGCATCCATTTCATCTTCATCTAGCGTGTCATACGCATCTACTTCATGTTTCTTACGCTGCCTAAACAGTAATAACGCAATTGATGCCAATAATAAAGCGCCAATAACCAGCCATTGCCACATTGGCAAGAAAGCATAAGTAGTGCTAAGGAAGCTTTGTGACGCTTGTTTATCAACAGAACGTTCCTCCTCAATGACTAAATCAGATGTAGATAATTCAGGATTAGCTACGGAAGCAGTTGTCGTAGCAGCTCCTTCAGCTGCACCATCATTTGAACTCTGCTGTGCGTTGCCCGATACTACTGTATTGTCATGCTCTTCTACAGTATTATCCATATTAGCCAAGACTACATTTTCCTGACTTTCAGTAGCAATACTTCCATCGGTTCGCTGTATTCGATCCGACATTTCAACCGCTTCAGACTCAAATTCGCCCTCGACTGACTCAGGATTTAAATTACTTAAAGCTGTCAGGTTAGGTTTTTCACTTTGATCTACTTCACTGTCAGTATTATGTAAAACTGACCCAACATTACTTTCCTCACTATTAGAAGCAAAATCTGCTGAATCACCACTTGCTACAACATCAAGAGAAATACTACCTTCTTCTATTTTCTGACCATCTGAATTATCATCCTGACCCGCTTTTTCATTTACATCATTGACCTCTTGTACTTGTACTACTGATGTATCTGAAGCTACATTTGCTGCCTCAGAATTTATAGGTGCAGCCTGTTTTATAGATTTAGCCGTAGAAGCTGTAGATTTTGCTGTGTCGGCAGGCAGCGGTACTAGCTCTTTGGTAAAAACAGGGATTGATAAGCGATATCCGGCCATTAAACTACTAAGCTGATTGCTGTTAAAAGCACTTGGATTTTCTCGGTAAATTTGGCGCATAATTGTCTGAATTGGATAGTCAGGTGATGGCCTCACTTTTTCCGCAATAGAAAAAAGTGTTTCCCCTTTTTTAACTGGACCATAACTACGTCCTTGCCAATTGTCTTTCTTTATACGATCACTGGCTGACTCTATAGGCTTAGATGGCTTACCTTGCCAACCATTTGATGTAGCTGCAGCCGGCTGGTTAACAAGTAATTTAATTTTACTTGATGCATCTGAAGCTCCTTCTGCAGGATCAATATCGTTTTTTGCAGGAGAAGTGATAGATGGAATAGCCAAGCCATCCGTTGCAGGATCCAAGAAAACTGTATACTCTCGCAAGGTTTCTTTACCGTTATGCTTCACACTCAACACAAAGGTAATGAATGGTTCGCGCACTATATTAGGCGTTGAGATATTGATATAGTGCCCTGTTGCGGAAGACTGTAAGGATACTCTTAATTGCTCATGGCTAGGCAGTTTTTCAATACCACGACTGCGATATGCTTCACTGCCAGCAACACTCACTACAGTGTTACCCTTTTGACTAGCATCAAGATCAGTGACGTTAATTGTCGCTCGCAGTGGTTCTCCTAAATGGGAGTTTACCGTAATAGGACCTAGGCCAAAAGCATGAGCAAATTGCAACAATCCAGCGGCGAATACGCCAACGATTATGGTGCGAATTGACTTACTGTCAGTAGCGTACATATGACTTCCTTATGCAATGTTCAGAGAGCGCTTGGCTCTTAGTGATTAAGCTAATTTTTCCCAGTATAACAGGCTCATTATCTCAATTAAATGTTTGCTAATAAGCTAGTTTACAATTGTTCTACAATCTTATCACCGAGTTCATCCGTCGAAAGGGGCTGCTGTGTTCCAGAAACTAAATCTGCACTCAATAAGCCTGCATCAAGCACATTTGAAACAGCCACTTCAATACATTCTGCCATTTGTGGCTGCGCTAAACTATGACGTAGCATCAAGGCAACAGACAAGATCATCGCCAATGGATTGGCTTTACCACTACCAGCAATATCAGGCGCTGAGCCGTGGATAGGCTCAAACAAACCCACACCATCACCACGCAAAGATGCAGATGGCAATAAGCCAATCGAGCCGGATAGCATCGATGCCTGATCGGACAAAATATCGCCAAACAAATTGCTGGTGAGAATAACGTCAAATTGCTTTGGCGCGCGCACCAGCTGCATGGCGGCATTATCAACCAGCATATGCGACAGCGTCACCGACGGATAGTCTTTAGCCACTTCTTCAACCACTTCGCGCCACAACTGCGAAGCTTCAAGTACATTCATTTTATCGACCGAGCACAACTGCCCAGAGCGCCCCGCTGCTGCTTCAAATGCAACACGAGCAATACGGCGTACTTCCTCTTCGTTATAGCGTAAAGTATTAAAGCCTTCACGCAGCCCATCATCTGTATTTCCCAAGCCACGTGGTTGACCAAAATAAATACCGCCAGTGAGTTCGCGTACAATTAACAAATCCAATCCTGCCACATACTCACGTTTGAGGCTCGAACGATCCGCTAATGCCGGAAAAACATTGACTGGACGTAGGTTGGCAAATAACCCCAAGTCCTTACGAATAGCGAGCAAGCCACTTTCAGGGCGTAAATGGCGCGCTTCTGTGTCCCATTTAGGACCACCAACCGCACCGAGCAATACCGCACTGGCATTATTCGCTTTTCTACGTGTTTCTTCCGGATACGGATCGCCATGCTTATCAACAGCACAGCCGCCAAGGTCACCGTATTCCAGCTCGATCTCTAATCCTTCGTCCATCAAGGCACGCAATACCTTCTCAGCTTGCGCCATGATTTCTGGACCAATACCGTCCCCCGGTAGTAATAATACTTTGTTCATTTATTCCCCTCCTGAAATTCGCTGAATAGCCATGGAAAATGCTGCCGGTGCTGCGCTTCAAATGCAGCAATATCCTCTCGGTGCTTTAAAGTTTGTCCGATGTCGTCTAACCCTTGTAGCAAGGCATGGCGGCGGAAGCCATCAATACTGAATGGCCAACTGTCCTCACCCTGATGAACAAGCTGTGCTTCAAGATCGACTTTGAGTTCCAGCGTCTCTTGCTGGTCACAACGTGCAAAGAGGATGTCCACCGCATCTGCAGCAAGTATCACTGGCAATAGACCATTTTTGAAACAATTATTGTAAAAAATATCGGCAAAACTCGGCGCAATGACTGCGCGAAAGCCATAATCAGCAAGCGCCCACACGGCATGTTCGCGCGAGGAGCCACAGCCAAAATTTTCACCAGCCAGTAAAAATTTTGCACTGCGGTAACGCGGCTCATTGAGGACGAAATCAGGATTATCACTGCGATCAGGCAGGTAGCGCCAATCATCAAACAAATATTGCCCAAAGCCGCTGCGGCTGATCAGCTTCAAGTACTGCTTCGGTAAGATCGCATCAGTATCGACATTGCTACGCGGCAAAGGCATCACGATACCTCTTTCTTGTACAAATGGCTGCATTATGACACCGTCCGAATATCTACAAAATGCCCCGCTACTGCCGCAGCAGCAGCCATTGCAGGGCTGACTAAATGGGTACGGCTACCCTGACCTTGGCGACCTTCGAAATTGCGGTTGGACGTGGAAGCACAACGCATTTTGGGTGGTAATTTGTCGGCATTCATCGCCAGGCACATCGAGCACCCTGGTGAACGCCACTCAAATCCTGCAGCAGTAAAAATCTTATCCAAACCTTCTGCTTCTGCCTGGCGTTTGACTAATCCTGAGCCTGGTACCACCATCGCCATTTTAATTTGAGGCGCTACGCGTTTGCCACCGAGGAAAGCCGCTGCCTCACGCAAATCCTGTATTCTGCCATTGGTACACGAGCCAATAAATACCGCATCAATATCTATATCGTGGATAGGCATACCCGCTTGTAGCCCCATGTATTCCAAGGCACGACGCTGATTAGCGTCGTCGGCAGCAGTGACGGGAATTTGTCCGTCAACCCCGCACACCATTTCTGGCGACGTACCCCAGCTGACTTGCGGTGCTATGTCAGCAGCATCGAGCCACACTTCAGCATCAAACACCGCATCATCATCACTGACCAGTGTGCGCCAATACGCTTCCGCTTTATCCCACATCTCACCTTGAGGTGCACTGGGGCGCTGACGCAAATAATCCAATGTTGTGTCATCTACGGCGACCAATCCCGCACGCGCACCCGCTTCGATCGCCATATTACACATGGTCATCCGACCTTCCATCGACAGTGCCTTCACAGCTTCGCCAGCAAGCTCCAACGTATAGCCCGTACCCCCTGCCGTACCAATGTGACTGATCACCGCCAGCATCAGGTCTTTGGCGTACACGCCTTTACCCGGCTGCCCGTCAATCGTGATGCGCATGCGCTTGGTCTTTTTCTGCGGCAAAGTTTGCGTCGCCATGACATGCTCAACCTCAGACGTCCCGATACCAAACGCTAACGCAGCAAAAGCACCATGCGTCGCTGTATGTGAATCACCACAAACCAACGTCATACCTGGCAAAGTCAAGCCCTGCTCAGGCCCTACCACATGCACAATACCTTGGCGAATATCGTTGAGATCAAAAAGCTTTACCCCGTGGCTCAAGCAATTCTTTTGCAAGGTTTCAACCTGAATCTTTGCAATCGGGTCGACGATGCCTTGCTCTGGATGCAAAGTT
This sequence comes from Cardiobacteriaceae bacterium TAE3-ERU3, assembly GCA_019218315.1. NCBI lineage: Bacteria > Pseudomonadati > Pseudomonadota > Gammaproteobacteria > Cardiobacteriales > Cardiobacteriaceae > Cardiobacteriaceae bacterium TAE3-ERU3. The sequence continues at coordinate 42,340 of JAHUUI010000002.1, read as the reverse complement.
GGCACGTTGTGGTCAGGAACGGCCTGCATGGATTCTTTACGCCACAACTTACGCCCCGCCAACTCCAAACCTTCAAAAGCTTGTGCTGACGTCACCTCATGAATTAAATGGCGATCAATATAAAGCAAGGTTTGCCCATCTTCTTCGCGTACTGCATGGGCATGCCAAATTTTATCGTAGAGTGTCTGTCCACTCATCCAAGCAGCTCCACTTCTTGCGCAATCAGGTCATCAAAGGTTTGCCGCTTGCGCACCAAACGTGCTTCACCATTGATGATCAGCACTTCAGCTGCTTTAGGACGTGTATTGTAATCACCGCTCATCGCCATGCCATATGCGCCAACACCCGCAATGGCGATAATATCACCACGCTTTGCGGTCAAAGGATAGCCACGCGCAAATGTATCACCTGTCTCACATACCGGACCAACAATCTCACTGCGTACCTCAGTATCACTTGCCTGACTGAGATTACGGAATGCAGGACGCACCTGATACAGTGCTGGACGAATGTAATCGTTCATCCCTGCATCGAGCATGATGAAGTTGTGACCCGACTGTTCTTTCGTACCAACCACGCAACTCAGCAAATAACCTGCATTGCCAATCAAGGAGCGCCCTGGTTCCATATGCAGTGCGTATGGGCTATCTTGCAGTTTATCGAGTAATGCCGCAGATAAATCTTGTGGACGTTGCACGTCAGTTTGTTCTGGCGTCATAATGCCCAGCCCCCCACCAATGTCGAGATGCTGCAAGGTAATACCTGCATCAGCCAACTTTTTGGCAAGTTCAAGCATGTTGTCCAGTGCATCGAGAAATGGCTGCATAATTGTAATCTGCGAGCCAATGTGGCTACTCATGCCGATGATCTCAATACCATCCAACTGCGCCGCATGCTGATACAGCGGCAATGCTTCATCCATGGAAATACCGAATTTATTTTCTTTAAGACCGGTCGAGATATAGGGATGCGTCTGTGGATCAACATCAGGGTTAACACGCAAAGCAATTCTTGCAGTCTTGCCTGCATTGACTGCCAGCTGCGACAAGCGCTGCAATTCCTCACCTGATTCAATATTAAAACAGCCAATATCAGCCTCTAAAGCCGCATTAAGCTCATCATCAGTTTTCGCTACACCGGAAAACACAATGTTTTCAGCACTACCGCCGGCTTTTAAAACCCGCGCCAGTTCACCGCCAGAGACAATATCAAAGCCAGCGCCCGCCTCAGCGAGTAAGCGCAAGATCGACAAATTACTGTTGGCTTTGACCGCATAATGCACACTCAATTCTGTTGAGCGACCGTGCTCATGGTAAGCGTGGTACTGATTTAATATATGTTCACCACTGTACACATACAACGGCGAACCATAGCGCTCGACTAATGGAGCAAGTGCCACACCATCACAAACCCAATCATTATTTTCTTCGTGCAAATGTGCCCAAACGCCGCGTTTATCCATTGTTCTGCTCCTGCGCCACATCATCCTTTGGCAAGTACAAAGGACCTTTTTGTCCACAGCCAACCAACACCAAACCGCCCAGCATGATTATCATTGCCCAGTATTTCATTTACACTACATATTTCTAATTGGAAAGGAGAGCGATTATGACACAGCTCGAACAAATCATCCATCCATCACAGGGTTGCCCTGAGCGTACGATTATCTGGCTACACGGGCTTGGTGCTGATGGCAATGACTTTATGCCGATTGTCCCGATGCTCAATCTGCAACCATCTACAGAAATCATTTTTCCTAATGCCCCCGTACGCCCTATCACCATAAATGGCGGAATGGGTATGCGCGGCTGGTACGATATTACAGACTTTGCCCTACGCGGCCATGATCGTGAGGGTATAGCTGATAGTGCGCAAGCTATCCAAGCCATATATAACGCAAAAATTGCTCAAGGCATCAGCCCTGAGAACATCATTTTTGCCGGTTTTTCACAAGGCGGCGCAATGGCTTTACATTGTGGCACCCGTAACCCATGTGGCGGCATTCTTGCATTGTCGTGCTATCTACTCAATCCACAAGAGACGCCAAATGCAGAGAACACTGCGCCACCAATCATGATGATGCACGGCACTCAAGATCCTATTGTTACCTATACTCTCGGCGAATCTTCATATACCACGCTACAGGAGAGAGGCTACAATATTACTTGGAAGAACTACCCTATCGGACATGAAGTCAGCCTGCCGGAAATTCAGGATATCTCCGAGTGGCTAAAATTACGCGGTTTCTAAACGCCAACAAAAAGGCAGCCATACTAACGGCTGCCTCAATATTATTGTGATGGTAAAGCCAACTTCCCATCACAACAAAATCATCCAGTGATAAACCTAATCAACTTCTGCTTCCTTAAGCACTTCAAGCAAGCGCAAAGTAGTTTGATTAACCGTCTTTACCTCACGTGAAATGGTTTGGCGTTCCTGTAATAAATCGAATGCCATTTGCAACCCACCCATGACAATCAGTCGATCATGCGGCAACTTTGGGTTGGCACTACGCAAATCCTGCAAGTGCCCATTGAGCAACTCAGCCGCTTCGATGAGCAAATTCCGCTCATGTGCCTCGCACATCAAAGGATAGTTATTATCCAGAATACTCAACGTAACTTTGATTTTTTCGCGACTCATTCTGCTACTCCCAGCACACGGCTACTCAACGCATCTTTTACTTTTCTCACTTGGTCCAGCTCTCTGGTAAGAGCCTGCTCTTTGCGCTCCATCTCTAAACGTAGCTCACTGAGCTCATTTTGGTGGGCATCGTTTGTCTCGCGAAGTTGCGTTTCATGCGCCGCAATGGTTTCATCATATTTCTGCTGCCAGCGGCGTCCTTCATCTGAAACGGCTGATTCCAGTGCCAACTGTGCAGCTTCTTTAGCTTCACTATGCTGCTGCTCAAGCTCCGCCAATTTTTCTTGATGTCGTGATTTCACTCGTGCCATTTCTTCATTCAAAATTGCATATTTCTCTTCAAGCTGAGTATGACTCTTGGTCAATTTCTGCCACGACTTAACCAGCGTATTAACTTGTTTTTCAATACGTTTCATCTCATCAATGTGCAAACGTTCCTGCATAATAAATCAACCTTGTTGTGAGTTTGCGTTGGAGGCAGACAAATTTTGCCTACTAAAATACCGTATAAGGCTTCAAAGTCCCCATATTGAAGCCTCAATAAAGTTATATATACTAACCCTTTTTAGCAAGGGAATCACCCATGACAGATACGCTTGATTACGCAGCCATGCAAATGCTCATTGAGCACCAAGACTGGTGGTTTGCACCAGCCGAAGCACATGGCATGCTGACAGCACTTGTCGCAGGCAATCACGCTGATGACTGGCAGATACTGCTCTTTCCTGGTACAAATATCGACGATACTGCAAAAAAAACAATGCAAGCATTAGTCGCACACATTGATCAAGCACTAGCAAAGAACGACCTACGCTTCCAACTGATGCTACCGGAAGAAGCAACACCAGCAGAACGTGCTGAAGCCCTGACATTTTGGGTACAAGGATTCAAAATAGCCATCACCTCATTGCGTGAACGCAGTTTGGTCAACCTTGATGAAGATTGCCTTGAATTTATTGCCGACCTTGATGCATTTGCTGAACTCGACACCCAGCTCCCCGACAGTGATGAAAATTTACTACTACTTGCAGAACTTGAAGAACATTGCCGCATGGGCGCATTGATGATCTACGCCTATGTCAGAACTCCAAAACAATCAGCTAAATAAGCGGCATGGGCATGTTATTTCATGCCCAACATACAAATCTCAAAAAAGTCTTGAATAGCTCGTTGCTATATCTTCAAAAAAGATAGCGGTGTACGTCGTTCAAGATGACAAATGCCATAAAACTCAGCACGACAGCCTGCCCCGCTCTCATAACCCACATCATGGTTCGCTCACGCAAAGGCTTGCCACGAATCATCTCAATGGCGCTCAGCAACATATGCCCACCATCGAGCATTGGAATAGGCAATAAATTGATGGCTGCCAAAGATAAACTGACGATACCAAGAAAATTTAAGAAAATATCCCAGCCGTATTGAATGGTTTTCCCAGCGGCATCCCCAATCGTCAGCGGGCCGCCCATATTGTCGATAGAGACTTCTCCCTTGATCATTCGGGCAAACATATTGAACGTCAAACGGGTGTAGTACCACGTTTTATCAATCCCTTTACCCAAAGAGGCAAAAAAACCATAACGCTCTGTTGTGCGTAAGTCAGCAAAATCTGGTGCTTGCCAGCGTATCCCCAAGTAACCAATGGTTCTGCCTTGATATTCACGCTCACCAAGCGACCCCGTCAATTCTATCCGGTTACCACTACGCAAAACCGTAATGGTCACTTGTTCATTAGGATGCAGCGCAATCCAATCGTTGGCACGGAACAGGTCAAGATCACGCACAGCGTCTAATTCAATAATCTGATCACCAGCCTGCAAACCAATTTGCGATGCGGGTGCATCTGGCAAAACCTCTTCAATCATCGCAGGCTGCCATTCATCAGCCAAATACAATCCCGTTGTGGCTGCCATGTCTAGCTCATCGCCAGCGCGTAATCCGGATAAGTCCAAAGTCGCAGTACGAACTTGCTGGTTTGGCGTGCTGTACTGAATTTCAACAGGTGCTCTTGCCGCACTAACCAGTGCAACGTGTGCATCCATGCCCAACAGCGTTTCTTTACCATCAACACTGCGAATCACATCACCCGCTTCAATACCGGCTTGAGCTGCAATACTGTCCGGTGCGACGTAAGAAACTTGTGGCTTAATACCATCGACGCCAATCATGAATAATCCGGCAAACGCCAGTACAGCAAAAATCAGATTAACCGCAGGGCCAGCGAATGCTATCAAAAATCGCTGCCATGCAGGCTTAGCAGCAAAAGTACGCGATCTATCTACTTCAGGGATAGGCTCACGCTCATCCTCCCCGTACATTTGCACAAAGCCACCAAGCGGAATTGGCGCCAAAGTATAGAGTGTGCCGTCTTTTTTACCACGCCAGCTCAGCAGCGGCTTACCAAAGCCAAGCGAAAAGCGCAGAATTTTGACGTCAAACTTGCGCGCTACCCAAAAATGGCCATATTCGTGAATAACGACCAATATCCCAATAGTGATGACAAAACCTAAAATGCCCCACAAAATGTCAAACATGCGTTAGTACCGTTGAAAAGAAAAAAGCACTTGACCATAACACCATAGCTGGCAACCAGCTATCTATACGATCAAGTACACCACCATGCCCCGGTAAAATACGGCCACTGTCTTTAAATCCACAGCGGCGTTTCAAAATACTTTCAAATAAGTCGCCAACTGTTGCATATACCAATACCAAGGCAGTCGTCAGGAAAAAGCTGGCTGCCGAAAGCTGAGGATTGACCACAAAGTAATAGACAACAGCAACACTCATTGCGAATAGCCATCCACCCCAAAACCCTTCTTTGGTTTTTTTCGGGCTGATCGCCGCAGCCAATGGTCGCTTGCCAAAGCGACGACCGGTAAAATACGCACCAATATCAGCACACCACACCAATACAAATAACCCAAATAGCCCGACACCACCAACATGCGCACGGCATACCATCATAGCTAGCGAAAATGCGGACAAAAGTACACAGCCTATAATCGCCAATACTATATTTGGCAAAGGAATACGCCCTTTTTGAGCGTAACTACGCAACCAAAGCGGAACCAGAATCAGCCACATGAATGCGGCTAATGAGACTGTGGCGATCATGATGGGAATCGTCCAATGCCAAGTGACTAAATCAAGCGAGGCATACATCCCCAATGCGCTGATCATTGCTGTAATGATGACAAAAAAAACCGCGGAAAAACCGCGCAATCCAATCAGGCGAGCCCACTCACGAGCAGCTAAAGCAACAACTAATGCCCAGAATGCATTAAAGACCGTGTTATTTGCCCAAATAGTCACCCAAGCAAAAATAGGGCCTACGATAAGTGCTGTCAGTATTCGCTGTTTGAGCATAATTATCCTTTATTTGGTAATCCACCAAAGCGGCGATCGCGTTTGGCATAAGCTGCAAGTGCAGCATCTAAATGCTGCGCATTGAAATCTGGCCAAAGCGTATCCGTAAAGTACAACTCTGCGTACGCAAGTTCCCACAATAAAAAATTGCTGATACGCATTTCACCACTGGTACGAATCAGCAAATCAACCGGAGGTAACCGTGGCTCTGGTAAGCAAGCTTGCAAGGCTGCTTCGCTATCTAGCAAAACACCCTCGCGCTGAGCGGTGCGAGCCGCCTCAAGCATTGCCCAGCGGCCACTGTAATTAAGCGCCAAGATGAGATCCATACGTCCACAACTAGCAGTTTTTGACTCAGCAGTGGCAATTTCATTGCGCAATCCGGGCGATAACTGCTCGCGATCACCGAGTACTTGCAACCGCACTTGGTTCTCAACAAGCTTGGGCACATACTCGCGTAATGCACGGGACATAAGGTCCATAAGAATATTGACTTCATCTTTTGGCCTTTGCCAATTTTCAGTGCTGAACGCAAAAAGCGTAAGAACTGAAATACCTGCTTCCGCACAAGCTTCCACGCAACGCTCTACCGCATCACGACCAGCACGGTGCCCCAATACTCTAGGGCGTAGGCGTTTCTGCGCCCAACGACCATTGCCATCCATAATAATGGCAACATGTGCTGGGATTTCAGGAGAGGCAGACGCCATCAGACTTCCATCAATTCCTGTTCTTTTTCATTGAGCGCTGCATCGATTTTCTCAATATGCAAGTCAGTCAACTTTTGAATCTCAGCTTCTGAGCGACGCTGATCATCTTCTGAAAATTCCTTATCAGCAACCAACTGCTTGACTTGATTATTTGCATCACGGCGAATATTGCGAATAGCCACTTTGGCTTGCTCGCCTTCACCGCGCACGATTTTAACCATTTCCTTGCGGCGATCTTCCGTCAGTGGTGGCAAGTTGATATGAATAGTCTGACCAGCAGTATTTGGCGTTAAGCCCAAATCTGAATTGATCAATGCTTTTTCAATTACCTTGACCATATCCTTTTCCCAAATTTGGATGCTGAGGCTACGATAATCATTAACAGACACGTTTGCCGCCTGAGAAAGTGGCACCATTGAACCGTAGTATTCTACTTCAACGTGATCAAGCAAACTGCTGTGCGCACGTCCGGTACGAATTTTGGTCAAATCATCTTCAAAAGCTTTTACCGACTTTTCCATACGCGTTTTTGCGTCTTGTTTTATTTCATTAATCATTTAATTAAGCTCCTTAAGCGTGTACAACTGTACCAACATCATCACCGTAGACTGCGCGAACAATCTCACCTGGTTTGGTCATATCAAATACCAATAGTGGCATGTCATTATCACGACACATCACGATAGAAGTCGCGTCCATGACCTGAAGGCCATCTGTCAGAACTTGCTGGTAACTAAGGTGTTCGTATTTTACCGCATCATCGTGGCATTTTGGGTCTTTCGAATAGACGCCATCCACTTTTGTGGCCTTGAGCATCGCATCAACCTCTAGCTCAATAGCGCGCAAGCTGGCGGCTGAATCAGTCGTAAAGAACGGGTTACCAGTACCGGCTGCACAAATAACCACGCGTTTCTTTTCCAAATGTCGGATTGCACGGCGACGAATAAAGCGCTCGCATACCTGATCAATGCGCAATGCAGACATGACCCGTACTTCCACATTAATCTGCTCCATCGCGTCTTGCAATGCTAATGCATTCATGACAGTGGCGAGCATACCCATATTATCGCCAGTCACTCGCTCCATGCCTAATGCAGCAAGCTGGGCACCACGGAACAAATTACCGCCGCCAACAACGATTGCAACTTCAATCCCTGCACTACTCAGTTCTTTAACTTCTGCAGCAATACGACTGACAACTTCAGGATTAAGGCCAAAAGCCTGATCACCCATTAGGGCTTCGCCACTCATTTTCAGTAGCACACGTTTATATTTTGCTTTTTTATCGTTCATTGTTCTCTCCTAAAAGAATCAGCGGTAAAACCGCAGAATTTGCACCGGGCAACCCCTAGCCAACTGTCTAGTGTACAAGGCTTTATCTAAAAGTGGCGCAGGACACCAAAAAAAGCCGCCGTATAACGGCGGCTTGAATAACTTACCTTATGCAATTTAAGCACATATAAGTATTCGACCAATAGAAACAAACACGCCCTTTGCTGAGTTCAGCTGACGAGTGAGGTTGTTTCTCAATCATTATTAGCCTTTGGCTTGAGCCATAACTTCTGCAACGAAATCAGACTCTTCTTTTTCAATCCCTTCACCAAGTTCAAAACGAATGAAACGCTTAACTTGTGCATTCTTTTCTTTCAGCAATTGCTCGATGCTCTGATCAGGGTTCTTGACGAACTTCTGACCAAGCAACGTGACTTCACCAAAGAACTTACGCATGCTGCCTTCAATCATTTTTTCAATGATGTTGTCAGGCTTGCCACTTTGCTCAGCTTTAGCGCGGTGAATACCTTTTTCCTTCTCTACCAGCTCTGCAGACAGGCCATCGGCATCAATAGCTTGTGGGTTGCTAGCAGCAATGTGCATTGCCAAATCGCGAGCCAGCTCTTCATCTTGAGTATTGATTTCTACCAATACACCGATCTTTTGGCCGTGCAGATAAGCACCAATCACACCTTCATCAGCACGCAGGGTTTCGAAGCGGCGAATAGCCATATTCTCACCAATTTTCGCAACCAGTTCACGGCGACGCTCGTCAACGGTAACGCCATTTTGATATTCAGCTGCATTTAGTGCATCAACATCAGTAATGGCTTGTTCACGAACCATATCAGCCAAACGGCCAGCAAATGTACGGAACTCATCACCCATGGCAACGAAGTCAGTTTCACAGTTCGCTTCAAGAATGGTGGCCACTTTGGCATCATCACTGATAGAAACGACCAATGCACCTTCAGCAGCAACACGACCCGCTTTCTTTTCAGCTTTTGCCAAGCCAGTCTTACGCATATGCTCAATGGCAGCTTCGATATCGCCACCGGTTTCAGTCAATGCTTTTTTACATTCCATCATGCCTGCGCCAGTACGCTCGCGCAGCTCTTTAACTTGTTGTGCGGTAATCGCCATAATACTCTCCAGAATTTTGAATACGGAAGGCAGCGCGGACCCGCGCTGCATCATAAAAACGGAACTGCCGATAAAGCATCGGCAGTTTAAGGGATATTACTCGCCTGCTTTTTCGTCAGCAGCTTTCTCTTCAGTCTTTTCTTCAGCTTCTGCTACTTCAGCCAATGCCTCTTCAGCATTTTCTTCGCCACCGGTAGTGACAGACTTTTTGGCTTCTTCGATCGCATCAGCTACAGCTTCAACGTACAAACGGATCGCGCGAACTGAATCGTCGTTACCTGGGATGATGTAGTCGACGCCTTCAGTTTTGCCATTGGTATCAACGATACCGACGACAGGAATGCCCAGCTTGTTGGCTTCTTTGATTGCGATGTGCTCGTGACCTACGTCAACAACAAACAAGACATCTGGCAATTGACGCATATTGCGGATACCAGTCAAAGCGCGAGCCAGCTTGTCGCGTTCACGACCAAGCATGATGACTTCTTTCTTAGCCAGTTTGTCGAATGTGCCATCTTCGCCCATTTTCTCGATTTCTTCGAGGCGACGGATAGACTGACGGATGGTTTTGAAGTTAGTCATCATGCCACCGAGCCAACGGAAGTTGACGTAAGGCATGCCACAACGAGTCGCTGCTTTTTCGATTGATTCGTTAGCGCTACGCTTGGTACCAACAAACATGATACGGCCGCCATTAGCTGCAACAGTACCGATAAAATTCAACGCATCGTTGAGCATAGGAACAGTTTGCTCAAGGTTGATGATGTGAATATCGCCACGCTTGCCATAGATGTATGGCGCCATTTTAGGGTTCCAGAAACGTGTACGGTGACCAAAGTGTGCGCCTGCTTCAAACAGTTCGCGAAGACTTACTGAACTCATGTATTACTCCAAAGTATTTTTAAAGGGTTGAGCCTCCAGACACCCATTCGGACAAATGCCAACCATCTATCCCACGCCTCCACTGCCGAAGCAGCACCCGGAAGCGTGTGCCGGTGTCTGTGTGTTTTCAACATGGGCAAGACTAAAGCCGACAATGCTCGTCGACCTCCTTCCCCAAACTATATTTGCCTTTCGGCGGGGGGCTTTATACCATATCCGCTCGTTTTTGCCAAAAAAGTTTATGAACATTATCAAAAAATCCCCCGAAGCTATTGAGCATATGCGCACAGCCGGCCGCCTCGCAGCCGACGTACTCGATATGATCACTCCGTACGTTGTCACAGGCGTCACTACAGCTGAACTCGACAAACGCTGCCACGAATACATCACTGACGTACAAGGCTGCGTACCGGCCTGCCTTGGCTATGGCCACCCGCCATTCCCAGCTGCAACTTGTATCTCGGTCAATCACGTTATCTGCCATGGCATCCCGTCGGACAAAAAACTCAAAAATGGCGACATTGTCAATATAGACGTCACCGTCATCGAGCCCAACGGCTACCACGGCGACACCAGCCGCATGTTTATCGTCGGCGAAGGCAGCGTACTTGCGCAACGCCTTGTCGACATCACCTACCAAGCGATGTGGCGCGGTATTGAAATCGTCAAGCCCGGAACCACGCTTGGCGACATCGGTCACGTCATCCAGACCTTTGCCGAAGCCGAGCGCTTTTCCGTCGTGCGTGAATTCTGCGGACACGGTATCGGGCAAAATTTCCACGAAGACCCACAAGTCCTGCACTATGGCAAACCCGGACAGGGCGTTGTGCTTGAAGAAGGCATGACCTTCACCATTGAACCGATGATTAACGCTGGTAAGCCACAGCTCAAAATCCTCAAGGATCAATGGACAGCCGTTACCCGCGACCGTTCTTTATCTGCGCAATGGGAACACATGCTGGCTGTCACCGCAGACGGCTACGAAGTATTTACGCTCAGTGCCAAAGAGCGCGAAGCTGCAAAATAAGTAGCAAGGATGTGGCCGTGGTGCATTACTTCACGCACCACGGCCACATTATTGCGTATCGTAGTCGGACATACGCCAACATTGAATCACAGACTTACGCACGGAAACCATCATCATGAGACCAACCACGCTACCCGACTTTGAGCCCAGTCAATATAACAATGGTGACGATCTCGCCAACGCTGCAGCGCACTATCTCAAGACCTTACGCGCCGCACAGCAAACCCACATCGCGCGTTACTTTGACGTCATCGCCCTGCTGCTACACCAAACCGCACAACTCGATTGCATCATCAGCGCCCTGCACGCACACAATTTCCCCGACCTATCGACCACTGTTGTCGCCCTCGGTGGCTACGGACGGCGCGAACTGTTCCCCGCCTCGGACATCGACCTGCTCATCCTGCACCGCGACGGTGAACAAAACCAAGCCGCCATCGGTAACTTTATCCAGCAACTGTGGCAACTCGGTCTACCCATCGCGCAACACGTCTGTACACCCGACGAATGCCTCTCTGACGCTCGCAGTGACACCGACAAAGTCACCGCCCTGCTCGAGTCACGCCTCATCACCGGCGACTCAACCCTGTTGAGCCACATCACCGACCGACTACGCACCATTCTCACCCCGACCGACTTCATCACTGCCAAGCTCGACGAGCAAATCCACCGCGACGAAAAGCAGGAACAAATGGGGCGACTCGAACCCAACGTCAAAATAGCCCCCGGCGGCCTGCGCGACATCCACATGCTTGGCTGGCTCAATGCCTACTGCTACGGCAAACGCGACCTCAACGGCTTAGTTAAGCGACAAATCCTCAGTCAGGAAGAGCACGACGAACTGGTCAAATGCCGCGAGCGCCTATGGCGCATCCGCTTCGCCCTGCACTTATCCTGCAAAAATCACTGCGACCGCCTCACCTTCGACCAGCAAAAACACCTCACCAAACTATTCGACTACCACGACCAGCCCGAAAATCAGGCCATCGAACAATTCATGCGCTTTTACTACCGCAACAGCCGCCGTATCCGCCGCATCAACCGCCTCGCAGTCAAAATCATCGACATTGCCCACCAACCGGAACAGCCCAACATCCCCGTCGACAACCACTTTATCCGCCACCACAACCGCCTCAGCCTACGCCATCCAGAACAACTGCACCAGCACCCCGAATTCCTGCTACGCACCTACCAACACCTGCAAAATCACCCCGACATCGACGGCGTCCACCCCGACCTCGCGCGCCAACTGCACCGCCAGCGCGACCACATCATCACACAAGAATACCGCCACGATGCCGACATCCGCCGCGACTTCCTCGCCATCCTCAACCACCCCGGTAACGTCTATCGTCAACTGCGCCGCATGTTGCGCCTTGGCTTGCTCTACCGCTACATTCCCACCTTCTGGCACACCGTCGGGCGTATGCAGTACGACCTTTTCCACCAATACACCGTCGACCAGCACACCATGCGCCTGCTGCGCGTCCTCGACAGCTTCAAACAACCACAACCCGACTACCCAGACGCGCACACCATCATGCGCGACTTCCGCGAACCCGCTACTCTTTACCTTGCTGCACTCTTTCACGACATCGGCAAAGGCTATCAGGGCGACCACAGCGACATCGGCGCACAAATGGCCGCCGACTTCGCCGCAGAAAACGACGCCATCAGCAAAGAAGAAGCCGACCTGCTCACCTTCCTCGTACAGGAACACCTCACCCTGTCCATTACCGCACAGAAAAAGGACCTTTCCGACCCTGATGTCATCAGCGACTTTGCCACCAAATTTCCCAACCGTCGCTACCTAGACGCACTCTACCTTTTAACCATGGCTGACATTACCGCCACCAACCAAAGCCTGTGGAACAGCTGGCGCGCCAATCTGCTTTACACCCTCTACCACCTCGTACGCACAGCCTTAGAGCAACAACAACCCGACATCGCCACACAAATCACCCACGCACAACAACAAACCGCACCACTGCTCGCCGACCTAAACGAAACCAGCGTCCAGCACTGCTGGCAAAACCTACCCGACAGCTACTTCCTCAACGAAGACCCGACCGTCATTGCCGCCAAAACCCGCCACCTGCTCGAACACAGCAACCAAGCCGCCGTCAGCCAAACCAAAGACCACCCGCCACGCCTGTTTATCAGCGCCCCCAGCGCCAGCGACATCCTCTTTGCCCGTGCCACCCATTGCATGGAACGGCACAACCTCGACATCGTCGAGGCGCGCCTCTACCGCAGCCTCGACGACCAACTCGCCATCCAGCAATATACCTTGAACGACCGCACGCCACTCACCGACGAATCACTCGCCGCCCTGCAACACGACATCACCGGCCACGACGCCCCCAAACCACTCGCCAAGCGTCTCAGCCATGGCGCACTCAAACACTTCAACACCGATACCTGCATCGATATCGAACAGGACGTGCAACAACAGCGCACCATCCTCTACCTAACCTGCAAAGACCGCCACGGCCTCTTGTCCATCATCAGCCGTGCCTTCCTCGAACAAGGCATCCATCTCGCACACGCCAAAATCAGCACCCTCGGCGAAAAAGTCGAAGACACCTTCTACCTCACTACCGCCGACCACAAGGCGATCATCAGCCCTGACACACTCACCCAACTCAGTAACCGCTTGCATCAATTACTAGACTAATTTTTGCGACAGCAAAGAAAGCAAAAAAATCCCCCCTTGTCACAAAGGGGGATTTCATCATTGCCACGAATGAATGAGCCATTATTGCCAGCATCAGTTGATCAGTAATGGTGTAGCGATGATCTTTGCATAATCCAATAAAAAAATCATCTGCTTCAGTGCCCAAAAGTATCAATCCGTACCGATAGAAGGCGTTTCCGGCAACGTTGCACCGCCGTCGATCACCACCTGACTGCCGGTCAGGTAACTCGACTCGTCACTACCCAAAAAGGCAAACAGTTCGCCCACTTCGACAGGCTTTGCCAAGCGCTGCATCGGTACATTACGGGCAATATCTTCAATCGCACTTTCCGGATTATCGGGATTGGATTCCTGCGCCATCTTTTCGACCATTGGCGTACGCGCATAGCCAAGCTGGGTACAATTCACGCGGATATTATGCGGTGCGTATTCCACAGCCAGACATTTGGTTAACCCGACAATAGCAGCCTTGGTCATCGCATAAGCCGCTTCACCCGGGTCAGCGACAATATCACCAGTTACCGAGGAGGCAAGCACAATAGTACCTTTCCCCTGCTTGAGCATTTGCGGAATAACCGCCTGGGCTGTATTCCACGCACCCTTAATATTCACATCAATATGGAAATCGCGTAATTCGTCGCTAAACGTTTCAAATGGTGCCAAACGGCAAACACCGGCATTGCAGCACGCCACATCAAGCGCGCCAAACGTATCTACCGCAAGTGCTGCCGCCGCACGCATTGCATCACCATCAGCCACACTACCAATAAATGTCGCTACTTCTGTACCGTGTGTGCTGCGTAAACGCTCTGCGACACCCTCAACACTTGTATCTACATCGACAAGCACCAACTTAGCACCATATTTCGCATAAACTTCGGCAATACCTTCACCGAGACCAGCCGCTGCACCGGTTATCAGTGCTACTTTATCACTTAATTTTGCCATGGTTACTCCTAGCTGATTTAGCATAAATCTTGTAATAAACTATCTATATATAAACGGATTAACAATCTTGTTTAACTAACGTTAATACTATTGATTAATCACAGAATACCTATAGTGACTTCCAACAATAACCGGACTAACCATGAACCCCGACTATTGGCATAATCGCTGGCGTGAAAACCGCATCGGCTTTCACCAAGCCACAGCACACCCGATGCTCACCACCCACTACACAAAGCTTGCCTTGCCTGAACAACCGCGTATCTTCGTGCCTCTATGCGGCAAAAGCCACGACATCGGCTGGCTGCTTGAGCAAGGCGCACACGTCATTGGCTGCGAACTCAGCCCACTTGCCATCGAGCAACTGTTTACACAACTCAACCTGACGCCCACCAGCACTACCATTAATGGCAATCTCACCCACTGCCACACAGAACAACTCGACATTTTTATCGGCAACTTTTTTGACCTTAGCCCAAGCAATCTCGACCATATTGACGCCGTGTACGACCGTGCCGCACTGATCGCGTTACCGCCCGAACTGCGTCCACGCTATAGCGAACACCTGCACCACCTCACCAACAATGCCGCACAACTACTGATTACCTTCGACTACGACCAAGCGCTCATGAGTGGCCCACCATTTGCCGTCCCCGAAAAAGAAATATGCCAACACTACGCTGCAAGCCATCACATCGAACAACTCGAACAGATAACCATCCCGGACTTCAAACAAACCTGCCCCGCCACAGAGACCATCTACAAGCTTACCCCACACCGCTAATCTTTGAAAAAAGCGGCGCGTTACGCTATCTTGCCAACCACGAAATAACCAAGGACAATCTATGAACTGGACAGCCATCGGCGGCGCAGCAGTCGCCGCATTTTTTATCTGGATGATGTACCGCAACCGTGGCGGCATAAAAGAACTGATGCAGCGCAGTAAAGAAGCGCCACAGCACTGGGGCACTTACGCCATGCTGATGGGCGGCGTCATCCTGCTTGTCTATATTCTGATTAAGCTCTAACGCTATGCCGCTAAACCTCATCGATATCGGCTGCAATCTGACCAGCCAACGCCTCTATCACGATCGCGACCTCATCATTGCCGACGCGCACGCTGCGGGTGTGCACACGCAAATCCTCACCGGCACTGACCCTGACAGCAACCAGCGTGCGCTTGAGCTCGCCAATCAATACAGCGAGCTCTACGCCACCGCAGGACACCATCCACACCACGCCAATGAATGGCAACCGCATAGCCATCGCGCCGCCTTGCAAGCACTGGCCAAAGCGCCGCGCGTCGTCGCCGTCGGAGAAATGGGGCTGGACTACAACCGCAACTTTGCCACACCCGCCAACCAACGCCGCTGCTTTGAAGACCAGCTCGCCATCGCCGCTACCGTCGACAAACCCATCTTTTTGCACGAACGCGATGCCTACGATGACTTTATTTCTATTCTTGCCGACGCATTACCCGAGCTCACGGGCGCAGTTTGGCACTGTTTCACCGGCAATCAGGCACAACTCGAACGCGCCATCGAACTCGGACTATACATCGGCATCACCGGCTGGGTATGCGACCCCAAGCGTGGCGAAGACTTGCGCCGCATCGTCGCCTATATCCCCGACGATCGCCTGATGCTCGAAACCGACGCACCCTACCTCACCCCGAAAAACCTGCAACCCACCCCACGCACTAACGAGCCGCAATATCTCACTTACGTCCTCGATACTGTCGCCGAATGTCGTGAGCAAAGCCGTGAACACGTCGCAAATATCACCACAGCCAACGCACAACGCTTCTTCAACCTCAACGAAAGTAATGAACACAGCGGATAACCTCACGATCCGCCCTTATCATGACAAAGATGCCGCCATTCTCGGCGACATCTTCCACCGCTCGATCATGGCAATAGATGAACGCCTCTACAACGCCAAACAAAAGCGCGCATGGGCGGGCAACAAAACACTCGACTTCTGGCAACAACGCTTTGCGCAGACTCAGCCATTTGTTGCCTGCCTCAGCGATCAAGCCGCTGGCTTCCTCGAACTAATCTATAAAGATGCGTATATCGATTGCTGCTATGTTGATCTCGAACACCAAGGCAAAGGCATCGCCAGCGCACTTATCCGCCACGCCATCGACAGCGCCAAGGTACACAATATTGATACCTTAACCGTCCACGCCTCGGACGTTGCCCTGCCTATATTCTCCCGTCATGGCTTCACCATCATCAAACGCCAACAGCACGAAACCCAAGACACTCTCCTCGCTAATACACTAATGCGTTACAGTATTAAATAATCAAGTCTTTTCGGACGTCGATAGCAGCACTCCTGTACCAATAAATACCGTACCCGTCAGCCGGTTAAACAATTTGGCACGGCTTTTTTTCAGCAACCATGCCGATGATCGCGTCCTCCAATGTGCATAAAATAACAGCCATGATAGCTCTAATATCACAAAAGTACTGACGAACACCAGATATTGCGGTAACATCGCATTGTCAAGCTGAATAAATTGCGGGAACAACGCAGTAAAAAATAAAATTGCCTTGGGATCACTGATACCAACTATAAAGCCACTCAGATAATGCTTGCACTATCTCACTTCGCACTTACCCAATAAATTAGGCATACTAAACTCATAAGAGGTTTGCTTTGATAGCAGTGCCTTTATGCCCAAGTAAATCAAATAATACGTATCGTAAACCTATTTACCTATAGCCGATAAAAACACAGGCAATCCCAAGCACAGGTCGGTTTTTACGAATCCGAGAAGTTTTATTGGTTTAGCAACCACTAAAAAGGGCGCTTTCGCAAGCGCCCTTCAGCTCTCTAATGTTGGATTATTTATTAGGAGAAGGTTGATGCTGCTGCTCACGCTGATTGAGAATATGCTTGAGCAATAACAATCCGGCGACCATGAGGTATGAAATCATAAACATAGTCGGGCCTTCGCCACCAACTACAGGCACATGCTCGTGAATGATACCGAAATAGGCCAGTCCTGCTGCAATCAATGCTGCAATAACGCCTTTTTTCGGTTCGTTGGTGATAGCAAAGATAGCAATACATCCCCACAAGAGTGATGATAATGGCGCCCCACTACCGAGATGGTAAAGGCCCGTATAGTCCACACCACTTCGCTCGATAACATCCCAACCAACATTCATCGCATTGGTACCAGCACTCTTTAAGGTATTGCCAACCAAAGTCAGTGCCCATGCGCCAATCCATGGGAACAGGCAGACAAAGATCACTGGAACTTCCAATTTTGGTGTTTCACGTACAACCTGATTTGCAGTCACAATACCGATGAAAATCAGGATTGGTGCGATCGCTGCCATTGGAATCAGTGAAAGCAGGAATGCGCCGAGGCCGAACATACAGACGAGCAACATAACCACACCTGTAGCCAAGGTATAACCAATACCGGCACCCATTTCTTTGTATGCAGTATGGCCAACATATACGGTTACCGGGAACGGGTTACCCATCAGCGCACCGAACATACTTGAACCACCGTTAGCGATCATCACTCGGCGTGTAGGATAGGGATCACCCGCAGCATGCGCACTTTCGATGTTTTCAAGGTCAAAGACATAGTTGGCCAATGCCAGTGGGACAGCCGAAGCCAAATATGGTGCAGCGACTTTGGTTCCTTCAAGGAAACTACCGATATGTGGCGTTGGAGGATTAAATCCTGCGCTAGACAATGCACTACCTATGGCGCCAGCATCTTGCAAACCAAAAACCCATGCCAGAATAGTACCCACGATTAAAAGCAGTAATCCGGTAGGAACTTTACGGAACATTGGTGAGCGCCCAAACCAGTTGATAAAAATCAGCACCAGTACTACGAACGATACAATTGGTGTATGGAAGGCCTGTAGCATTGGGTTCATCGCCAGTAACAGCAACCCCAAACCAGCTAGGCAAGACAATAGCACTGTACGCGGTACAACACGGCGCAAAAAGTCACCCATAAAGGCACCGACAAACAGAATCAAGCCTTCGACAAAGCCCCATACAAGACCAATACGAATAGCAAATTCATAATCTTGTGTAGACTGATAGACTGGTAGCAAAACCAAAAAGGTCACGGTAAAGATAGATGGTGCACTAGGCCCGGAAGGTAGCGCAACGACGTCTTCACGTCCGGTTTTTTTGGCAAGTTGCTTGGCAAAAATAACGTAGCATACGCTGGCGCAAAATACAGCCAAACCAAAAGCTGGTGCAATGCGCCCGTAAACAACTTCAGCAGGAATACCAACGACAAGCGTCAGTAATGCAATCATGGTCAGCAAGTTTGTCAGGTTATTACTGAATAACCCGAAAAATGCCGCCCAATCACCTTTTCTCCATAATTTTGTAGTCATCACTTTTCTCCTGAATGATGTTTAGTATTGTGCTGCAATGGCTTGCATGGCTTTGGTGAATGCTTCCATTGGAGGATGAACGATACCAGCACCAATCATGCCGATACCCGCTTCTTTATGTGCTATCGCTGTATTGATTAATGGCAGTACACCACTCTCAATAACCTTGCGTACATCCACACCGGTAGGAATACCCATGAAATTCAGCGATGGAATGGTTACGTTTGGATTGAGGCCAGTTGTGATCTGGCGCATAGTTTTGCTGTAACGCATTGCATCATTAACCGTGCCGCCTACCAGCGAAACGATTGCTGGTGCTGCGGCCATGGCAAAACCACCGATACCATAGGTTTCTGTGATCGCAGAATCGCCAACATCCAAGCCAGAATCTTCCGGTTTATAGCCAGCAAACATTGGGCCGATAACCTGCTGTGCAGGGCCGGTAAACCATTGACCAGGCAACCCTGAAACACGAATACCAAACTCATAGCCATTGCGCGCCATAGTGGTCAGCACCGTAGAATGCTCAATACCTTCTGCTGCGTCCAATGCCGCTTTACAGCAGACCATCCATGTAGGGCCAGAGAAATAATCTGACGATGCAACAAAATTGAAAACGTCTTTTTTATCTTTGTTGCTAAAATCAGTTTCGAGAATATACGGAGTCAACTTCTGAATCAACAGCGTGGTACCAGCAACATTGCGGTTATGACATTCATCCCCCATATGCAGTGCCTGCGCCAGCATAAGCCGCAAATCAATACCCTCTTCGCAGAAAGTCATCGCTTGTGCAAGTATTGGCCCGAAGACATCACGCATCCAGTTGAGGCGATCTATCACGCTTTGATCATTAGCCCCCATACGCAGAATCTTTGCAAGTTGCTCAGAAAGATTAGTGAAGGCGATATTGCCGTGTGTTTTGTTTTCCACCACATGAACGTACATCGATGGGCTGGTAATACCGGTCATAGATCCAACAGCTTGATGCTCGTGGCACGGGCTGAAATTAATTTCACCACTGGCTGCCAGTTCAGCAGCTTCATCAAGATTTTTTGCCCAACGCTCAAAGACGATAGCACCGGTAACTGCGCCCCGCATCGGGCCATTCATGTTTGCCCAATCGATAGGCGGACCTGCATGCAATAGCGTTTTCCCTGTCATGCCTGGAATCACATCTTGCGCACGCCCATATCCGGTCAAGACAGGCTGAGCACTGGTAATCCGCGTTAATGCCTCTTGGTTGGCTGCATGGATTTTTTCAGCGATCTCAGGCTGTTCAACTTTAGCAAGTGCTGCGACCATTGCCGTATCACCTTTGCCCGGTGGCTGCCAGTCAAGTTGAGTCACAGTTGTCTGCTGACGCCGTAAATCCTCTGCGAATTGAGCGATACCAATATTGAGTACATTTAAAGGCTGTTCGAATAATTTTTCGGTCTGATTCATGATCAAGCTCCTTTTACAACAAATTCACGCGCCAGCAATCCAGCATTGGTCGAGCTAGATGCGATGGTGATGCCGGCAGCTTCAAGCCGTGCTACCTGGCTGGCTACATCAGGCTCATCGAGATCTGTACCGAGCACATAGGCGAGAATTTCCAAATGACGCCCAGCCGCTTCTGCTTCCTGTTTCACCGTAATCAGTGCATCCAGAGTCGTCCCAACAGGATCTGCATTAGCACCGAATCCGAGGACAAAATCGAGTAACAACACGCCCACTTCCGGATCGCGACCTTCACTGAGAATACGCTCAACGCGATAACTCGGATCGATCATTGGATGGGCGCGGCCATTGGTAAAAGCATCATCGCCAAAGTCGAGGAAGGTATGTGCTTTACTCGCATCTTTCGGCCCGATTCGGCGAGCAGGATCAGGATGGATATTGGAATAAATATCTTGATGGATTTCTGAAGCAGCAAAGAGGGCTTCATCACATAACGTGCCGCCACAGAACAGACCGCGAATATAACGCTGCTCGGGGCTAAGCTTGGCGCGCACTTCTTCAATCAGTGGCCAGTTCAAAGCATGCTTATCAATGCTGCCTTCATCAACACCCGATGCAATAACAGCGGCCATTGCTGCCGGCTTACTATGCGCAAAGAGATGAATATTTTCACTACACGATGGCTGATCCTGATAACCGAGGAACTGGATAAACACCGGCTTGTTAATTTTGCCTGCTGCCGCAAGTACTTTTTCAGCCACTTCCGTTGCTGGCGGCTTAGAGACCAGAACAATGACTTCTGTTTGCTCATCTTCAGCCAGCATATTCAA
This sequence comes from Cardiobacteriaceae bacterium TAE3-ERU3, assembly GCA_019218315.1. Taxonomy (NCBI): domain Bacteria; kingdom Pseudomonadati; phylum Pseudomonadota; class Gammaproteobacteria; order Cardiobacteriales; family Cardiobacteriaceae; species Cardiobacteriaceae bacterium TAE3-ERU3. The sequence goes on along the minus strand of JAHUUI010000002.1, from coordinate 20,993 downwards.
GCCGTCTAGCATCATCCTTGCACCGATATCTGCCGATAAATCTCGGCCACCAGTGCCTATCAACTGCGATACCCCCCCGCCGAATTCATGAATCCGGACGGACATTTCCTGCGCACCAGTTCCAGATGCAGCGACAATACCGATATTGCCACGGCGTACTTTATTGGCAAAACCCAGGCCCACGCCGTTAATGATCGCCGTACCGCAATCTGGGCCCATCATCAGCAAACCTTTCTTGTGCGCTAAAGCTTTCAGACGACGTTCGTCTTCAATACTGACATTATCTGAAAAGAGCATAACGTGCTTACCGAGCTGCAACGCTTGCTGCGCTTCACGGGCTGCATACGCGCCATTGACGGAAATAATGACAAAGTTACTCTCAGGAACGCCTTCAGCTGCAGCACCTAAAGTATGAAATATTTCACTGCTATCGCCCTTATCTTGCTCAGGCTTACGGGCAAGAAGCGCATCAATAGCCGCAAAAATATCATCGACATCAATGCCTTTCTCCAAGTCACAAACCACCATCAAATCTGAATTACCAGCTGCTTGGAGCGTCTCATCAAGTAGATTGAGTTCCTCAAGCACCGTTTTGTTCATTGTAGTGCCCATCGCAACCTGAGCTTGGCGAACGCCGTCAAGCTGATTGGCTGCCGTTGATACAGCCATCAAGGTAACTGAGTCAACGTAAGTATTTCGTTTCAACTGGCTATGTATGGACATAGTGCTGTACTCCTGTTGTGTAAAAAAGGTAATCCTGCCAACAAACCACTGAGCAAGTCATAACCCGAGCGATGCCCTAGATCGGTCAAGCTACTTAATGACGCCTGAACGCGTTGTTGCTCCACTGTGCTATCGTGCAAGCAATCGACAAATTCCTGCACAGTACTGCTTACCTGTGCCAGCACTGCATCGCTGATAAAAGCCGCAGAAATTACGTGCGTTTGATTGAGATAACGCTGAACTGCCGTTTGCAGTAGCGCTAAATGCTGGCTTAACGGACTGCTCTGTAAATGCATTGCCACCAGTAGTCCCGATAAAAAATCATCACCACTAGGGGTTAAGCCACCACCAAGGCCGATTAACGAACTCACCGCACTGTCTATATCATCACGGAAGGGGTGAGGATGTTGCAGTGCCGCGAGCAGAGCTACAATGGCGTGCTGTAAATGCTTTTGTATTTGTCTACTAAACGCATCTGGGGCTTCAGCCGCCGCTGCCGATAAACGCAGCCAAGCACTCTCCACTACCGATACATTGAGCGCACTTACTGGTAAGCGCAGTGCGCAACTGAACATTTGTGGCCAACTGCGGGCTATCAGGCTTCTGATAGCCTCGGCATCGGCTACAGGCAAATTACGGCATCGCAACTGGCGGGGGCCCAGCGCAATTTCCTCGTCAACCAGCGCCAAGACTTTGTCAGGGTTATTTACAGGATGAAAATTAATGACGTGACGATGAGCGGAAATCAGTATCAAATCCTGATCTAGATCTGCATAACTGCTTGCGATTTCCCGATCCATCATAGTGATCAAACCGCTCATCGATGCTACCTCTACTTATAAATATTCTTCAATGATGGCGGCAATTTCGCTGTAGCCTTTGCGCTTTGCCAAATCCAACGGACTAACACCCCATTCGTCCGTCATATTCGGATCAGCATCATGCTCTAGCAAAGTACGTACAATACGTTGCATTTTTTCTGAGCCGTCATTGAGGATGATGGCTTCAATCAATGCAGTCCAACCTACAGTATTGGTTAAATTGACATTAATATCTGTATTTTCCAGCAGATATTTAACGATCTCCTCATGCCCTTTTTCAGCTGCTGGAGTCAGTCCATTACCCCCAAAACGGGTCAGGCAAGTAACGTCTGTACCGAGTTCAACCATTAATTTGACTAGCGTCAAATCGTTATTAATACAGCCGTGAATAAACGGATTGAAAGACTTATTGTCCTGAGCATTAATATCAGCTCCCTGCTCAGCCAACCAGCGTACCAAGTCGTAATGCTTATTCTGCGCAGCGACCAAAATTGGTGTACGCTTTCCTTTATCACGGCTATTGATATCCGCACCACACTCAAGTAGCTTTTCTACCTGAGCCTGTTCACCTGATGCGACAGCTTGAAACAATTCCTGCCCACTCATAAAACACTCCTTTTTATTGCTAACTTATTGCAGCCATTGCTGCTTACACACTGGATTCCGCAAAATATCGAGCAGAAAATCCAATAACACACTTTGATGATGCAAACGCCATGCGTAATAAACGGGCACAGGCTGCTTACACTCAATAATCTGCTTGCGCACCACACTGCCATCTGCCAAAGCAGACTCGATAAAGCTATCTGGGAGGAAACCAAGGCCAATACCCTGTTGGATTAGCGTTAACACCATATTCAAATCAGCGGCATAAACGACTTTTTGGCCTTTTAATGCCCAAGTCTTTTTCGGGCTAAGTGCTACCGAAGAATCATGAACAACGATTGATGGATATGCGCGTACATCTTCGGCACTCAATACGCCATCATGATCGGCAAGTGGATGAGAAGCAGCAACTACAAAAGACCACCGAATATCACCGAGATACTCTGTAGATACCCCATCATTGTGTGGAGCACTCTGTGGTGCACCGATGACTAAATCAGCGCGGCCTTCGTATAAAGCATCCCAGCATCCGTTATATACTTCAGTACGCACGGCAAATTTGGTTGCGGGAAATTTGCTGATTAATTGCTCTAGTAATGGTGCGATTGGCTTAGGGTTGACAATATAATTCAGAGCAATAGTAAAATTGCGATCTATACCTGTGCTAATTTGTGTAGCATTGCGCTTTAATTCATTCAACCCGTGTAAAATCCAATCACTGTGTTCAATAATATATTGCGCAGCTGGTGTTGGGCGTACATTCTTTCCACTGCGATCAAACAGCGGCACCTCGAGCTCTTCTTCCATTTTTTTAACCGTATAGCTCACTGCTGATGGCACACGATGCAGAACTTTAGCGGCCTCACTAAAACTGCCTGTTTGCGCAATAATTTGCAGTACGCGAATCGTATCGGAAGAAAAGCTCATGGTTACTCACCTCAACTACTGACTTTGATAATATTGCCCCTGAAGGCGCGTACCATTTTTGCCTGCAAGTGCCTCAAGCATGGACGGCGGATCGGTAATCACACCACAACCACTCGGACAAGCCGCCACATATTGCATTAACGCCTCTACTTTTGGCTGCATTGAACCTTTACCCAACTCATCTCGATCAATGAGCTCCTGCGCTTGTTCGAGAGTCAAAGTATCAAGCCACTGCTGATTTGGCTGGCCAAAATGTATTGCAACTTTCGGCACACCGGTCGGAATCAGCAGGCAATCGGCACGCAGCTCAACGGCTATCAAGGCAGCTGTCAAATCTTTATCAATAACTGCCTCAAGACTTTGCAAATTACCGTGTTCATCTTCACAAACTGCTATACCGCCACCGCCACCAGCAATCACAATCGCGCCATTATCAATGAGCTGATGAATAATATCTTGCTCCAAAATACGGATAGGCCTTGGACTGGCAACACAACGCCGCCATCCTCGACCAGCATCTTCCATAACGCTCCAGCCCAGCTCCTTCTGAACCTTTTGTGCTTCTTCCTTATTCATAAAGCCACCAACCGGCTTACTTGGCTGAGAAAAAGCCACATCATCCTCTTTGACTAGTGCTTCAGTAACTACAGTAGCAACCTGTAAATTGAGGCCACGGCGAATAATTTCATTATTCAGAGCACGCTGGAACATAAAGCCAATCGACCCCTGAGATTCAGCAACGGCATAATCTAATGGCAGCGGACTAACTTCTGATTTGGCTATTTCAGAACGCTGTAGGGAAAAACCAACTTGTGGGCCGTTCCCATGCACAACTACCACATTCCATCCTGCTTCTTTAAGATCGACAATATGACCAACAGTTTGCGTAAGATGATCATACTGATGTGGAAAGGCTGTTTTACCCGAATCGTTAATCAAGGCATTACCACCAAAAGCCACCACCACTGTTTTTACCATACAAATCCCCTATATTTTTTTATAACTGTATAGGTTTAGCTTTTTCCGTTAAAGCGAATTAATTCGATAAAATAGAACAACTATTTTGTTATCAACTGAATTTAAAGGTAAAAATAAAGCGATAGCTGATATTTAAAATATTAAGTAAATTAATAAAAAGTTAAAAAAACCGTTAAATTTTGATTTTTTTACTAAAAGATGATAGCTGCATTATCTTAATTTGCAGCATCCTCCAAACCATCAGGGAATAATTGCATAATAATTAGTATTTTATAGAGTTATCACCTTAATTTATTAGTTTATACAATCACAAAAAGGTCATTTACCAAGCTTTTTTTGTGCGATTAGCACTGATCTAGCTTTGATAATCAAGTAGTCTATCTTTCAATATTGGTATGTTTTTTATAGCGCCGCCATTATAATTAACACCTTGACCGCAGTATATATGGAATGCACTCATGAATGACGCCGACATCGCTTATGCCGCCCAATTACAACCCATTACAGACATTGCTGCCACGCTTGGTATCGAACAAAAAGACTTGATCCCTTACGGTCATCACATCGCCAAGCTCACCCCCCCTACGCCATTCACAAAAGCACCGTCAAATCACAAGCTCATTCTCGTTACCGCGACCAATCCAACCCCGGCTGGTGAGGGCAAAACCACTGTCACCATCGGGCTGGCCGATGCTTTGCGTCAGCTCGGTAAAAATGCTGCGATTGCCATCCGCGAACCTTCGCTTGGTCCGGTATTTGGCATCAAAGGTGGCGCTGCAGGCGGCGGCTACGCGCAAGTGCTACCGATGGAAGCGATTAACCTGCATTTCACTGGCGATATTCACGCGATCAGCGCAGCCAATAACCTGCTCGCAGCAATGATCGACAACCATATCCACCACGGTAATGCACTGAACATTGACCCCAAGCGCATCACGTGGCGTCGCGCAGTAGATATGAACGACCGCCAACTGCGCCAAATTATCAGCGGTGCTGGCGGCACAGCTGATGGTGTCACCCGCCCTGACGGCTTCGACATCACCGTTGCTTCGGAAGTTATGGCAATTTTCTGTCTCGCAGAAGATCTCACCGACCTGCAGCAGCGCCTCGGCAATATTCTCATTGGCTACACCCGCGATCAGCAGCCTGTTTACGCTCGCGATCTCAATGCACACGGCGCGATGGCTGCTTTGCTTAAAGACGCACTAAAGCCCAACCTCGTGCAAACCATCGAAGGCACACCGGCATTCGTCCACGGTGGCCCATTCGCCAATATTGCCCACGGCTGCAACAGTGTCATCGCGACCAAAACCGCCATGCACTTTGCTGACTACACCGTCACCGAAGCGGGCTTTGGTGCTGACCTTGGTGCGGAGAAGTTCTGCGATATCAAATGCCGCCAAGCGGGTATTGCCCCTGATTGTGCCGTGATCGTCACCACCATCCGCGCACTGAAATACAACGGTGGCAAAGCAAAAAATGAACTCAACGATGAAGACACCTCAGCACTGGAAAATGGCTTGCCCAATCTTCGCCGCCACATTGAAAATATGCAGCGCTTTGGTGTCCCAGTCGTGGTTGCGATTAATCGCTTTAGCAGCGATAGCGATGCAGAATTGCAGACTGTCAAGCAATCATGCGCCGAAGCTGGCGTAAGCGTCGCTTTTTGCGATGTATGGGCTGAGGGTGGTAAAGGCGGCAAAGCACTCGCTGAAGCCGTGCTTGAGGCACTGCAAAACCCTGCTCAATTCGCGCCGATCTATGACAACGAACTGTCATTGACCGACAAGATCAGCACCATCGCGCAAAAAGTCTACCGCGCCAAAGATGTCGCATTCAGCAAAGCCGCGCAACAATCGTTGGCAAAGCTTGAAGAACTCGGCTTTTCAGACTTACCAGTGTGCATCGCCAAGAACCAATACTCTTTCAGCGATGATCCAAGCCAACTTGGCGCACCAGAAGGCTTTACCTTGCATATCGAAAATGCGCAGGTATCGGCTGGCGCAGGCTTCGTCGTCGCTATTGCCGGCAACATCATGAAAATGCCTGGCTTACCCAAATCACCAGCGGCCGAGCGTATTTCGGTTGATGAAGAAGGTCGGATTACCGGGCTGTTCTAAGCCATGCTGAATCGCCAACAAATTCTAAGCACCAGCATCAATAAACACTATCATTGCACCACTGCAATGATAGTGCTACTTTAGCCCTTTTTTGGACGCATCACCATGACCCAACGCATCCACAACTTCTGTGCAGGCCCTTGTACATTGCCTTTGTCCGTGCTCGAAGCAGCGCAAAATGAACTCACCAACTTTGCCGGCACCGGCATGTCGGTCATGGAAATCTCGCACCGCAGCAAGGTGTTTATGCAAGTCCATGAAGAAACATTGGCTTTGGCACAAGAACTCATCTCAGCCCCGCCACAATTCAAGCCGTTGTTATTACAAGGCGGCGCCAGCGAGCAATTTGCCATGAGTGCACAAAATCTGCTCGCCGAAGGCGGTGAAGCCGCGATCATCAACAGCGGCATTTGGGCCGGTAAAGCGCTCAGTGAAGCCAACCGCATCGCAACCATGCGCTGCATCTGGGACGGTAAAGCCAAAGACTACACCACGCTTCCCGCTGCTGAAGAACTGAGCATTGGCGACAAGGATTACCGCTACTTGCACATCACCAGCAACGAAACGATCGGCGGCATTCAATGGCGCGAATATCCAGACCTCGGCATTCCATTGGTCATCGACGCTTCATCAGACTATTACACCCGCGATATTCCGTGGGAACGCTGCGCAGTGGTTTATGGCGGCGTACAGAAAAACCTTGCTCCATCAGGTCTGGCATTGGTCTTCGTTCATGAAAATTACCTTGTCGACCACCCTGAGATTGCCAAGTTTAGCTGCTATAAAACCCACGCTGACGCCAACTCTCTCTACAATACCCCACCGACGTGGCAAATTTACATACTCAACAAAGTGCTACACTGGATGAAAGAACAAGGCGGCATCAGCCATTTCAATCAGTTTTCCGCAGAAAAATCAGCCAAACTCTACGCTGCCATCGACAGCAGCGATTTCTACTACAACCCAATTGCCCCTGAATACCGCTCGCACACCAACGTTATCTTCCGTACCCCGTCCGAAGAGTTGGATAAAGCCTTTGTCTCCGCTGCTGATGCAGCGGGACTCTCAGGGCTCAAAGGCCATCGTAGCGTTGGCGGGCTGCGCGCCAGCCTTTACAACGCTTTGGAAATGGCCAGCGTTGACGCACTCATTGACTTCATGCAGCAATTTGAACAGCAACATGTATAAACTCATCAAACCCCTGCTTTTTCGTTGTGATCCTGAAACCAGCCATAACCTGACCCTTAGCAGTTTGAGCAAGTGCCCGTGGCTTGCGCCGGAATTTAGTCACCATCAGCCAACCCAGTGCATGGGGCTAACCTTTCCAAACCGCCTCGGACTTGCAGCCGGGCTGGATAAAAATGCCATTGCTATTCCCGCATTTGCGCGTATGGGCTTTGGTTTTATTGAGGTTGGCACCGTCACGCCACGCGCCCAAGCCGGCAACCCCAAGCCACGCCTTTTCCGCTTACCTGAGCACCACGCGATCATTAACCGCATGGGCTTTAACAACAACGGCATTGAAAGCCTCTGTGCCAACGTCAGTAAAGCACGCTCTCGTCTGGCCTTGGTGCAGCATCCTCCTCTGATCGGCATCAACCTCGGCAAAAATAAAGACACAGCAAATGAATGTGCACTTGATGACTACCTGATCGGCCTCAATGCTGCTTATCCACTCGCAGACTATCTCACCATCAACATTTCCTCACCCAACACCGTAGGCCTACGTGATTTACAACACGGTAAAGCACTGGCTGATTTGCTTGGTGGGTTAAAAGCTGCACAAAGTGAGCGCCATAAGCAAAGCGGACGCTATGTGCCGTTGGTGGTTAAAATTGCGCCGGATAATAATGAAGAAGCACTGGAGCAAATGCTCGATGTGATTAAATACAGTGGCGTTGATGGCATCATCGCTACCAACACCACGCTCGATAAAAGCAGCGTTGCCAATCACCCGCATGGTGATGAACAAGGCGGCTTATCAGGCGCACCATTGAGCGAACGCAGCACAGCAATCATCGCGCAAATCCGCGAGCGCCTACCAGAGATTGCCATCATTGCCGCAGGTGGCGTCATGACCGCAGCCGACTACCGCGACAAACTCGCCGCTGGTGCTAATCTCGTGCAAATCTACAGCGGCTTTATCTATCGTGGCCCACAGCTTATTCAGGAATGCCTCAATAGCGAGCACACTTCATGATGCCGACCAGCTTTAGCGCACTGATCAAGCAGCCAATCCATTTCCTCGCTTTTGGCCTCGGTAGCGGCTTAATCACGCCAGCACCCGGCACATGGGGTACCGTTGCAGGGACTTTGTTGTTTCTGCCTTTTGCGCCATATCTGATCGGGACATGGGCTGGTGCAGCGTTATTGATCGTCAGCTTTATCATCGGCATCTATCTTTGCGGTAAAACAGCGCAGGATCTTGGCGTACACGACTTCGGCGGGATCGTCTGGGATGAATTCGTCGGCGTATGGCTGGCGCTGGTGTGCTTACCACCGGTACTCGTAGAGCGCTGGGGGTTGCTATGGTCAGCGCTCGCTGCATTCGCCCTATTCCGTCTTTTCGACATCATCAAGCCACCGCCAATCGGCTGGATTGATAAGCATGCACCTGGTGGTTTCGGCATCATGATTGACGATATCATCGCAGGTGTGTTTGCGCTAGGTGTCCTCTGGGTGATCGCGTGGATTATATGAATATGATCATCTCTGCTGACTGGGTAAATGCCTATGCTGCACTATTTGCCGTTATCTTTGCTGCATATGCCACCTACGAAGCACGACGACTGTATAAGCTCGAGCAACAGCGTGATCGCGATGCAGAAGAAGAAAAAAAGCGCGCGCAAGCAAGCAAAATCAGCGCATGGATTGGCGCAGATATCCCGCCACTAAATGCTTTGGATAAAAGCTGGAAAGGTGTGGGTGTCATTATTCAAAATCAATCGGATACACCTATCTTTGACGTCGTTATAGAATTACTCAACAGCGAAAAACAAGCTGCTTTACCGATCAATATTGATATATTGCCCCCCGGCTACTATTTTTGCTTAGCCAAGCATAAAGGTAGTTATGCTGATTTTCTAACCCCTGAGCAAGCTGAACACAACAAAGACGCATGGGAATACGCCATTCCTCTCTCACAGTATCCCGCCAAACTCAGACCAATCACTATGAGCAGAAAACGCTGTATCATCTCTATTTCTTTCACTGACAGCAATAACCATCGCTGGCAGCGGGACACGCTCGGCAAACTCACTCTTCTCGACTCATAAGGAGACATCATGACCCTATCTCTTAACTCTCTTACCGCCGTCTCAGCCGTTGATGGTCGCTATGGCGACAAAACCGCTGCACTGCGTGAACTGTTCAGCGAATACGGCTTAATTAAATACCGCTACCGCGTCGAGCTGCGTTGGCTACAAACACTCGCCAATCACGAAGGGATCAGCGAACTACAGCCACTTTCTGCTGAGGGTCAGCAATTTATCGATCAGCTTTATGATGGCTTCGACCTCGCCACTGCTGAAGCAATCAAAGACATTGAGCGCACCACTAACCACGACGTCAAAGCCGTTGAATACCAGCTCAAAAAAGACCTCGCCAATAACGACGAACTCAAAGGCAAAATCGAGTTTGTCCACTTCGCCTGCACTTCGGAAGACATCAACAACCTTTCCTACGCAATGATGCTACGCGATGGCCGCGACCTTATTTTGGCCCGCTACCAACGTATTGCAGACCTGCTCGCCGAACTTGCTGAACGCGAAGCCAATACCGCAATGCTCTCGCGCACCCACGGTCAGCCTGCTTCACCAACCACACTCGGCAAGGAAATCGCCAACGTTCATTACCGCTTGACTCGCCAGCTGAATCAGCTTGCCAAGCAAGAAATGCTCGCTAAAATCAATGGTGCGGTCGGTAACTTCAACGCACACAGCATCACTTACCCTGAAGTTGATTGGCCACAACTGGCAGAAAAATTCGTCAAAAATACCCTTGGGCTCACTTACAACCCAATGACGACGCAAATTGAACCACATGACTACGTTGCTGAACTGCTCGACAACCTCGCACGCATCAATACCATCCTGCTCGACTTTGCGCGCGACATTTGGGGCTACATCAGCTTCAACTACTTCAAGCAAAAAGTGATTGCTGGCGAAGTTGGCTCATCAACCATGCCGCACAAAGTCAACCCTATCGACTTCGAGAATGCCGAAGGCAATTTCGGTATTGCCAACGCGCTTAACCAACACCTCGCCGGCAAGCTGCCAGTATCGCGCTTCCAACGCGACCTGACCGACTCTACCGTCCTACGCAGCCTCGGCACCGCATTTGGTCATGCTCTGATTGCGCTCGCTGCGCTGGAAAAAGGCATTGGCAAGCTCGAAGTGAACCACGACGTGATTGCTGCTGACCTCGCAGCGAACCCCGAAGTCCTCGGCGAAGCCGTACAAACCGTGATGCGCCGCTACGACATCCCTGAGCCATACGAAAAGCTCAAAGCACTCACTCGTGGGCAAAAAATCACGCCAGAAAAGCTCGCTGCATTCATTGATGCTCTCGACCTACCTGACGAAGCCAAAACCCGCCTGCGCAACCTTGCGCCGAAAGATTACATCGGCTTGGCTGCTTCGCTGGCTAAGCAATCATAGCCAGTTACTTGTTCATATAACGTGGATAAATTAAGCTAGAGTAATCTTAATGGTTACTCTAGCTTTTTTATGGATAAAAATACCGCTCTCTACCTCTCGCAATTTGCCATGCTCACTGTGGCACACATACTTGCCGTGATGTCTCCCGGGCCGGATTTTGCGGTTATCGTCAACCAAAGCGTGCGCCACGGGCAACGCATTGGCATTATCACTGCACTCGGCATCGGCTGCGGTCTTTCTCTGCATGTGATTTATACCCTGTTCGGTATTGGTATCTTGCTCGTCACCCACGACTGGGCGATGACCATAGCCAAGCTTATCGGCGCTGCTTATTTATTGTGGATGGGGATAGGATTATTGCGCGCACAACCAGCCGCATCTCCCTTACACGACCCCAACATCGTTATGCCTGATACCCCAAGCGCACGCAAAGCCTTTTTGCGTGGATTTTTGACCAATGCCACAAACCCCAAGGTCACCCTGTTCTTCCTCGCAATTTTTACCACTATCGTTTCTGCAGAAACACCACTCACCATACAGGCTCTTTATGGGCTATGGTTATGCTTTAGTACCGCACTGTGGTTTACCTTCGTCGCAGTAATGCTATCGCGCCCGGCTGTACGTAAGGCTTTTTTACGCCTTGGCCATTGGTTTGAGCGCATCATGGGTGGCGTATTGATTTTATTCGCGATACGTTTGCTGTGGGATGAAGTCGATTCATGAGTGAGCGCCACGCTATTTTATTACTCATCACCGGCTGCGTTTTATTTGGCCTGGGCAGCCTGATTGTTGCATTTGTCGACGTCGGAGCGTACGCCATTGCTTTTTGGCGCTTAGCCATTGCAGCTGGTGTATTTGGCATCATTGCCGTACAACAACGTGCGGCAATGCCGACTTCGCGTATCGCTATGTTGTTTGCAGCACTTTCCGGCATCTTCCTCGCCCTAGACCTTGCCTTGTGGCATGAAAGTATTCACGCCATCGGCCCCGGAATATCGACCCTGCTCAATAGCCTACAAATATTCTTTCTCGCCGGTATCGGTATCGTTTTTTTTGCTGAACGCCTGACCCTAATTCAACTTTGCAGCCTATTACTCGCCATTACCGGCGTGGCGATGATCGGCAGCCCCGAATTTAGGCACAATGACAACGCAGCCTGGGGATTCACCAGCGGTATTATTTCCGGCTTGATGTTTGCCGCTGCGATGGCGAGTATTCGCAAAACCCACGATATTGAAATCACCAACCTGATTGCCTTGATGCTGATTTCGAGCGCCGCCGGTGCACTCGCCATTCTGCCGCTCGGATTGATTATTGATCACGGCCACTTTGTGCCAATTGGCTGGCAAGACATTGCGCTGGTAATTGTCTACGGCACCGTCATGCAATGCGTCGCGTGGGGGCTGGTTGCGTTCTCTATTCCCAAGCTCAGCCTTGCGCTCACCGGATTGATCATGCTCAGTGAACCCGTTGCCGCATTGGTCATTGATTATCTGCTACTTGATAAGCCCATCAATGCTTTGCAATGGTTCGGCGCATTCGTCACCCTCACCGCCATCTACATCGGCTCAATTGTACGCAGACCTTAAGCCCAACCACGGCTTAGCCAACAAAATATTGGCAACCATACTGACAAGCAAAATGGCTGTGGTGATATAAAACGGCATAACCAAATGATCAAACCCTAACAGTTCAGGCAATTTGGTTAATACAGCTGGTGCGGCAAGTGCGCCGATATTGCCCGCGGCCAGCGCCATACTGGTCACGAATAAAACTTTTTGAGCCGCAAACTGCTGCGTAATCAAGCAAAAAATACTCGACATCGTGCCAACAAAAGCAAGACCGATGAATATTGAGCCAAGATAAAGCAGCGCTACGCTTGAAGTTGATGCAAATAGCACATTGCCCAATGCCATGATCAAAAGCATTAACGACAACATCCAACCCTGTAAACGGCTAAATATTTGACCAAAAACAAAGCCGAGCAATGTGCCACTAATAGCCAGGACGGTGAGCATATTGCGGCTATCATCATCGCCCAAGCCGTGATAGCTGACGAGCAATGTCGGTATTTTCACCGTTGCACCGATATAGCAGACGCCGACGAGAAAAGTCAGCAGGCAAATTCCAAAGGTATTCTTACCCCACATCGCTTGGCGATTCTGCTGCTGGTGCTGTAATAATTGTGGTTCAGGTACATACAGCACGAACAATATCCACACCGGCACAACCAACACATAAACAAGAAACGTATATTCAGCGCCATAAATCAGTGCATAACCGGCAATAAAGGTCGTCAGAGCTTTGCCGATATTAAGGAACGATGTACGCAGTCCGATCATGTTGCTGCGTTGCTGACCGTGGTAAAAATCACTGAGCAAACTGATCGACAGCGCGTTATACAAGCCAATGCCAATACCGAGCAATACGCGGCTGACCATTACCCACACAAAATCCGTCAAGAAAAATGGCGCAACGCCAGCCATCAATGTTAAGCCCAAACCAAGTAACACGGTACGCTTTTTACCCAACCTTCGGGCCACCCCATCGCTGAGTAGGACAAACAAAGTAATCATTGCAGCGGGCATGGTGACGAGGCTTTCGACCGAAGCCAAGCCAATATCTGGATTCTGCTGCTGATAAAGTTGATACAACTTGGGGATCGCGGGCGCAATCGCAAGGTGCGATAGTAGAAAGATGGAGATACCAAGCAACGCGGCTTTAAACGCAATACCCTCTTGCTTACTCACGACGCAATTCACAATAAAGCTTGGCGTACGATTTCGCGGCAATGAATTTCAGTCGTGGCGAATAATGCTTTTCCACCGACCTCACGCTCAGGCAACAGTAGCGGAATTTCAGTACAGCCCAATATCACTGCTTCAGCATCAAGGTCGGCAACGATTTCACGCATCTGTGCAGCAGTCGCTTCGCTAAAATGGTTCATCACCAATTCATCAATGATGATCCTATGTACCTCTTCCTGAACCTCAAGGCTTGGCACTACTACTTCAATACCTTTGGTCGCCAATGCAGCGCGATAAAAGTTCCCTTGCATCGTCGCCTTGACCCCAAGCAAGCCAACTCGAGAGCAACCGGCTTTTTGTACTGCTTTGGCTGTCGCTTCAGCGATATTGACCAAAGTAGTGCCTTCAAGTAACGCGAGATCATCGACAAAGCGGTGCAAGCCATTGGCACAAAGCGCAACCACGCAAGCCCCACTGCCCTGAACGCGGTCAACAGCCGAGGCAATAAGCGCAGCACACTCACGCTCTTGAGGGTCGGCATGTTGTGCTGCGAGAAAACGCCCTTCATCAATACTTTCCAATGCAATATCAGCGCTGAAATGTCCACCACGCGCTTCGCGCGCCAATTCGTTGATACAGCGGTAATACTCAAGCGTAGAAACCCAACTCAAGCCGCCAACCAAGCCTATTTTTTGCATCACATCTCGCTCTTATCTGGATAGTCTTCAATACGACCTGTTGGCGTACTTTTAAAGCGACGATGTACCCAATAATACTGCGCAGGATGGGCACGGATTTCCTGCTCGAAAATGGCATTGACCCGCGTCATCAGTGCTTCATCGGTTTCACCTTCAATTGCCTCAATTTCCGGCAACACCCGCACGCTGTAGCGCCAATCATCCTCACGCCACATGAATACCGGCACCCAGTGTGCATCAGTACGTTCACGCAGCTTGGGTAAGACGTTAACCGTTGCAGCCTCGATGCCAAAGAATGGTGCAAACACACTCACTCTTGGCCCCATATCCTGATCAAAGGCATACCATAAGTTGTTGCCATCTCTAAGAAAACGCAAAATATGGCGCATATTTTGTGCCTGTACCAACTCAGTCGCGATACTGCCACGTAATTGACGCAACCAGCGATCAATCAGAGGATCATGAATAGGCTTGTATAGCCCACCTGCATCAACATACAGTCCAAGCAGACGCAACCCCAGCTCAAGCATCGTTGTATGCATACCGACCAGTATTACTGGCGTATCATCATCTTGAAGTAATGCAAGGCTATGTTCATCGCCTTCAAAATCGCAGCGACGCAATAGCTCATTGTCACGCGAAAACCAGGCCATACCCATTTCTATCACGCCACGACCGAGGTTCTTGCTAAATTCATCGAGCAGCTGTTCGCGCTCCGAGGTGGACAATTCAGGAAAAGCCTTATCAATATTGACGATACTGATCTCCCGGCGATAGCGCATCACCGCAAACATCAGCTTGCCGAGCAGGCTGCCGATCCCCATACGCAGTGAATAAGGCAGTAATACCACAAAGCGCAACAACCCGAGCAATAGCCAATGCCCCCAAAACCGTGGGTGAATCAGTTGCCAGTCAAATGTTGCGTCCTGCTCTTGTTGGTTTTTTTTTGTCATAATGTCATTCTTTTTACTTACGGTGATCTACATGCAGATTATTCTTGCATCCACTTCAATCTATCGTCGCCAATGCCTGGATACATTGCGGCTGGATTTTACCACGGCAAAGCCCGAGGTAGATGAAACTACGCAGCAAGGTGAAACGGCAGCACAATTGGTCGCACGGCTGGCCGAAGCCAAAGCACAAGCTGTAGCGGCCGATGAGAATACCTTTGTGATTGGCTCGGACCAAGTTGCCACACTTGATGGCGACATTCTTGGTAAGCCACACAGCGAAGCCAATGCCATCGCGCAATTACAGCGCTTTAGCGGCAAGCGTGTGCGCTTTCTTACTGGTCTATGCCTACGCCACGGCGATACCTGCAAAACAATCGTCGAGCCATTTGACGTCGTATTTCGTGACCTCGATGACGCAACTATCCGCCGCTATATTGCCCTTGAGCAGCCACTCAACTGCGCTGGCAGTTTCAAATCCGAAGGGCTTGGCATTCTACTATTCAGTGCATTGGAAGGCCGAGACCCCAACGCACTGATTGGTTTACCGCTGATCGCACTCAATGAATTATTTAGCGAGTACGGCGCTGACCTGTTGGTGTGTGCCAAATAGCGTATTGACCTGTTGCGTGACTTCACTCTTCAAGTCACGCGACAACTGCTGCCAAGGCGACAAAGCAGGAGAATAGAGCACCGTTTCCATATCACTGCCATAAAGCTCATCGACCAATTCACGAGTGGACGCCAATCCGTCGACCAACCCTAACTGCTTAGCTTGCTGCCCACTCCAGAATAGACCGGTAAACAAGTTATTGGCTTTGGGGTCGACCAAACGATCACCACGCCCTGCTTTCACCGCATCGATAAACTGCTGATGTACGTCAGCTAGTACGCTATCCATGTGCGCAACTTCGAACCCTTCCAAAGGCTTGGTAGGATTAAGAAAATCTTTATATTTACCCGCTTTGAACGTACGCCCCTGAATGCCGAGCTTGTCCATCAATCCTTCAACCCCAACTGATTGCGAAATCACGCCGATTGAACCGACAATACTCGCCGGATCTGCGTAAATTTCATCCGCTGCAGCGGCAATAAAATATGCACCGGACGCACCCACGTCACTAATCACCGCATAGACTTTTTTATCGTGCTTTTTCTTCAGCCGATCAATCGTGCGATACACTTGCCCGGACTGCACCGGTGAACCACCCGGGGAGTTAATTGCCAAAATCACCGCTTTAGAGTGCGTATTTTCAAAAGCATCGGTCAGTGCTTCGTTAAGATCCTCAGCACTCGCTGGCATACCCGGAGCAATAACGCCATCAACTTCAACCACAGCAACATGCTCTGAGTTGCTCGGATAAGCTTTTTCTTCTTTACTACCTACAACTGCGCGGGCAACAATAGCGAGCACAATCAGCAGCCACACCAAGCGGAAAAAAATCTTCCACCGTCTGCGCCGGCGTAATTCAATAATCGCTTCATTGGCAACCTGCGCCAATGCGCGTTCTTCATCATAAGTCATGGTCAACCTCTTCAAGTTTATCTAACAAATGTTGTGCTTTTTCAGGCAAAGGCGCCTGCGTTTGGATAACTTTATTTTTGTAAGTAAAGCGGATACTACGCGCATGTAAAAACATACCCTCAAAGCCATTCGCCGCGAACCGGCGGTTCAGCGCAAAATCACCGTATTTACCATCACCAATGATCGGATGCCCTTTCTCGGCAACTGACACGCGAATCTGATGCGTACGCCCTGTGTCGAGCAATGCTTCCAATAACGTCAGATTCTGCAAAGCGCGGATGATGAAGAACCACGTATGCGCGTCCTTACCATCATCAGCAACCACCATGCCTTCATCGCGCTTGGCAAGCTTGAGAGAAACTTCGGTGCAATTCGCATCCCATTGCCCAGCTACCAAGCACCAGTAGCGCTTTTCCACCTCATCATCCTGCATTGCTTGCTGAAATACAGCCAACGCATCCCGATGCTTACCCAGCACCAGACAGCCTGATGTCTCACGATCAAGACGGTGCGCAAGCTCTGCATAATGCTCTCCCCACTCTGATCGGACCACATCAATCACGCCAAATTCCTGCCCGCTACCACTATGCACAGCTAACCCTGCTGGCTTATTGATAATAAGGAAATCATCATCCTCGTACAGCACGTTGCTCTTTACGACTTCCTGCCAACGTGGCGGTACCCATTGCGCTTGGCGAGTACCATCAGGGATCGGAGGTAAGCGCAACATATCACCGGTTTGGATACGGTCTGTTGGCTTGATGCGCTTCTTATTGAGACGCGCTTCACCTTTACGCAACATCTGATAAATACGGCTTTTCGGCAAATTCGGATAGCGTTTACGAATAAAGTTATCAACGCGTTGCCCATCATCGGCCGCCTCGATAGTCAAAAAGTGTACGCGATCAGTGTCCATAGTCATTCCGGAGTTATACAAAGCACGGCATTCTATACCAAAGCACTTTTAGTGGCAGTATCACGGCCGCTTTTCAGTACATTATTTATTTAAAAGCTACAGGTAAAAAAGATGAAGATATGTAGGCAAGCTCATCATTGACCAAAGATCTTGCCTGAGAGGTATTCATCAACCGCGCAATGGGCAGTGTATGATTAAGTACTCTAACGACATAATAAAACATTCATCATGAGCACAATTACACAACACGATTTCATCACCAGCATTACAGATGCATTTCAATATATTAGCTACTACCACCCTCCTGACTATATTCATGCACTTAGTGAGGCTTGGGCAAAGGAAGAAAGTGAAGCTGCCAAACATGCCATGGCACAAATATTGATCAACAGCCGTATGTGTGCTGAAGGTCGCCGGCCGATATGTCAGGACACAGGGATTGCGACAGTCTTTTTAAAAATAGGCATGGACGTACACTGGAATAGCACGATGAGCATCACCGATATGATTAATGAAGGTGTTCGCCGGGCTTATACACATTCAGACAATCTCTTACGCGCTTCTGTTGTATGTGACCCAGCTGGCATCCGCAAAAACACCAAGGACAATACACCCGCCGTCATTCATACCGAAATCGTCCCCGGAGATAAAGTCGAGATAACCTGCGCAGCCAAAGGAGGTGGATCAGAAAACAAAGCCAGCTTTACCATGCTTAACCCTTCTGATTCTATTGAGGACTGGGTACTTGACCGCATTCCCCAAATGGGTGCTGGATGGTGCCCACCCGGCATCATCGGTATTGGCATTGGTGGCTCTCCTGAAAAAGCAAT
Organism: Cardiobacteriaceae bacterium TAE3-ERU3; assembly: GCA_019218315.1. Lineage (NCBI taxonomy): Bacteria > Pseudomonadati > Pseudomonadota > Gammaproteobacteria > Cardiobacteriales > Cardiobacteriaceae > Cardiobacteriaceae bacterium TAE3-ERU3. The sequence goes on along the minus strand of JAHUUI010000002.1, from coordinate 2,494 downwards.
GCTGCTTGCGAAGGCATCACTAATGAGCCATATAGATATCCACAAGATCAAGGCAAAAGCTGCAACAGGTGCAAAACTCGATACATTGGAAGCATTGCGTTTAAAGCTTTTTGACCAGATCAATGCGCTGGGTATTGGTGCGCAAGGATTAGGAGGATTGACGACGGTACTTGACGTAAAAATTCTCGACTACCCCACACATGCTGCATCAAAACCCGTTGCGATGATTCCAAACTGCGCAGCAACGCGCCATATTACTTTCACGCTGGATGGTAGTGGCCCAGCTTACCTACCTCCACCAAATCTGAACGACTGGCCGGATATTACTCTTAACCAACAAAATGTCCGCCGCATTAACCTCAACGCACTTAAACGGGAAAATATCAAAGACTGGCAAGCTGGAGAGACTCTATTACTCAGTGGCACGCTTTATACCGGGCGTGATGCAGCACATAAACGCATGGCTGATCTGATTGAAAACAATCAACCGCTACCGGTGGATTTAAACGGAAAAATGATTTATTACGTTGGCCCCGTTGACCCGGTTAGAGATGAGGTAGTTGGTCCTGCTGGCCCTACAACAGCTTCAAGAATGGATAAGTTCACCACACAACTACTCGCCAAAACAGGCCTGCTTGGCATGATCGGAAAATCCGAGCGCAGCCCCGAAACATGCGAAGCCATCGCTAAAAATAAAGCAGTCTATCTAATTGCGGTTGGTGGAGCAGCCTATCTCGTATCGAAGGCCATCAAAAGCGCAAAGGTTATTGCATTTCCGGAACTGGGCATGGAAGCCATATACGAATTTGAAGTAGAAGATATGCCCGTTACCGTTGCTGTAGATATAAATGGCCATTCCATTCATGCTACGGCACCAAAAAAATGGCAACAAAAGATTTCCAATATTGCCGTTAAAAGCGCTCCCCTTAGCGGCCCAAAGCCAGATTAGATTACCTATTAACAAGAGGCGGCTGTGGCACATCTATCCTCTATGATAAGTAAAAGTCTACTAACGCTTGCGCTGTTATAGGGTTTTTGTGATAATCACAACATAAAACTTAACCGTGTGTAACACGGACATAATAATCCTTAATCGGAGCTTCATGATGGCAACAGTGCAACAAACCTCTATCCCGGGCTATGCCAAAACGATGATGATCATCGCATTTGTCTTTATGCCCATATTTCTTATTCTTCCCTTCTTTTTCTGGGGAAATACCGACACCTCTGTCGATATTGACCGTATCAACTTAATCGAAGCCCGTATCCTTCCGGTCGGTAAGCTAAATGTTGGCGAAGCCGCACCAGCTGTTGCTTCAAGCGCAGAAACAGCCGCATTTGATCCTCAACAGACCTACGACAGCGTTTGCGCTGCCTGCCACGCGACAACAGCACTTGGTGCACCTGTCTTTGGTAACCATGATGACTGGCAAGCACGCCTTGACCACGCAGGCTCACTCGAAACATTGGTACAAGACGGCATCAAAGGTATTGGCGCCATGCCACCAAAAGGTGGCGCACCAATTAGCGACGAACAGTTCCACGACATGGTCGTCTTCATGCTTGACCACGCGGACGTTAGCCACTAACCAACCGTCACAAACACAAAGAAGCCCTCGCATGAGGGCTTCTTTGTTATCTAGCAGCTCAACTATACCAATCCGAGTCATTTAATATTTTTTCTCATCTTATCAAATTCATATAAAATAAATGTAGGCAATGCAACAGAAACTATAGTGGCAATCAATCTAGTCTGTATAGAGATACCTGATAAATCTCCTATCAAGATGGCCAGCGCCACTTGTAGAAGTGCAATAGAAATTACAATAACATTCAAATCATCGACTTCTTTAAGTATAATTTTTCTGAACAAGCTCAGCAATCCTCCTGTTGCAATCGGCAATGAAAAAAACAACGCAAGCTCTATCCATGGGTCACGGTCACCATTAGATTGCTCTAGATTAGCTAAATTCTCATAAGCCCAAAGCTGAACACAAATTAAAAACACTGTCACCACCAACCAAAAAAGATCTTTTTTATCAAAAGATTTCAGGTACTCAATGATTTTTCTATAATTTTTAAAACCTAGAAAAGCTAACAAAAATAGCATTATCAGGAGTGATGATAATAGTCCATAACCCAAAATTTCTTTCATAAATTTCTCCTATTGATGACAATTAAAATAGCATCCATACTATATAAATAAAATATAGAAATATCAAAAATAGATACCAATATAAATGCTGATTTATAGAACTGTAAAATCAAGTCTAAACTTCCACAATCCAAATAATATTCATCAAGGAGTTACTAGTCTCCAAATAAAAGCGGTGAACATGTCACCCCTAAAAATGAAATAGTATTTGGTCAATACTATAATTTAAATCCGTACTCACGCAGATATGCACGCAGGTTTTCGTCATTAATTGTCAAGATAATCCCGATGCGTTTAAATATACTGAACCCCAGTAGTATAGCGAGAACAGAAAAGACT